>JAZSJT010000039.1:0-78493 GCA_045534425.1 Acutalibacteraceae bacterium | reverse complement strand
GATTTTTGAGTCCGGATAGTTATGTTTCAACAGGACAGGGAATATTAGGTTTTAATATGTTTGCGTATTGTGCGAATAATCCGGTAAATTATACTGATATCACAGGGACAATGCATGTAAAAGGGACTGATGCTTGTGGTGGTGTTGGAAATTATTCAAAAAATAGCGAAACTGATGAAACAATAGATAATGAAATAATTAAGGTGTTTGATTCACAATATTATTCATATTATAAAGATGTATTAGTTATTAGACATAATAGTGACTTTTTAACCTCTTGGTCATATGGTGGTATAATATTTCTTAATCATAATCTAGATAATTATAGTGAAGATTTTAAAACGCAATACTTAAAACATGAATATGGCCATATATTGCAAGAAAAAAGGCTGGGAACAATTGAATATACCTTTTCTGTTGCAATACCTTCAGCTGCATATAATTTATTTTCACGCAACAATCTAACTTTAGCAAAAAATTACTATAATATGCCGTGGGAATATGAAGCTGATTTAAGGGGAAATGTTAAACGTGAACATTCCAAGTGGGCCTCTCGGGCTTGTTGGGCTTATTTTCGTGTTTGGGAGGTATTATTTTGAAACGTTTATTGATAGTTAATTTGTTTTTTATAATGTTCTTCTGTTCTTGTTTTTCGGTAAATATAGACAGTTCTCTTCTAATCTGCGGTGCATATGCTGTTCCTGGAATGTTTTACCCAGAAATTAAAGGTTCTGTTACATCTTGTGATGTTCTTGAAGAGGATGAGTATGGTAGAATTTTGTTTTTATATACGGCACCAAATGTAATAACAGATAAAAATGAAACAGTTGCTATAATTTGTCAAAAGAATACAAAAGAAAATGTGTATTTTTATGAAAACGATTGTTATAAATTACTTAGTGAAAATTCTTATGATTTGTCTCAATTAAAGCAATCAAATGATTGGAATCAACCACTTAATGAAAACAAAATGACATACCGAAAAAAAGCTGTTAGTTATGATAATGTTATTATTACTGGTTCTGCTTTTGATATTGAAAAAATAAAAGATATATGTTGTAAACATTTTGTTGTTAATTCTTCTGACATTATTGAATTATGTCTTGATGATGTTAAACCTAATGGAACAAGTGTTTTTTATATAGAATTTCTACATAATGGAAACTTGGAAAAGATTTTTTTAAGCATAAATGAAAAATATGATGCTGAATTTTTAGAGTTATCATAATCTATCTGTGGAAGGAACCAATCTGGGGACGGTGAATTAAAAGAATAAGGCAGGGGACATCGAAATCACTGAAAAAGTAAGGTTATAAGCGGGCTGAACAGTCAAAAGTTTCCCGTGATTCCTTTTCATATCACCGTTTTTCCATTTCCGTATTGACTTAAAATTAAAACTGACTATAATATAGTTAGTTAAATTAATGAAGGTGAAAATAATGAAAACTTTATTCAAAAGGATTATTGCTGTAACATTATGTATTTTAATGCTTCTTCCTGTCTTTTGTTCAGGTGTCTTTGCTGCTGTCAGTGAAAGTGCGGGGATGGATGCAATAAGAGCACAGTGGTCAAGAGGTGAAGGTCCCAAAAAGAACGGATATGATATTGATTATAGTTTTTTTTCGCCTATTGCCAACGGTGCTTCCGACTCAATTAGTTACCCTCTTCTCGTAATACTTCCCGGCTTCGGTGAGTCTACATATGAAGGAGAGGAGCTAATCGCAAATGATTTTCCGTTGTGGTCATCAAAGGAATATCAGCAAAAGTTTTATAATGGCGGTGCATATATAATTATCGCAAGAGCAGCCGAAGAAGCTGCACTCTTTTGGAATTCTGCACTTATAATTCCGGCCTTGAAGGCTGCAATTGATGATTTTTGCAGTAAGAATTCTAATGTTGATACTAACAGAATTTACGTGATGGGTTGGTCTTATGGTGCCACAGGAGCTATTAGATTAACCGCTAATTATGATAATTTCATTTCCGCTGCACTGATTTTTTCACCTATTTACGCTATGAGCAATAGTGAGACTCAGGCTTGCCGAAATAAAGCTATATGGCTGTTTGCTTGTAAAAAGGACAGTATTGCAATTTATGACCTGTATACAAAAGCATCTTGGAATTCACTTTTAGAAAATTCTTCTGATTATTCAAAATTAAGGCTCACAACCACTTCAACAGCTCCTAATACTTCTTTGCTGTTTCATCATAATACATGGAATCTTGCCCTTAGGGATATGACTGATAACGGTGGATGTACAGGTATCAATACAATTGACGGAAATGGTAATGTAATTTCTGCTCCCTCTATTATAAGTTGGCTTAGTGAACAAAGTCTTGTTATTGACGACATAACTGTAGCTTGTTCGCATATTTGTCATAAGGATGGCTTTGTCGGATTTATCTATAAAATTATCCGCTTCTTCTGGCAGATTTTCGGTATTGAAAAAACCTGTTCCTGCGGTACAGAACACTATTAAATTATATAAGGCGGCATCTGTAGCAGTTGATGCCGCCTTTGATATTTTTATTGTTTGAAGCATTAGATTTTTAATGAAAATACCGATATTCATTAAAGAACGCTTGGATATGATAAATAGCAGTAACGCTTATTGCGTTTTTTTAAGCTAATAAATTATATTCTTCCAATAATTTGTTAATTAATTCTTCATTTTCTTTAGAAATTTCAGTTAAAGGTAATCGAACTTTATTATTAAAACCGAACATTAAATTACAAGCACTCTTTATTGCAATAGGATTTACTTCACAGAACATACTGTTCATAAGCTTCAGATATTTTTTGTGTAATTCAGTTGCATCATAAAAATTACCATCAAGACATTTTGATGTGATTTTTTTTATAACATATGGGATTATGTTTGATATAACAGATATTACACCTTTAGCACCGTACACCATCTGTGAAACTGTCAGGTCGTCATTTCCTGAATAGAAAGTCAAATCTGTGTTTTGTGAAATTGATTTATTAAAATCTGATATGTTATTTGAAGCTTCTTTGACTGCGACTATATTTTTACATTCTGACAGTGCTTTATAAGTTTCAGGTTGAATAGTTACACCTGTTCTTGATGGGACATTATAAACTATCATCGGCGTAGAAACTCTTTCAGCTATATGAAAATAGTGTTTTATAATTCCTTCTTGAGTACATTTATTATAATAGGGAGTCACGATTAATAAACCGTTGACTCCCTGTTTTTCAGCTTCATTTGATTTTCTTACTGCTTCTTCTGTATTATTTGAGCCTGTACCTGCAATAACCGGTATTCTACCGCAGTTACTTTTTGCAATTTTTATCAGTTCAGTTTTTTCTTTTGTTGATAATACAGGGGATTCACCTGTTGTCCCTGCAACCACTAATGCATCAACATAATTTTTAACCTGGAAAATTACAAGCTTTTCAAAGGAGCAATAATCAACTTCTTTTCCCGTCACGTCAAAAGGCGTGATAAGTGCCGTTGCCGTGCCTGTGAAAATAGTTTTTTTCAAATAAAATCACCGTATTCAGTTTTTGGGTTCAATATAACCTTCCGCACAGAGGAGTTCTGCTGCAAGGACTGCACCGCCTGCTGCACCTCTGAGAGTATTATGAGAAAGACATACAAACTTATAGTCATACTGTGTATCTTCTCTGAGTCTGCCTATTGAAACTGCCATACCGCCTTCAAGGTCTCTGTGAAGCTTTGTCTGAGGCATATTGTCTTCTGTGAAGTAGTTAAGGAACTGCTTGGGAGCGTGGGGGAGTCGGAGCTCCTGAGGACGGCCTGAGAAGCTATTCCAAACTTCAATGATTTCATCCTTGGAAGGTTTATTCTTGAATCTTACAAATACTGCTGCCATATGTCCGTCTGATACGGGAACACGAAGACATTGAGCTGTAAAATGTGGCTTTGAAGCGGGAACGATTTCACCGTTTTCGACTTTACCCCAAATTTTGAGGGGTTCTTTTTCACTTTTTTCTTCTTCGCCGCCAATGTACGGAATTACATTGTCAACCATTTCGGGCCAACGCTCAAAGGTTTTTCCTGCACCTGAAATTGCCTGATATGTGCATACGAGAACATCTTCAACGCCGAATTTTTCATCAAGGGGATAAAGAGCGGGAACATAGCTCTGAAGAGAGCAGTTTGACTTAACAGCAATAAAACCTCTCTTTGTTCCGAGTCGCTCTTTCTGTGAAGCAATAACCTCACAATGCTTACCGTTAATTTCAGGAACTATCATAGGAACATCGGGAGTAAATCTGTGAGCACTGTTATTTGAAACAACGGGACATTCAGCTTTTGCATATGCTTCTTCAAGAGCCTTGATTTCATCCTTTTTCATATCAACGGCACAGAATACAAAATCAACTGCAGCTGCGATTTTTTCAATGTCTGCCTGTGCATCCATAACAACCATTGATTTGACTTTTTCGGGAAGCTCGGTTTTCATAACCCATCTTCCGTCGAGTGCTTCTTCATAGGTTTTTCCGGCAGAACGGGGACTTGCAGCAAGAACAGTGATGTTGAACCAAGGGTGATCGTGAAGAAGAGAAATAAATCTTTGACCTACCATACCTGTGGCACCTATAATGCCTACTTTATAACTTTTATCCATAATATACCTCCGTCACAAATATTATATTCAAAAAGGCTTGTTTAGGTATTGCTTCTTTTTGGTATTTGTGATAACATAATTTATATTTTTTAATTTTATCACCAATTTTAATTTGTGTCAATTATCTTTTATGCAATTTCTATAAATATAGGTTATATTTATTATAAATATTTCTAATAATTATGTTTACATCATACATTTTATTTGTTGTAATTTGCAAATTTTAACATATAAGGCGATTTTATGAAAAAAAGTGATTTTTATTTTGAGCTTCCCGAAGAGCTTATTGCACAAAGCCCTGCTGAAAAACGTGACCATTCAAGACTTCTTGTTATCGGTAAGCATTCAGGTACAATTGAACATAAGCATTTTTATGACATTATTGATTATATGCACAAGGGAGATTGTCTTGTTCTTAATAATTCGAAGGTTTTGCCTGCAAGAATTTACGGAATTAAAAAAGATACGGGTGCAAAAGTTGAATTTCTTCTTCTTAATAATAAGGGAAATGATATCTGGGAATGTATTGCAGGACCGGGAAAGCGTGCAAAAGAAGGTTCAGAATTTATATTCGGAAATTCAATTCTTGAATGTAAGGTATTAGAAGTTCTTGCTAACGGAAACAGGCTTGTTAAGTTTTCTTATGATGGTGTTTTTCTTGAAAGACTTGAAGAAATCGGTGAAATGCCGCTTCCTCATTATATAACAAAAAAGCTTGAGGATAAGAACCGATATCAAACAGTATATGCCAAAAATGACGGTTCTGCAGCAGCACCGACTGCAGGACTTCATTATACGCCTGAACTTCTTGAAAAAATTAAAGAAAAAGGAATAAAAATTGCATATGTTACGCTTCATGTCGGCATTGGTACATTCAGACCTGTAAAAGCCGAAAATATTGAAGATCACGATATGCATTATGAGAATTATTTTATTTCTCCCGAAACTGCCGATATGATTAACGAGACAAAGAAAAACGGCGGAAGAATTATATGCACGGGAACCACCTGCTGCAGAACCCTTGAATCTGCCTGTGATGAAAACGGTTTTATAAAGCCCTGCAGTAACTCAACGAACATATTTATCTATCCGGGCTATAAATTTAAGTGTATTGATACATTGATCACAAATTTTCATTTGCCCGAAAGCACTCTTATAATGCTTGTTTCCGCATTTTGCGGAAGAGAAAATGCCCTTAATGCTTATAAAATTGCTATAGAGGAAAAATATCACTTTTTCTCATTCGGTGATTCAACTATTATAACCGATGAAATTTAAGGAGCTTATATGTACAAATTAATTAAAAAAAATGGAAAAGCGAGAAGGGGAGAGTTCACTACAGTTCACGGGACCGTACAAACCCCCGGTTTTATGAATGTTGCAACTACAGCTGCAATTAAAGGCGGATTATCTTCTTTTGACCTTATGGACATAAAATGTCAGGTTATGCTTTGCAATACATATCATCTGCATGTGCGAACCGGTGACAAAGCTATTAAAGAAATGGGCGGACTGCATCAGTTTACAGGTTGGAATAAGCCTATTCTTACCGATTCCGGCGGGTTTCAGGTTTTTTCTCTTGCAAAGCTTCGTTCGATAAAAGAAGAAGGTGTATATTTTAATTCTCATATCGACGGAAGAAAGATTTTTATGGGCCCGGAGGAAAGTATGAGAATACAGTCAAATCTCGGTTCGACAATTGCAATGGCTTTTGATGAATGTGTTGAAAATCCCTCCACCTTTGAATATTCAAAACAATCCTGTGAAAGAACAACACGTTGGCTGATACGCTGTAAAGATGAACACGAAAGATTAAATGCATTGTGCGATACTGTCAATAAGAAGCAATTACTGTTCGGAATTAATCAAGGCTGTACGTTCCCCGAGCTTCGTGTAAAGCATATGCAGGAAATTGCAAAACTTGATCTCGACGGTTATGCTATCGGCGGTCTTGCCGTTGGTGAGCCGGCACCTGTTATGTATGAAATAATTGATGCCGTTGAGCCGCATATGCCTGATAATAAAATACGATATCTTATGGGTGTCGGAACACCTGTGAATATACTCGAGGGTGTTTATCGCGGAGTTGACTTATTTGACTGTGTAATGCCGTCAAGAAATGCACGTCACGGACATCTGTTTACTTGGAACGGTATATTAAATATAAACAATGCTTGTTTTGAAAAAGATATAAGACCTGTTGATGAAAATTGTGACTGTCCTGTCTGCAGACATCATTCCCGTGCATATCTGCGACATCTTTTAAAAGCAAAAGAGGTTCTCGGCTTGAGACTTGCCGTTATGCATAATCTGTATTTCTATAATTCATTAATGGAAAAAATCCGAGAGAATATAGAAAATGATACATATGATGAATTTTATAATAAATACAGACAGATTCTTGATAAACGAGCACCTTTAATTTAACTTTTGTTAAATAAAGTATTGCATTTATAATTATTTTAATATATAATACTGACATTATGTACTTGGAGGAATTTTTTATGTTATTTGATACCTTAAATTTCTTATGTATGGGTGCAGGAACAACTGCTGGTGACGGAACTGCACAGAAGGGAAGTTCTGTTACAATGATCATTATGATGGTTGCAATGCTTGTTCTTATGTATTTCATTATGATCAGACCGCAGAAGAAAAAACAGCAGGAAGAACAGAAGCTTCGCGATTCAGTTCAGATTGGTGACGTTATTACTACAATCGGCGGTATATACGGTAAGGTTGTAACCGTTAAGGAAGATTCTATCGTTCTTGAAACAGGTGCCGAAAGAAACAAGCTTGTTATAATGCGTTGGGCTATTCAGACCAATAATACAGCTAATGAAAGAGCTGAAAGCGAAAAAGCTGCTTTTGAAGCTGCTAAGGCTGCTGAAAAAGAAGAAAAGAAGACTTCAAAGAGAAGAAGCAAGAAAAACGAAGAAGAATAATTTTTTTCTGCAACACTGTTGTGTTGCAGATTTTTTTTGAATAAAATTAAATTTTCGTGCATATTGTTTATCAGATTAATAAATAAGGAGCACTATAATGAAAAAGAAAAAGTTCTTAAATAATAATTCTGTAATTAATACAATATTTTGTTCTGTTTTAATCGGGATAATCATTTCAATTTTGCTGCTTCTGATAAGCTCGTTAATTATTACAAAATATGATTTTCAGCCCTCTTCAAGAGTATATTTTTGGTTTGTAATAGCAATATTAAGCGGGTTTTTTACAGGTATTTGTGCAGGAAAAATGTCAAAGTCAAAGGGAATTGTTTGGGGAGCATTAACAGGTTTAATTGTTGCTTTAATTATTATTCTTGTTCTCTTTGCTATGTCTGAATTTTCAACAAAATTTTCAGTGCTAATTTTGCTTCCGATATATATACTGACAAGTTCTGTCGGTTCGGTAATATCTTCAAATTTCAGATAACAGAAAAGGGAAGTGTATAAATGAAAAAAATGATGATTTTATCTGTAAAAAGAAAGATTGATTTCAGATATATATTACAGAGCATAAAAAACAACAGCAGTATTATTATGTTTTTCATTATTTTTTTATGTGGTCTTATCATTGGCACAACCCTTGTGTATGTTTTTTCAGATTCACAGCTGTTAATTATTGATTTGTTTTTATATTCTGAAAACGGATTAACAATATTTATAAAAAATCTGATTATGTATTCATCAATATATATTTCGCTGTTTGTATTGGGATTATGCAGTGTTGGAGCTACTTTTATATTATGCTGCAATATTTTGACCGGTATTTATTATGGATGTATTTTTACGTTATTTTACTTAAATCCTGAAGCTTTTGGTATTTTACAATTTATGCTATTAAAGCTGCCCTCTGCAATAATTTTTGTTATTACAATGTTTTTAGCATCAGATATCGCCATTCAAATGAGTTCTGCGATAAACTCTGTTGTCTTCACAAATATTAACAATTATATTAATATAAAAAATTACATAATCAAATTTATAATATTGCAGATGTTTGGTGTTGCAGCATCTTTGTTGGATGTTGTTGTTGCCTTAATATATAACAAGATTATTATATAGAAAAAGAGTCTCCCTAAAAACTGCGGAGACTCTTTAATAAATTATTCTATTTATCAGCATTGAAATCAGAAAGGGGATTGGACTCAACAGCCTTCCTCAAGCTTTCATTATTGAGATGTGTATAAATCTGCGTAGTATTCAGATTTTCATGACCTAAAATTTCTTTAAGCTCTAACACATCAACATTACCGGATTGGTACATTAGCGTTGCTGCGGTATGCCTTAATTTATGAACCGAAAACCCCAGTCCGTCAAGACCTGCCTTTTTTAAATATTGTTCAACAAGGTGCTGCACGGTTTTTGTGCTAATTCTTGTTAGTCTGTTTGACAAAAACAAGGCATCACGATCTTTTACGCCGTCTTTAGGTCGAACGTTCATATATCTCTTTATTGCGAGAATGCAGGCATTATTAAAATATACTGTTCGTTCTTTGTTGCCTTTACCGGTTATAACTACAGAGGCATTTTCATCGTCATATTTTATTGAATTATAATTAATTGAAACCAATTCTGATAACCGCAATCCGCAATTAAGAAAAAGCACAAGAATACAGTAATCGCGTTCCTTATTAGGACCGTCAACGCTGATAAGCAATTTTTTTGCCTGCTCAATTGTGAGATATTTTGGCAGACTCTTTTTTAATTTCGGTGAATCAAGATTTATCATAGGATTATCATAAATAATACCGTTCATTTTAAGATATTTAAAAAACGTTCTGATGGCAGATGCTTTTCTGGCTCGGGATTTTTCCTGATTTTTTCTCTCGGTTTTACAATATGATAAAAATCTGTATGCATCATTCAATGTGATATTTTTATAAAAATCATCTTTTATAAAGGTAATATCAGTATTATCAATATCATTGTCATCAAATTTTGCTTTTACTGATGACAAAACAAGAAATCTGAAAAATAATCTCAAATCAAGACAGTATTCATTTAATGTAAGCTCTGATTTATTTTTTACATTAGATTGATAATGTAAAAATTCCACGACTTTAGTTGGTAATGTACTTAAATAATTATCATTCATATAATTTAATCCGTTTTCAATAAAAACAATTATAAAAGGAGATATAGAAATAGCCCTAAAAAAATACAGATAATTATACAAAATTAATATTTTGTATAATTTAGGGGAGAGATAATGCTAAATTCCTTGACATATCAACACTTATTAAAATTCAAAAATAATTTTGTATAATTTATAATCACTAAATATAATCAACTATTTAGTGTATTTTCTTATTATTGCTGTAACGGCAATACTTATTACAAGGACAGTTACGGTTGCTCTGAAATTTGCGGCGGAATGAATTTCTTTTTTCATTGTTTACACCTCATTTATTTTGTTGCTTCAATATAAGCAGCTCTGATATTATTAACACCAATAATTTCAATTTTATCTTTGAAATCATTCGGTAATTCTTTAAGATTGTGTTCGGAGATAATGCATTTTTTAAATCCAAGACGTATTGCTTCGCGTACTCGTTGATCTGCAAAACTAACACTTCTTATTTCGCTGGATAAACCAATTTCTCCAAACGATATGCAATCGTCACGAATTATTTCATCCTTGAAACTGGAAATCAAGGATAATGCTACAGGCAAATCAGATGCCGGTTCGTCAATTTTTAATCCTCCGGCAACATTGACAAAAATATCACAATTTCCCATAAAATACCCGGCACGTTTTTCAAGAACAGCTACAAGTAATGACATTCTGTTATAATCAAAGCCGGTTGACATCCTTCTTGGGGTGCCAAAGCCTGATTGACAGACAAGTCCCTGAACCTCTGCAAGAATCGGTCTGCTGCCTTCCATAACCGAAGCTATGCAAGAGCCTGAAACATTAGAAGGCTTTCCTGAAATGAGAGCTTGAGACGGATTTTTAACTTCGACAAGTCCTCTGTCTTTCATTTCGAAAACACCGATTTCGTTTGTAGAACCATAACGGTTTTTTACTGCACGAAGAATTCTGTAAGAAAGATTTTTTTCGCCTTCAAAATATAATACACAGTCAACAATATGTTCAAGTACCTTCGGACCTGCAATATTACCGTCTTTATTAACATGTCCGACGATAATTATAGGAATATTAAGTCCTTTTGCAAAACGCATAAAGAGATTTGAGCATTCTCTTACCTGAGTAATGCTTCCTGCAAGAGAATTAATCTCCTTTATAGCCATAGTTTGTATAGAATCTATAATTACAACTTCTGGCTTTGTATTTTGAATATAATCACATATCGCTTGAGCATCTGTATCACAAATTACTGTAAGATTTTTTGATTTAACCCCTACCCTGTCTGCCCGAAGCTTTAATTGATGTGCTGATTCTTCACCGGATACATATAAAATTTGTTTAGTTTTGCCTAATGCTTCAGTTGCTTGCAACAGCAATGTCGATTTTCCGATTCCGGGATCACCGCTTAACAGCACGACAGAACCCTTGACAAGACCGCTTCCGAGAACTCTGTTAAGCTCAGATATACCTGTGTCATAGCGATGCTCAGTAAATTCATCAATTTCAAATAAATGAAGCGGTTTTAACTCGGCAGAATTCCTTGCAGATGAAAATTTTTCTTCAACCTGCTCTTCAAATGTATCCCACTCATTACAATCGGGACACTTTCCTACCCATTTTAGTGATTTATATCCGCAATTAATGCAAATATAAGCAGTTTTATTTTTTTGAGACATAATATTTTTTCCTTAATAATTCAACAAATAATTAATTAAACCTTTTGTTATAAAATAAGAAATTTGCAATTGATAATAATCTGATTTTAATTGGCTGAGCTCAAAATTATTGGAAATAAATCCGCATTCAACCATTACGGATGGAACCTTCGCTTTATTTAACAAAAAAACAGAATTATCACATTGCTTAATTTTTCTGTTATTATCGCTTTGCAAATTATTAACAACAGATTGTTGGATAAAATCGGCTAAAATATCGGATGTTTCGGTTAAAGCATAAAATACCTGCACGCCGTTATATTTTTCAACAGGAAAATTATTCTGATGAATACTTAAAAGTATAGAGTCAGGGGTATTATTTATGATTTCATATCTTTTATTAATATCAGATACCTTGCGTTTTCTTATTGTATCAAGAGAAGTATCACCGACACTTATATCTTCAGTACGTATTTCAATATATTTAATACCCAAAAGCTCAAATATCAGGGCCAATCTTTTACAAATTTGCAAATTGATATCTTTTTCATAAGTTCCGTCTACAGCAATAGCACCACTGTCTTCCCCGCCGTGACCGGCATCGAGAATGACGGTATGCTCAGAATAAGATAATTCCTTTTCGGAAAAAGCAGAGATAAAATTTTGACTGATTTTTTTTGAAGATATAAAAATGCTTAATGAAAAAAAAACAATAGCAAATATTATTGAAAAAACTTCTCTCATAACATCACCAAAAAAATAATAATCAGTAATAGTTATGATTAAAACAGTAAATAATTACTTTATATTAAAGATTTTTTTTATAAAGCTCTGAAATCTTTTTTCATAAAGCTCCTGCAATCTTCTTATAAGAGTTTCATAAATGATAAATAATATATTCATAAGAATAATAAAAATAATATTATATATCATACTGTCTGATATAAACTCGCCTGAATCTATTCCAAGAACAAATAAGCATACAAGTATAGACAAAATACAGGCTGAATTAAATATCAAAAATTTCAAGAAATATTTTATAATGTAATTTCGGATTTTTTTCTCAATTACATATTCAAGTATCGGGAAATAACCGAAAAACATTGAAAAAAATACTGCTGATTCCTTATCTGAAATTATAAAAAAAGATAGCAGGCTTATCGAAAAATATGTACCCATCCCCCATTTTATGCCTAATTCACTTACAACAAAAATAAGAAGCAAGCCGGCAAAAACAGGTGCTGTATATACAAGGAACGGCGAGAGATAAGTGCTTAACATAACTACAACGGATAATGCGGTTATAACTCCGCATAGTGCCGCCTTTGAACTTTCACGCACATAGTTCTCTCCTTTTTATACAAATTTAATTAAGAATAAACCAAGAAAACAATTGACAATCATTTTAATATAATCATAAAAACCAGTTTTAATCAACAACTTTTTAATGCAGCTGCCAAAATAATTGTCAAAAAAAGTTGCTTGTAAAACATCGGTATAAGGTTCTTCAGAATTATAAGCAGGTGCAACGCCGTTGTCAAGTAAGAAAGACAGTGTTCTTTCGCCTTGCATTGAAATATTGCCTAAAGATGCAAAATTTACACAAATATCAACTGTTTTATAGCTGCTTTTACTCAAATCACAGTTAATTGCTAAGCTGATGCTTTCGGACGGTTCAAGTATTGTACAATAAGGCAATTCAAAAGTGATATCCTCACCGAAAGCTGAAATTGATAAAAGCTTAATTTTGTATTTTTCGGATATATTGGTAACTGTTAAAGATTTACAATTATCAGAAACAGTTGCATAAGGGACATTATCAAAACTGAAATCAACAGCAAAGCACAAATTAGTCGAATATCTGAACTGAGGGTAATCACAATCAGAATGTACACTTAAAAGCTCATCAGTAAAAAGAAGCTTTTTACAAAGAGAAATTGTATATTCATCCTTCCATGTCATACCGTGAAAGAGACCGCTCACATACCAGGTTTGCTCCGGAAGATAACCTGAAGATGCATCAACCGCCATATTCGGTGACATGTGATTATGCGATTTATCATTACAGGTCAAAAACTGGCCTTTGAAGCCGTCAGAATATCTCAAGCCGTACGGAGCACAAACAGCACCGGTGGCAGCATTAATATGTATAATACCGTCTGATTGCTCTTGCATACCTGTAACAGCCGGATTATCATAACCCGCTACAATATAAATATTTATTCCGTTTTCAATACATTCCTGAAGCTTCTGCGACATTAAAGGAAGAATATCATAATGAAACTTATCACTTTTCTCTATAAGTAATTTATTCTCTTTCGAATCAAGAAAGCGAACCTTCAATTCTTCATAATGTTCTGCAGGAATAAAATCCCAGATGCTTCCCCAAAAGCCTATTAAGTCCTTTATGCCGTCCTTTACAAGCAGATTAAGCAATTCATCCAAAAAACCGAGAGAATGAGCTTTCATAAGCCAGTTAATATCTTCTTCAAGCATCATTCCATTTTCAAGAAAATAAAATAATGTTTCTTCATCAAAGCAAACATTTTCATTCATAATATCATAGGCCAGTGCGGCACCGCCAATAGCCGGAACTGTAAGTACAGCATTATGAATCTTATTCTCATAACCGTAAACATTAAGATATGATGCAGCTATTTGTCCGCCGTAGCTAACAGCAAAAATATCAACTTTTTCAGCACCGGTATATTCAAGTACTGCATCAACATAATTGCGAAGATTTTCAATTGCATCAACAATGCTCGGACGGAAATCTGTCTGAAAAGAATATATGTTTTCAAAGCCCTTATCACCGTAATAATCAGAAATATCTGACATAATTTCAATTTCAGCGGCGTGCATCGAGCCTTTTTCTTCAATCAGATATTCATAATTTGTAATTGCCGGATCATTGGGATAAGTTACGGTTTTTACAACAGGAGTTCCGTCCGGATTGCAGGCAATATCTCCGAGAATTTCAACGATACCGTCGCTGAGAGTTTTGGCAAGCAGCTCAGGCATTCCTAAAACAGTCCCTCCGAGTCCGATACCAAGCCTTGTAATATTCGCAAGAATTACTTCGGTTATATTCATCCCCTCAAATGAACCCCACAGTTGACGCTCATTTCCGTTATCCTCAACAGCATAAAGATATGAAGCACTGAATCCGGGAACTACAATCAAAGGATAGTTTTCAGATTCTTTTGCGAAAGTAAAATTCGGGACGGAAATAACTATCAGTAATAAAGAAAGAAACAGTGAAATAACTTTTTTCATAAACCATCACCTCACGTTGATATATTTATTTTATCATTGTGTCAAGTGATTTTCAATATTTAAATAAAGACATACATTAATTTTCAGTAAAATCATAATATAATATTATCTTTATTTCGGGAGTTGAAGTATGTTTATTAATGAAATAATTTCTAATATTCTCTTTCTTGCTCTTCATTTTGAAAACATAGGAGCTTTTCCTCCACCGTTAAGCTCTGAAGATGAGAATAAATATTTATTTGCAATGAAAAACGGTGATGAAAAAGCTAAAGAGATGCTGATTAAACATAATTTAAGGCTTGTAGCTCATATAATGAAAAAATATTACATAAATGATTATGAAAATGAAGAGCTGATTTCTATCGGTACAATCGGCTTGATAAAGGCTGTTAATTCATATAATATGGATAAAGGTGTGCGTCTCGCGACTTACGCTTCAAGATGTATTGAAAATGAAATACTGATGTATTTCCGTAACAAGAAAAAAACTGTCCTTGATATTTCATTGGAAGAGCCTATTGAAACAGATTCTGAAGGCAATCCGCTGACACTTATGGATATTATTGCCGTAGAAGATACCATTGCCGAAGATTTTGACAGAAAAAATAAAATTTTGTTGCTGAAAAGCTTTATAGAAAACATCAAAAATAAGAGAGAAAAAGACATAATCATTATGCGGTACGGCCTTGACGGAAATGAACCTCTTACTCAAAATCAGATTGCAGAAATTTATGATATTTCAAGATCGTATGTAAGCCGCCTTGAAACTAAAATAATTAAAAATCTAAGAAAACAATTTGAAAAAACATCACAGCTATGATTGGTATTGACATATTTTTTACTCTGATGTTATTATAAAATTGAAAATTATATGAAAATTTTTCAGGAGTGAGCATTATGAGTAACTATTTATCACAATTAAAAATTAATACTTCTGGCGAAGCTTCGAAATCAAACATTATAACATACAAAAGCTTCAGATTTTCCGTGCTGACGCCATATTTGATAAGAGTTGAAAATCAAAGGAATTCCTGCTTTTGTGACAATGCTACACAGACCGTAATCAACAGAAATCTTATCGGTGATGCTTTTGATTATGAGATATTAAATAACCGGATAATAATCTCAACATCTTCAATTGAATTCTGCTATAGCTTTGACAAAAACGAATTGGAATATGTTATTCTTGAAGACGGCAGAAAAATAAAAGATTACAAAAAAGGGAATCTTGGCGGAACAAGAAGAACTCTCGACGGAATAAACGGCAAAACAACAGTCGGCAACGGGGTTGTTTCATTAAACGGTGTTGCTCTGATTGATGACAGTGATTCACTGATACTCGAGGATAACGGCAAGGTCATACCACGTGCATACAAAGAAATTGATAAATATTATTTCTGCTACGGCTATAAATACCGAGAGGCAGTTAAAGATTTATTTAATCTGACAGGTCATACACCGCTTATTCCGAGATTTACACTCGGTAACTGGTGGAGCAGATACAAAGCATATACACAACAGGAATATACTGATTTGATGCAGAGATTTATTGATGAAAAAATCCCTGTAACCGTAGCAACTATTGATATGGATTGGCATTGGGTTGATGTTGTAAAAAAATTTGGAACAGATGCTCTTGACAAAAGCAGTAAAAATAGTATTCTTGAAATTTTCTATAATACAGCATTTCCCGGATGGACAGGATATTCATGGAATACTGATTTATTTCCAGACCATAAAGGCTTTCTCAGATGGCTTAATGACAACGGATTTAAAGTTACAATGAATCTCCATCCTGCATCAGGATGCAAGTTTTTTGAAGATGCCTATGCTGAATTCTGTGAATTTATGAATATTGATAAAAATACAAAAAAGCAGATAAAATTCGATATAACAGATGAAAAATTTACAGAAGGATATTTCAGATTTCTTCATCATCCACACGAAAGAGACGGAGTTTCATTCTGGTGGATTGACTGGCAGCAAGGAAAAAATACTTCTGTTAAAGGTCTTGATCCCTTATGGGCTCTCAACCATTATCATTCCCTTGATATTTCAAGGGACGGAAAACGCCCTCTGATTTTATCAAGATTTGCAGGAATCGGTTCTCAACGATATCCTCTCGGTTTTTCCGGAGATACTGTTCAGACATGGGATTCACTTGATTTCCAGCCATATTTTACTTCAACTGCCTCAAACATTGCATACAGCTGGTGGAGTCACGATATAGGCGGTCATTGCAGAGGTTATCGCGATGATGAATTATATCTTCGCTGGGTTCAATACGGTGTATTCAGTCCGATTAACAGATTACACTCCACTTCCAATGAATTCATGGGCAAAGAACCGTGGATGTATAATAGGTTTACAGAAAAAACTGCAGCAGAGTTTTTGCGGTTAAGACACAGGCTTATTCCCTATCTGTATTCTATGAACAGACTTACTGCAGCTGAAGGAAAATGTCTAACAGAGCCAATGTATTACAACAATCCGAGAGATGAGAGAGCTTATATGTGCCCCAATGAATATTGGTTCGGAACAGAAATGATTGTTTGTCCGATTACCGAAAAAGTAAACGATAAAACAGGTCTTGCTTCTACGAGGGCATATCTTCCCAAGGGCAGATATACAGATATTTTTACCGGCTTAATTTATAACGGAAATACAATTGTTGATTTGTACAGAGATCAGGCAGTCATTCCCGTACTTGCAAAAGAAGGTGCAATCATACCTCTGGGGCCCAATGACGGAACTAACAGTGTTGAAAATCCCGATTATTTTGAAATTCTTATTTCAAGAGGCAATAATACTTTTACTTTATATGAAGATGACGGAGAAACTCTTGATTATAAAAACGGAAAATATTGCGAAACAAAATTTGAAGTTACAAAAAACGGCTCTGATTTAACATTTAGCATTAACGCATCCTGCGGAGAGCTGTCGCTGATTCCCGAAAAAAGAGACTATGATTTAAATTTCATTGATATTTCAGACTGTGATGCTGTTGAAGTATATGTAAATGATGAATTGGTATGCTTTGACAAAATGACACGAAAAGGTAATCTTTTTATATCATTAAAAAATATTGCAATCAATAACAATATTGCAATACAGCTTAAAAATATTAAGACTAAAAAGAATCCGTCCAGACAAATTCTTTTAACTCAGCTTTTTTCAAAAGTTAAAGGAAATAACGACAAAAAAGCCGCAAAATATACATCTTTTGTAAAGAATAATACCTTTACATTTATTCCTAAGGAGCTTAAAAAGGCTGTAAAAGAAATTGATGAACTTGTATATTAAAAAACAGCACCGAAAGGTGCTGTTTTTTTATATAATAAAGTTGCATCTATGTAAGAATTTATAATATGAGAAAATAAAAAAGCTTTATCATAATTTATCGGATGCTTTAGATGTCAACATATACAGGAGCAATTCTGTATTCGGGATTTGATGTGTATACTTCCGGTAAACATAAGTTAAAAATTCTGCCGGCGGTATAATCAAGTATTGCATCACGGTTAGAGCTATCTGCTTGAGAAAGATTTGATATAACAGGAACAGTTGCAGAAGATTTCATTTTATAAAGAATTTCTCTGCCTTTATTATTAAAAGCCAAAACCCTGATATATGATAAACCGCTTTCCAAATCAGATTTTTTAATTCCCAATACTGCATTCAAGATTATTTGTCTGATTTTTGAATGTGTAAAGCGTTTTGACTTTATAAGATTGTATATTGTATCAAGCTCATCAGAATTTTTTACAGCATTGATTATTCTGTTTTCTAATCCGCCCGTTACATTATTTATCTCTTTAATATCATTTATATCAAGGGAAATCAGCCTTGAAACAGCAACGGTATTAAACTTATTCTTATTGATAGGAAAACAGTTTTTAACTGACAAATCGGAATAATAAGAAAAAATCTTTTCAGGTATAAATTCTTTTGCCAATTCATATTTTCCTTCATAAATTAATCGTCTTATATAGCCTGCACTTGCAAATTCACCCGTAGTAATTTGAGAATCGTGGGCTGCACCAAGCCGTTTAACAGACATAATTTCAAAATTTTTCAAAGTTTTATCAATAGCATTAAGATATTCCAATGCAAGAATATTATTTGAATCATTAAGAATATCGCTCTGTAAATTTTGGCATTTTTCTTTAAAAAAATGTGATTTTGCGGATGGATATGACTTTCCGATTTTTGATTGCTGTTTGCAAAAATTCTCACATTCTTCGGAAAAAATAACATTTTTAATATTCTGAAGAACATCTATATCGACCGAAGAACCAAATGATACTGCTCCGTTGATACCTGTTGCATTTACTGTGTCAATAAAGCCTTTGGCAAAATATGATGCAGTTGAAACCGCATATTTTAAAGGTAACTCAATGACAAGATCAGCACCGCCGAGAATTGCTGCTTCAGCACGGAAATGTTTTTCGGCGACAGCCGGCTCCCCTCTTTGAACAAAATTTCCGCTCATAACACAAACAACAGCGTCTGCTCCTGCTTCTTTTGTTTTACTGATATGATATTTATGACCGTTATGAAACGGATTATATTCACTTGCAACAAAAGCAATTTGCAATTCAATCACTCCGCAAAAAATACTTGCATTTATTTATTAATACTATTATAATACCAAAGTACAGTAAAAAACAATATTACGGAGGAAAAAAATGAAAATACTTGTTATCAACTGCGGAAGTTCTTCATTAAAATATCAGCTTTTTGATATGACTACCAATGAAATGCTTGCAAAAGGTATTTGCGAACAGATAGGAAGTGAAAGCACTTTCACTCATAAAGTACCGGCTGACGAAACTAAAAACTGTAAAGCTGTTCCCATGGCAATGGCAGATCATTCTGCAGCTATTAAAATTGTTATTGATACTCTTACAAGTGGAGATAAGGGTGTGCTTTCTTCTATGGCAGAAATTGCTGCTGTAGGTCACAGAGTTCTTCACGGCGGTGAAAAATTCAGTGGTTCAGTTCTTGTTACAGAAGCTGTAAAGGATGCAATCAGAGAATGCTTTGATCTTGGGCCTCTTCACAATCCCGCCAACCTTATGGGTATTGAATCCTGCGAAAAGGTTATGCCCGGAGTTCCTCAGGTCGCTGTTTTTGACACAGGCTTCCATGCAACAATGCCCGATTATGCATATATGTATGCACTTCCCTATGAATATTATGAAAAGTACGGTATTCGCCGTTACGGTTTCCACGGCACATCACACAGATTTGTCAGCAAGAGATGCATTGAACTGCTTGGCGGTAAAGCAGAGGGAACAAAGATTGTTACCTGCCATCTCGGAAACGGTTCTTCTATTTCTGCTGTTAAGGACGGTAAATGTCTTGACACAACAATGGGTGTTACTCCTCTTGAAGGAATTATGATGGGTACAAGATGCGGCTCAATTGACCCTGCTATTATTCCTATCATTATGAAAAAAGAAGGACTCTCTCCTGATGAAATGGACAGTATTATGAACAAAAAGTCGGGTATGCTTGGTGTAACACAAAAAACAAGTGACAACCGTACTATTGAAAATGATGCTAAAAACGGCTGTGAAAGAGCAAAGCTTGTTGAATCTATGCTTTGTCATCAGCTCACAAAATATATCGGCGGATTTGCTGCTGCTATGGGTGGTGTTGATGCTGTTGTATTCACGGGCGGTATCGGCGAGAATAACCCTCATTACCGCACAAGAGTTGCTGAAAAACTCGGTTTCCTCGGTACTGCAATTAATGAAGAGGCAAATGCAAAACGCGGCGAGGAGCTTGAAATTTCCGTTCCCGGCTCAAAGGTTAAGCTTTTTGTAATTCCCACAAACGAAGAACTTATGATTGCACAGGATACATATGAAATTGTAACCGCTGAATAAATATATTTTAAGCAAGTGCCATGAGGTGCTTGCTTTTTTAATGAGGTAATTTATGAATATCGTTTGTGCAACTCTAAATTCTAAATATATCCATTCTGCTCTTGCCCCTTGGTGTATTAAAGCAGGTGTTGATGCATTCTGCTATGAAAAACATAATGTATTTGTAATCGAAAGCACAATAAATGCTGATGCTGAATCATTCGTTAAAGATATTATCGATAAAAAGCCGGACATTATAGCCTTTTCCTGTTATATATGGAATATTACTTATATTGTTCAGGCTGCTGAAATTCTTAAAAAGCAAGCTTCACCCGTCATAGTTTTGGGTGGTCCGGAAGCTGAACATAATTATATTGAAATTTTAGAAAAGCATGATTATATTGATTTTATATTATGCGGCGAAGGTGAATGGTCATTTTCTAATCTTGTTAATAAGCTTTCGTCAAATTCTGATATTTCTGATTGCTTCGGTTTATGCTACAGAAATAAAGATAAAATTTTTAGGGTTCCGCCAAAATATTTTTCACAGACTCCCCCGTCGCCGTATTGTGATGAATATTTTACTCAATTGCAGAAGCGAATTGTTTATATTGAAAGCAGCAGAGGATGCCCGTTCAGATGCACATACTGTCTTTCGGGAGCAATTGGCAAAATGCGTTGCTTTAATTCTGAACAAATCAAGCACGACATAATAAAATTATCGCATTCAGGAACACAAACAATTAAATTTGTTGACAGAACCTTTAATACAAATACAAAGCATTGCAATGAAATACTCGACTTTATTTATAATGAATACGGAAAAAGTATATCAGAAAATGTTAGCTTTCATTTTGAAATGGCAGGCAGCATAATAAAAGAATCTACAATAAAAATACTAAAGAAGATGCCGCAAGGTTTGTGTCAGCTTGAAATCGGAATACAGTCATATAACACAAGAACTCTTGATGCCATTAACAGGCGAAGTAATATAAATCTTCTTGAAAACAATATTTCCGAACTATTGTCTTCAGGAAATGTTCACATTCATACCGATCTTATTGCCGGATTGCCATATGAGGATATTAACAGCTTTGCCGAAACCTTTAACAGAGCTTACGCTATTAAAAGTAATATGCTTCAATTAGGTTTTTTGAAGCTATTGCACGGTGCTGATATTAATAAGGATATTGTCAGATATAATTACACGTTTTCTTCTCAACCACCGTATTGTGTTATTAAAAATGAATGGCTGAACGAGGATGAGTTGTTAAAAATACGGTATTGTGAGAATGGTCTTGACAGATTATATAACAGCGGAAGATTCCTTTTTACTCTTGATTATATTATAGATGAACTGTCTTACAGACCATTTGATGTATTTTATACTTTTGGCAAGGAGTTAAACTCAGAAAATATTTCACTTTCAAAACTAACAGAGGAAATATTCAGAATTTTTGGCAGCTTTGCCGATAAAGAAAAGCTTCGAGAGGCAATTTTATGTGATTTGGCAAGCATCGATGCGAATATTCATATTCCCGATTCTCTACTTATTAATTCTTCGCGATATAAAAAACTAAAGAAAAAATACACAGAATATTATCATACCAATGTCAGAATTGTTGAATGTAATTCTGTTAATAAGGTCTATGTTGTATGTCTTAATCAGAAAAAAAATCTGATGAACAGAAGATGCGGCGTGTTTTTTGATATAACCCCATAAAAATCAGCAATAAATAATGTTCTGATAACAGCTTTGAATAATCATATAAAATCAGGTAATACTATCTGCTGAAAGGCAGGTAATTACTTTGATTGAAAAAGATACTATCAGACTATTAAGAGAATGTGATGCAGGAACAAAAATGGGAATTTCATCAATCAGTGATGTGATTGATAAGGTTAAATCTGAAGATATGAAGAAAATTCTTAATAACAGTAAGCTCAGACATGAAGAGCTTGAAAATGAAATTCAGAACGAACTGATACGCTTTGATGACGACGGAAAGGATCCTCCTGCAATTGCATCATTAATGTCAAAGATGAAGTCATCAGTAAAAATCGGAATGAATGAAGCTGACAGTACTGTCGCAGAGTTAATTATTGACGGCTGTAATATGGGTGTAAAATCATTAAATCAATACCTTAATGATTACAAAGCAGCAGAAGAATACGCCAAGGATATTACCAAAAAGCTAATCAATCTTGAAGAAAGACTTTCTGTCGATTTGAGAGATTATCTGTAAAACGAAAAGCATCCCACTCTGATTGTGAGATGCTTTTTTAATTTGATGTGGTCTTTCAGATGCATTTTGTCACATTGTAAACAATAAAAATTGTGATTATTTGTCACATATTATGATTGAAATCAGATGAATTATGTGATAATATATCACATAAAGGAAGTGACACAAAATGAGAAAAGTTATAATAACACAAACTGTCAAAAATAACAGAATCTGTTACGGGATAAATATTTCAGAAAACGGCTCTACAATTTCCTTTCCCGATATATCAGAAAATAAAGAAGATGCAAAAAACCTGTCTGAAAGACTATCCGATGAAGACATTTCAATAAATCATATAAAGGATATTGTTAAAGATTATTTTTCTGAAAAACTGTGTGACAAATTGATAGCAAATTCTTTAATGTAGCAGCTAAAAACAGAACTGTCACATAAGACTTCTGTAAATTGAAATAATATCTTCAACACTTGTATCTCTCGGATTTCCGGGACGGCATGCATCGTTATAAGCATCATTTGCAAGAGCTTCGATATCCTCTTCTTTGACAATTCCTTTAAGAGAACACTCAATTCCTACATCTTCGGCAAGTTTTGCAACAGCATCACATGCAGCTTTTCTGTATTCAGCCTGTGACATATCGTCAACATTTTCAACACCCATGGCACGAGCAATTTCACGGTATTTTTCACCGGTATAATCAGCATTGAAAGCCATAACAGCCGGAAGAAGCACTGCACAAGCCTTTCCGTGAGGCATATCGTAATATGCTGAAAGTGTATGTGCCATTGAATGGTCAACACCAAGACCTACATTTGAAAAGCCCATACCTGCAACATACTGACCAAGAGCCATTCCGTCTCTGCCTTCAGCTTTATTATTTACAGCATCACGGAGTGAACGTCCGATAATTTCAATTGCTTTGATGTGGAACATATCCGAAAGCTCCCATGCACCTTTTGTTATATAACCTTCAATTGCATGAGTGAGTGCATCCATGCCTGTTGCAGCAGTAAGTGCTTTGGGCATAGATGACATCATATCAGGATCAACTATTGCAACAACGGGGATATCGTGAACGTCAACACAAACAAATTTACGCTTCTTTTCTGTATCAGTAATAACATAATTGATAGTTACTTCTGCTGCCGTGCCGGCTGTAGTGGGAACTGCAATAATGGGAACACATCTATTTTTTGTAGGAGCAACACCTTCAAGAGAACGTACATCCTCAAATTCAGGATTAGTTATAATAATACCAATCGCTTTTGCCGTATCCATAGCAGAACCGCCGCCAACAGCAACAATACAGTCAGCGTTGTTAGTCTTAAAAGCACTGACACCGCCCTGTACATTTTCAATTGTGGGATTGGCTTTTACATCAGAATATACAGCATACTCAACAGAAGCGTTTTCGAGCACATCAAGAACTTTTTTTGTAACACCGAATTTCAGAAGGTCCGGATCGGTAACAACAAAAACCTTATTGAAGCCTCTGCTTTTAATCTCATCGGGAATTGAATTAATAGCACCTGCACCATGATAAGATGTTTCATTAAGAGTAAATTTGAACATAAAAATACCTGCTTTCTTATTTTTATATAATTATACAATAATAACCAATAATCTGCAATACTGAAAACAATTTTATGTATTTCAGATAAAAAACAAAAAATAGAAAAAATTTGAAAAAAGTACTTGATTTTTAATAATGATTGTGTTAATATAATCAAGCGCCAAATGATAAGCGATGTTTATTTGAAAGGTAGATTTATTAAAATGATGGAATGGTATGAAATCCTTATAGGTTTATTGCTTGTACTCACTTCAATTTTAATTGTTGTAGTTGTACTTTTACAGCAGAGCCGTAAAGCTGGTCTCTCCGGTGCAATTGCAGGCGGAGCAGAAACTTTTTTTGGAAAAAATAAAAGCCATTCCGCAGAAGCAAAGTTATCAAGATTCACCAAGATTTTTGGTGTTGTTTTCTTTGTTCTTTGTTTAATCTGTACTTTCCTTCTCGCATTTATGGTTTCCCGTTGATCCAGTAGCTCAGTCGGCAGAGCACCTGCCTTTTAAGCAGGGTGTCCGGAGTTCGAATCTCCGCTGGATCACCAAGAAAAGCACTTCTTATGAAGTGCTTTTTTCTTTTATATTCAGATATTTGAATATTAAATATGTAAAAATGCCTATGCCGCTGATTTGTTTTGAGGTTTCTAATAATTCTTTTACCCAGAATAAAGCAGTGTCGTAATCAGGGTATAATTTCCATTCAAATGAAACAATTATCAAAGCACACAGAAGAAGGAATATTATTATTATATATAAACTCTTGAATAATTTATTTTCTATACATGATATTTTGTTTTCTGAGCTTTTCAATATATATTTATAATTCATTCAATCACCGATACTATTTTATTATATAATTATATTAATATCAACCTGTAAATATTTCCAAAGAGGTATCTTAAATGAACAGATTAGGTGTTTCATCTGCTTGCTATTATCCTCAAACTACTGAAGCTTCGTTTTTGAAAGCCTGTAAAGCCGGATTTAATTGTATTGAATTGTTTTTTAACTCCCCTTCTGAATTAAGTGAAGCTTTCATAAATAATTTAATTTCTGTAAAGAATGAATTTGACATTGAGATCCCTTCCGTTCATCCTTTTATGTCTTTCGCTGAATCTTTTTTTCTTTTCAGCTCATATGAAAGAAGATTTTTTGATATACTTGATTTATACAGACGGTATTTTGAAGTTATGCAGAAAATCGGAGCTGAAATTTTTATAATACACGGTGCAAAAATCCCCGGCTCAATTGATGATAATTTGTATTTTGAGCGATTTAAAAAGCTTTTTGATATCGGAAAAAGCTATAATGTTCTCGTATGTCAGGAAAATGTTGTAAATTACCGTTCTGAAAGCATAGATTTTCTTGTAAATATGAAAAAGTGCCTCGGTGACGATTTTTCAATGGTTCTTGATATCAAGCAAGCTCGTCGTGCAGCTCAGAAGCCTGATGATTTTATATGCAGGCTTGGTAATTCTATTAAGCATATTCATATCAGCGATTTCAATGAAGCCTCTACCTGTATTCCGCCTTTGGAGGGTGAATTTGATTTTATCGCTTTTTTTAACAATCTGAAAAACATTAATTATAACGGTAAATTTATCATTGAATTATATAATCATTCTTACACAAATGAATCTCAAATTTCTGATTCTTTCAGAAAAATAAATGAATTATTGATTGATTATTAATCAGAAGTATGATAATATATGTTTATTAAAAAAGAAATGGTCGGTTAAAACTATGAAATGTCCCTACTGTCTTTTCCCGGAAAGCAAGGTTATTGATTCGCGTCCTGCAGACGACGGACAGCGTATACGCAGAAGAAGAGAATGTATCAAGTGTACAAAAAGATTTACCACATATGAAGCTATTGAAGGTCAGCCTGTAATCATCATTAAAAGAGATAAATCAAGGCAGGTATTTGACAGAACTAAGCTTTTAAGCGGTATGTTAAGAGCTTGTGAAAAGAGACCGGTTTCCTTGGAAACTCTTGAAAATGCCATTGATGAAATTGAAAGCCAGCTTCAGAATTCTCTTGAAAAAGAAATTCCTTCAGTTATTGTCGGAGAAATGGCACTTGAAAAACTTAAATCAATTGATGAAATAGCTTATGTCAGATTTGCCTCTGTATACCGCGATTTCAAAGATATACAGTCTTTTATGGATGAGTTAAAAAGCCTTATAAAATCCAAATAATGATTTATCACCGACTCACAATTGAATCGGTGATTTTATTTTATATTTTATATGTTATTGATATAAATATCTTTGAGTCCGTACAAAATAAGGTCTGCATCAAAAATAACTTTCCGTTTACAATAAGTTGAAATATTTTCAGCAAGACCGCCTGTAACAATAACAGTATTAATAGCTTTGCCTAATGCCTCCTCAATGCGTTCACACATACCGTCAAGCATTGATGCTGTTCCGTGAATAATACCGGCTTGCATACAAGCAACCGTATTTTTGCCGAAAACGGGGCAATTCTTTATATCAATGTTGATTTTTGGCAAAAGCGAAGCCGAGCCTGAAAGAGCTGAAAGTGAAATACCTACACCTGCAGTAATAATTGCACCAATAAATGCACCGCTTTCGTCAATTACGCTGATTTTGGTTGCAGTACCTAAATCGGCAATAAGGCAGGGATATTGATATTTATTAATAGCTCCCACTGCACAAGCAATAAAATCCGCACCAAGCTGTGCCGGTGTATCTATATTAATTGAAAGACCTGTATTTATATCTGATTTTATATCCAACGGAATTTTGCCTGTTAAAAATTTGACGGCATTTTTTATCAATCCTGTCACATCAGGAACAACGGAGCTGAGAACCGAGCCGTCAACATTATCAAGAATAATGTTATTAATCTCACATATACCTTTGATTTCCAAAGCATACTGTTCAAAGGTTCTTGAAGAATCGGTTTTCAGTCTCGCTTTAAGTATTAAATCGTTATTTTCAAAAATACCGAAAAGGATGTTAGTATTTCCGATATCAACTGCAATTAACACTCTTTTTCCCCCTTTTTCAGAAAATATTTTCTAAAAATCTTATGTAAAGACCACCCTGTACCGATCTGTGTCTGAAACCGACAACCTCAGAAGTAACTGTATCATACCAATCTGTCATAGGTACACGGGAAGGTGTAACATTATAACAATTCCACATGGGTTTAATAAAATCAATAAACTCTTCTTTATTCGGAGCAAGACAGGCTACCCATAACAGCCAGTCTGATTTTGTGTACGACTTTCTGCAATCAAGAGGTAAGCCATATGCATTTACATGTTTTTTGTAGGAACAAAATTCAGAATAATAAACACAAGGCGGGAATAGATTTGTTTTCCAGATTTTATCCCATATTATGTTATATTTCATACTGAATGTATCAGCTTTATCAAATGTCAATTTGAAGCTACCGTCAGCGTTGGAAGCATTTTTTATCCAATTCTTTGACATTTCAGAGGCAACAGAATAATACTTTGCAGCTTCCTTTTTGCTCTTATTCATTTTCAATAACAAAGAATATCCAGCAATACCCATTATGGCTTTAAGCGATAAATTACAATTGTGGGCAAGATGACCGGCAAAATCGTCAGTGCAAAGCTGATTTTCCGGATCCATTCCGTATTCCGTAAGATAGTTTACCCATAAAGCAACAGTATCTTTATAATTATCAAAGAAATCTGTATTTCCGTCTCTTAAAGCAATATTTGTCAACATAATAAGCATATTGCCGCACTCTTCGACAGGCATCTGAAAGTCTTTATATCTTCCCTCTTTTTCATGATTTTTACCGTAAACCTGACCTAAAATCAAGGGGTACTGACCTACATCGTGAGGAGCAAAATCAAAATTCCAATCCTTCGAAGCCGCAAATTTAAAAACAGGTCTTAACATAGCCTTCAATAATTCGGTATTATAAAGGATAAAAAACGGTGAAGACGGATATGTTACATCTACTGTTGCGGCACAACCGTTGCTGAAGCATTCTTTTGAAATAAATACATTATTACCTTCTTTATCAACAGCAAGCTTATGAGCAGCTATAACTTGTCTGTAAGCGAGAGATACAATATCCGAATATTCATCGCCGCCGATAATTCTGGCATCATACTCCAGCTCTCTCGAAACCCTCATACATTTATCGTGCATATCATCTGCTTCTGCGTAAGCTTCATTAATTACTTCAAAAATATTATTATTGATTTTTTTCCAATATGCTTCTATGTAATCGCCAAAATAATTGAGTGAATAAATGTCATCATAAGAAAATAATATATAATCTGAAATTATATTGCTTAAATCAAGTTCTGCTGAAAGATAGCATTTATCATCAATACAATCAAAAAAAACATTGCCGTTTTCTTTATTTAATGCAAGATAAAAATATCCCCAGTCTATTCTGAGATCATCACCTGAACGTGAAAGTATGTCCTGTTCAATGCACCCCATTTTTCCGAAAGTAAGCTTTTCATCGGAAATTATTTCTGCTTCAACCTTCTTTTCACCTGAAGCATTTACACATATTTCTTCACTGACCTGAAAACGAATTTTTATATTATGCTCTTTATTATCAAATGTGCTGCACTTAACTTCTGCATAAGAAACAGGTCTTGAGAGTCTGAATAAATCATCCGTAAACAGAGGCGTAAAAAATGTAAGACTCAAAAGAAAATAATCATTTTTAAACAGATATCTTGTGCATAATGCATTCACATCCAAAAAAATCTGTTCTACAGCTTCTTCATTTCCGTCACCCATAAATCTGAAAATTTTATCATCAAAATTAATTGTACCCTTAATGGAATTTGGTGCACCTGTCCAATGCTCTGTGTCTTTTTCATAAAGTCTGTCAGCTGCTGACCAAATTGAAAAATATGGATCTACAGTAATAAGAGGAACTGAAGGCGGTCTCATTTTCATAAATTCATCATCCTTTCTTAATATATAATAGCATTAATTATTATCATATTACAATATAAATTCATATTATTTTTGTTTGATTTAATGATATACATATGATATTATTAATTTAAATCGGAAAAGGGAGTTCTTCTTATGAATAACGTTGATAATGAATTTATTTATAAAAACATTTTCCCCGTAAAAATTATAAGCAGTAGCGGTAATGTACTAAATGCTGAAGTGCTGTTAAAAGAAAAGATATTGCAAATTACAACAAGTGAACCTGATTGTATGGTTCTTTCAAATAAAACCGGAAACAAAAATGCTTATGTAATTTTTGATTTCGGAAAAGAAATTAATGCAAAAATCAGAATTCTTACATATATTGCTGACGGAGCAGATTATGCAGATTTGAGAATCACCTACGGAGAATCTGTTTCGGAAGCTTTATCGGAAATCGGATATAAGGGTGCAACAAACGACCATTCAATAAGAGATTTCAAATATTCTTTTCCGTCATACAGTGATATGACACTTAATGAATCAGGCTTCAGATTTGTTAAAATTGAGCTTATAAATAAAAAAGTTTCCGTCAGAATCAAATCAGTAGTTGCTGTTTCATCAATAAGAAACATTGAATATCTGGGTTCATTCAGATGTGATAATGATGTACTCAACAAAATATATGATACAGCAGCTTACACCTGTCATCTCAATATGCAGCAGTATATATGGGATGGAATTAAAAGAGACCGACTTGTTTGGGTGGGTGATATGCACCCTGAAATGCTTGCAGTAAGAACTATATTTGGTAATCACAATATAATCAGTAACAGTTTACGTTTTATGAGAGAAAGCACTCCCCTGCCACAATGGATGAACGGTATGCCGACATATTCTCTTTGGTGGATTATTATTCTATGGGACTGGTATTATTACACCGGTGACAGAGATTTTCTTGCAGAAAACAAAGAATATGCCATAAACTTAATAGAAATAATCTGCAATCTTGTCAATAAAGACGGTACGGATAATCTGCCTTCATATTTTCTTGATTGGCCCTGTAATAATAAAAAAGCAGGAATAAGCGGTTCAAGAGCACTTCTTGCATATTGCTATGATAAGGCACAGATGCTCTGCTGCGAATTCGGTCTAAAAATATTAGCAGACGATTGCAAATTAAAGAAGGATTATCTCTTAAAAACTAAAGCAAACAGCTACGGTGCTAAACAAGTTGAAGCATTTTATTCACTTTCATCCTGGGTTGATAAATTAGAAGCCGGAAATAAGATTCTTGAAAAGGGATGCCATGGATTTTCAACTTTTATGAGTTATTATCTTCTAAAAAGTGCTGCTGAAGCAGATATGACAAAAGCCTTGAACGCACTTGAAGAATATTACGGAGCTATGCTAAAAATGGGTGCCACAACTTTTTGGGAAGATTTTGATATCACTTGGGCTGAAAATTCATTCCGTATAGATGAAATTCCTCGGAAAGGTAAAAAGGATATACACGGTGACTTTGGTGCGTTTTGTTATAAAGGACTGAGACACAGTCTGTGCCACGGTTGGGCTTCAGGACCGGTTGCTTTTCTTGCGGAAGAAGTTCTCGGAATTAAAATTCTTTCACCCGGTTGCAAAAAAGTTAAAATTTCACCCAAGCTCGGGAAACTCAAATTTGCTGAAGGAGCATATCCGACTCCGCACGGCTTAATCAAAATAAAGGCATATAGAGATGAAGCAGGAAAAACAATAACTATGTATGAAGTCCCTGATGATATAGAAATAATACTGTAAAGGAGATTTTATTATGAATTTTGAAGAAATTGCAGTAAACAGACAGTCTTGCAGAAAATTTAATTCGTCTAAAGAAATTGAACATGAAAAAATTCTCTCAATACTACAAATTGCTAATCTGTCACCCTCTGCTTGTAACAGTCAACCGTATAGAATTACCGTTTGTTCGGGAAATACTTCAAAACTTATTGCAAAAGAGGTTCAAGGAATGGGCTTGAATAAATTTGCATATGATGCTCCTGTATTTATGGTTATATCCGAAGCTTCCTACAATTCCTCTGCTGCTATGGGAGCAAAATTAAAAGGAAATGATTATCGCTCAGTTGACATTGGAATAGTGTGTGCATATATTACTGCACAAGCAACTGCTCTCGGAATTGGTTCATGCATAATGGGTTGGTTTAATGATAAAAATATCAGAAAAATCTGTTCATTGGAGTCTACTGTAAGATTGGTAATAGCATTAGGATATCCTGTTGATGAATATCCATTAAGAAACAAAAAAAGAAAAAGCATTGATGAATTAGCAGATTTTTTGTACTAAGTTAAAAAGCTACTCGAACACGAGTAGCTTTTTTCAGAATGCAAGAGTTCCTTTTTTTATTGATTTGATTTTTGATAAAAATGTTGGCTCCATCCCGTATGAAAAAATTATGTGCTCACATAAAATAATTCCTAAGGTATTACACAACTTCGATAGTTTTTCGGTCATAATTTTATCTTCCGGCGAAGGTGAAGAAAAGCCGTAATCATGATTATGAGCAATCACAATACCTTGAGCCTTCAAAAGAATAGCTTTCTGCAAAATTACATTGAAATCAGTTTGCACATAAGAACCGGCATCCTGTGAAATTTCATAAGTTGAAAGAACCTCACATCTGCCGTTAAGATATACAGCAACAAATTTTTCAGGTCCACTCTGTATATAATATTTTTTCAAAAAATTATAAGCTTCTTCAGAATTTCTGATGTATTTGCAGTCCTTGCTCTTATTTGCCTCACAATAAACTAAAAGCTCACCGATAAACTTGATAAATGTCGCAGCTTCCAAGCCAATTCCTTCAACTGCTTGCAATGCATCAAACGATGCATCAAAAATCGCCTGAAAGGAGCCGAATTCTTTTAATAACAAATGTGCAATTCCATTAGTGTCACAGCGGGGAATTGCATAAAAAAGCAGCAATTCCAAAATATTATGCTCATGAAAAGATGTTAAGCCATTTTCTCTGAATGAACTTTTTAATCGTTGCCGATGGTTTTTATGTAATTCTGCTTTTGAACTTTTTTTGCCTGATTCATTATTTGACATTATGCTTCTTCCTTTAGCAAATTAATTCCTGCTGTTGAAATACTCACTTATTCCCAGTGCAACAGCTTTACCCAAATAATCCTGATTTATCGGATTGGAAAGCACTGCTCCTTCAACATAGTTTGTTAAAAATCCTAATTCAATAAGAACAGAAGGACAATTATCAATTCTTGTTACATAAAACGGGTAAAATTTAATTTTTCTGTCAACTGCCGAATAATTCGGATCTGCTTCAATGTAAACTGCATTGAGATACATATTAACTATATTGTTATGAATAGAATTCGCAAGCGGTTGAGAATACGGTGTGTAATAAAAGGTATGTGTACCGCTTTGGTCAGCAGCATCCGAACCGTCACAATGAATACTGACAAAAATATCCGGATGCTTTTCAAAACAAAGAGCTGTTCGCTCTGACAAGGACAAGCTTGAATCCATTGTTCTTGTCATCAAAACTTTAGCTCCCATTGATTCCAGATATGCTTTTGTTCTTAATGCAACCGCAAGGGTTATCTGTGATTCAGAGACTGAATTATCCGAAACAGCAGTTCCGACCATAGAAATTCCTCCATGTCCTGCATCAAGCATAACCACCTTGCCGGCAATACCTGAATCAGCATATTTTTTAAAAGAAATTCTCAAAGAATTATCTGACTCAAAGCATAAATCGCTTCCGTAATATGCACCTGTATTTTTCAAATACAAGCGTAGAATTTTTCTGTTGCTTTCACTAATAACTTCATAATTTGAAAAAAGTCGGCTTGCTGACAAATCAATTGATGAAATAAAAGATTCATCCGCAGCATAATAAAAATTCACATCAACATATTCAGAATTATATTCATAAATATTGAATGAATACTCTTCATACCCTTTTTCATAATTAAGAGGTTGTTGGGTTATATTAACAGGCGAACACCAATCAGTTGAGAAAACCAATTCCTCACAATCGGAAGAAATATTAAATGCTTGGTAATCTATTGTATTTTCAGGTAATACAAAGCCGTCATAAATAAGAACAGAATTCACTCCGTAAATACTTAAACCGCTTTTAAGCTCATATCTGAGATATCCGCCGGAAGAACAGGTTATATTTTCAATATAATCAATTGTTCCTTCTGGTAACATAGAATTATATGGGTGATATGTGTCATAATCATTAATACCGCTCAATATTTCGGTATTATCATACTTGGTTATACACATAAGAGATTTTCCGAGACCTTGGTCCTTATAAGGCGAAATGTCATTTATCTTATTATTTTTATCAGATTTATTTACATTTTCGGCAACAAGCATTGATGCCAAAGACAAAAATACTTCTCCGCATTCAACAGTTTCAAAAATGTCATCATTAAAACAAACAAGTGACAGTTTTCCTGAATAAAATTCTTCGCCATAAAATGAAATATTACATGAATACACATTAAAACCGCTTGGACAATTGACCTCCGAAACAGCTTCTGCCGGAAGCAATTTATAATACAAGCCGTTAATTATCGCATAAACCTCGGAATTTTCAGGACATACAGCATAGGGCGAAAATGCAAAATCCGAACCGATATTGATATTTTCAGTCGGATAGTATGAATTAAAGACGGATGAATTACTGAAAATGTTATATTCATATGCTGCAGCATCTGCCGTAAATTCACATATATTTAATCCGGGCTTCAGAGGAATTATCTTTTCAAATTCAGTCGATTCAGTTTTTACATATAGGTCATCGCAAAATACAGAAATATTATCAGATGCACACTTTCCTTTAAATACAGCTTTTCCGTTATCAAGGTTAAGTGAGCTTATGTAAAATGAATCCTGATTAACATCACTAACATCATTCAAAAAAATGGCAAGATCTCTGGCCAGTGCCTTTTTTGATTTAAGAACAGAGGACTTATAATAACAGCTGCCGTTAAACGCAAAGCAATCATAAAGGGCTTTCAACTGAGAATTGATTTCTGTGCTCAAGCCCCATTCTTCATCATCAGTAAATATCAAATCAAGTCTGTGTTCACAATATAAAGGTGTTTTATAATAATCAGCGAAATAATTCCACCATATAGCAACACTTTCAAAGGGATAATCAGTATTTTCTGTTGTTGTCAATAAATCTATATAACCGAAATCAACAAAATTTTTTTCAAAAACTTCAGAAACATATTTATCCGCAAAGGTTGAATTTTTGTCAGAATGAATTTCAATGCCTAAGTATATCTGATTATAATTATTTTCAAGATATGAATTAAGCTCCTCAGAATAGATTACATAATTACTGTTACCGTAAGAACCGTCAATTGACATCAGAACACCGTCAAAATCATAATTAGAAAGATAATTCCCGATTAGCTTCAAATCTAAAACATCTTCATTGACAAAGCTGCTGTCAACAACAAGCACGGGACGGCAGTCAATAACTTTAACATAATAAAGTAAGTATGCAAGCACATCAAAATTCGAACCGTCAGGTTCCTTTAATCCCGAAAAAATCTCTTTACTGTCGGGGACAATGAAAACAGTATCCGGTATAAAGTTTCTGTAATAGTCAATATCAGAATAAATTGCATATTTAACAGCTTCTGTTCCGTTTTCAATGTTTTCAGAAAAGTCAGAATCAATATCAATCCATATTGCATTCATATCATCCGGTAAACTGTTTTTAAGCTTGTTATTATCAAATGTATGTTTTAATTCTTCAATAATTTCGGAATTACTTTTTATTTTATCTGTAACATTGATATTAGCACCCAAAATATTTCCGATATCAAATTCAGGAAGTATATGAAGTTTTACAAAACCAATACCAAGAACAATACCGGTTATAAGCACAAAAATAAGCGGAATAATAATGAACTTTTTCATAAACCCTGCTTGCTCACCTTCCTCTAAAAGTTAAGTATCTATTTCTTCCTCATTTTTCTTTTTCATTTCAACAATATTAGTTCTGACATCAATTCTGTCATAAAATTCTTTAAATCTTATTGAAAACGTAATAAGCTTTTCACAGTTACTGCAAAAAAACATTGCGGTAAAAGATTGATTAACAACCTTCCAATCAGACATTCTTTTCATTGGCTTTTTACAAATGTTGCAATCACAACGCATTTTAGATTTATCAACCTTGGGATTATTGATATTTGTAATAACGGTAGATTTAAATAAAAGCTTTTGATAAAATGAGCTGTCGCAGATTACTGCCGTATTAAGAAGATGTTCTCTGTCAAAGCATTTTTTCAGACAGCGAAGGCCCAATAAAGAATCTTCAAGAGCTCTGTGAAAACTGCATTCGGAAACATCAATTCCCATATGCACTGCAGCATTTACAAGTCCAATTTGCTGATTTCCTGCACCGACAATGTATTCCTGACAATACTTCTGTAAATCAACATATTGTGTCAGAAAAGGAATTGTTGAATTTCCGCAGAACATTGAGAAATTATCAACCAATACTCTTATATCTGAAGTACCCCAAGATAAAAATACACAATTTCTCTTGCCTATCCATTTTGAAAAATCTGAAACGGCTTTCTGAAAAGTAATTCCCGAACTCATATCTTCATTGGATATGTGCGTCAGATTTTTAACTCTTCCGCTTAATTTTTTTATTAATTGAGAGCGGATAATAACAGAAAATGTATCAATAACCTCAAGTTCTTCATCAACCATAACTGCACCGATTTCAAGAACTTCATTAACAAAGCACTTTTTTAATTTATTATAGGAATTATTCCATTCAAGATCCATTATTACGTAATACATATTATCTCCCGATATATGAGTTTATTGTTTATATATTATAATATATTAGTTGATATTATTCAACACAGTTTATATAAAATTTAAATACATATTGTGGAAATTTAATATTTGGTATATAATTATTACTCAAGGAGGAGAAATTATGTACATAAGAAATGCTCAAACAGAAGATATACAGATAATTATGAATATTTATGAAGAAGGCAGAAAATATATGCGAGAAAACGGTAATCTGTTTCAATGGAATAACGGATATCCGTCAAAAGAGCAAATTTTATCAGATATAAATAACGGAATTTTATTTGTTGTTTGTGATGAAAGCGATGAAATAGTGTGTGTATTTGCTTTCATTGAAGGTCCCGACATTACTTACGAAAAAATTTATGAAGGTGAATGGCCTAATAATAAACCTTACTATGTTATTCATCGCATTGCCGTTTCTCGACACAGAAAAGGTATTGCAAGCTTTGTATATGACGAATGTATGAAAAAACATCCGGTTATCAGAATTGATACACATAAAGATAACATACCTATGCAGAATTCATTAAAAAAGAACGGATTCAAATATTGCGGCATTATTCATCTTTTGAACGGAGATGAAAGACTTGCTTATCAGAAAGAAAGGTATTTATAATGAATATTCCACAAATATTAAAAGATTATGCTGTTGAACTTGAAAATAAAACTAAAATTAACTTCCCTGCACTTGCTCCACTTGCCAAGCAATGCTATCTCAACACAATTGAAACCACCGTAAAGCCTTGTGATAACGGTGATTATTTTGTCATAACGGGTGATATTCCTGCAATGTGGCTTCGTGACAGCTCTGCACAACTGCGACCTTATGTGAAGCATTGTAAAAATTCCCCCGAGCTTTGTGAAATTTTTAAAGGTGTCATCAGAAGACACGCCTTTTATATCAATCTTGATCCATATTCAAATGCATTCAATGAAATAATGCACGAAGAATCTCACGATGATGATACAGATTTCAGCTCTCCTTATATATGGGAGAGAAAATATGAAGTTGATTCTTTGTGTGCTTCAATTTATCTCCTTGCAGATTATTTTGATGCAACAAATGATGTGAGTGTATTTACCGATGAAGTTCACAATATGCTTAAAGCTATCATAGATACCTTTGTTAAGGAACAAAACCATAAAGATAACTCAACATATTTTTTCAGAAGAACTGATTGTCCTGAAACAGACACAATGCCTCTTGACGGAAAAGGAAACCCTGTTGGCTTTACCGGAATGACCTGGTCCGGCTTCAGGCCTTCTGATGACCGTTGTAAATATAATTATCTCATCCCCTCGAATATGATGTGTGTTGTGGCTATGAAAAAAGCACAAAACATATTGAGAAGTATTTATAAAGATTCTGAATACTATAAAAAAGCTGTCACACTCGAAAATGAAGTAAAGAATGGCATTAAGCAATTCGGCACATATAATCATCCCGAATTCGGAAAAATATATGCCTATGAAACTGACGGGCTCGGCAATTATCTTCTTATGGATGATGCAAATTCCCCAAGTCTTCTTTCTGCACCTTATATAGGATATTGTGACATTAATGACGAAATATATCAGAATACCCGTAAATTCATTTTATCCGAAAATAATCCATTTTATTTTACCGGTTCTGCTGCAAAGGGAATCGGAAGTCCGCATACGGGAAAGGATATGATCTGGCATATTTCACTTATAATGCAAATTCTTACTTCAACAGACAAAAATGAAATAATTTCTTGTCTTGAAACACTGTCAGGAACACATGCCGGAACCAACTTTATGCACGAATCATTCAATAAAGATAATCCCTATGATTTTACAAGGACATGGTTTGCATGGGCTAATTCTTTATTTGCACAGATGTTATCAACAATAGATAATTTAAATTAAATAAAAATTTGAATAAATATAATCAAAATATTAGAATATTCAACATAATTTTTTTATTGCACAAATTTATATGAATGTGATATAATCAAGAAAACAGTCGAATATCAAAAGTGTTTGACTTTTAAGATAGGAGTGTCAGTATATATGAAACAGCTTTATGAAGGAAAAACCAAAAATGTTATGCTTGATGAAGAAACCGGCATAGTGCATCTTTTCTTCAAAGACAGTGCCACAGGTGAAAACGGCGTATTTGATCCCGGTTCAAACACTGTTGGCGGCAGTGTTGAAGGTAAAGGTAAAATCGGTCTTGAAGTATCAAAGTATTTCTTTGAGCTTATGGAAAAGAACGGAATTCCCACACAGTATCTTGGTGCTGACCTTGAAAAAGGTCTTATGAAGGTACGTAACCTTACAGTGCCCAGACTTGAGTTCATTGTCCGTTATTTCACGGCAGGCAGCATGTGCAGAAGATTTACTCTTGAAGAAGGTATTCCTTTCGAGCCTCCTTATGCAGAAGTTACACTTAAAGATGACGAACAGGGCGATCCCCTTATCAGTGAAAGAATCTGCCTTATGAAAGGAATTCTTAAAGAAGGTCAGTATGAAGAGGCACAGAAGGTTGTTCTCAGTGTTGGTGAAGTTCTCAAAAAAGAACTTGCTTCTATGAACCTTACTCTTATTGACTTTAAAATTGAAGTCGGCTATGACGAAACAGGAAAAATTTATCTTGCAGATGAAATCACACCCGACATATGGAGAGTTAAGGATACAAACGGAAACATTCCCAATCAGATTGACTGTGCAAAACTCATTCTTGAAAAAATCAGATAATTTTTCAGGACAGTTCGTTGAACTGTCCTTTTTTCTTAACTGAAAGTATAATTGATATTAAAACATACAAAAGAGGAGGTCTTTTAATGACAGATAAATTTGCACGCTTCAGATATCAGCCCTGTCTTCCGTTAGGCGAGGACGGAAAAAGATTAACAGCTTCACAAAAGCATATTTCGCTTTCCAGAGAAGCATCTGCAGAAGGAATTGTATTACTAAAAAATTCAAATAATGCTTTACCCTTAAAAAAAGGTGAAAAAATTGCTCTTTTCGGAAAAGCAACTATTGAATATATAAAAGGCGGAGGCGGAAGCGGTGACGTTCACTGCCCATATATTAAGAACATATATGAAGGCTTTCTTGAAAAAGAAGCCGAAGATAAAGTATATATTTATAAGCCGCTGGCGGAATTTTACAAAGATTATGTAAAAAAAGAATCTGTCAATGTTCTTACAGAAGAACAGATAAATGCTCGTTGGGATATAGTAAACAATATGCCGTTTTGTCAGAAACGCGATGATATGACATATGATACATTTGCAGCTATGCATGTAAAAGAAGCAGAAGTTTCTGATGAATTGATGGCTGAAAGTGCCGAAAAGGCAGATACCGCAATAATTACCCTGAGCAGATTTTCAGCAGAAGGCGTAGACAGGCGTCCGATAGAAGGTGACTATTATCTTTCATCGCTTGAAAAACACCTTATTGACAGAGCTTGTGAAAAATTCAGTAAGGTAATTATCGTAATTAATTCAGGTGCCGTTATTGACTGTGAGTATTTTGCAGATAATAAAAAAATTGATGCCATAGTTTTTGCTTGGCAAGGAGGAATGGAAGGCGGCGGTGCTTTAGCTGATGTTCTTACAGGTGATGTTACACCGTCGGGTAAGCTTTCTGATACAATAATAAAATCATACGATTTCAGTCCCACAAAAGAAGATTTTTGGAAATGCTTCGAATATGTTGATTATTCCGATGACATTTATGTCGGTTACAGGTATTATGAAACAATCCCGTATGCCTATGAATATGTACGTTATCCTTTCGGATACGGTCTTTCATATACTGAGTTCACAATGGATGATTTACTTGTATTTGCTCATTCAGGTAAAATCCATTGCGTAGTGAATGTAAAAAATACTGGCAACTGTGAAGGCAAGGAGGTTGTTCAGCTATATTATTCAGCACCACAAGGACTTCTCGGAAAACCCTCTAAGGTTCTTGCCTGTTTTAAAAAGACAAAGCTTCTTAAACCCGGAGAAACACAAAACATACATCTGACTTTTGATATTGATTCAATGTCAAGCTTCGATGATCTCGGAAAAATTTGCGAATCATCATATATACTTGAAAAAGGTGAATATTGTTTCTATGTCGGAAACAGTGTAAGAAACTGTCAGAAAAGCGATTATATTTATACTGTTGATGAAAATATTGTCATTCAAAAGCTTAATAAATATTGCAGACCTTTCAGATTGGAAAAACGTTTGCTTGCAAACGGAGCATACGAAAAACTTCCTGTAGGAAATGAAAACTATTTATATGTTGAAAATAAAGAAGTTGATGCCAATATTCCGGCACAGGAAATGAAATTTGATGCTGTTGCTGACGGATTGTCAATGGATGATTTCGTTCGTCAACTGACAATGGAGGAATTGGCATATCTTGTTGGCGGTCAACCGCCAACAGGCGTTGCAAATACAGGATGCTTCGGCGGACTTAAACGCCTTGAAATTCCTGCAATTCCTACAGCAGACGGTCCTGCAGGTCTCAGGCTCGAAACAAAGACAGGAATACCGACAACGGCGTGGCCCTGTGCAACACTTCTTGCCTGCACATGGAATGAAGAGCTCATTGAAAAAGTAGGTGCTGCAGGTGGTGCAGAGCTCAGAGAAAACAATTTAGGTGTATGGCTCTCCCCTGCCCTAAACATTCACCGTGATCCCTTGTGCGGCAGAAACTTTGAATATTATTCAGAAGATCCGCACCTTGCAGGTAAGTGTGCTGCAGCAACCGTAAGAGGCGTGCAGTCAATGAAGGTTGCTGTTTCCATAAAGCATTTTGCCTGTAACAACAAAGAAGCCAACAGATTTGCAAGTGACTCAAGACTATCCGAACGTGCACTTCGTGAAATCTATCTAAAAGCATTTGAAATTACGGTAAAGGAAGCTGACCCGTGGACCTTAATGTCCTCATATAATCTTATAAACGGTCTTCATACAAGTGAAAATTACGAGCTTTTAACCGGAATTCTCAGAAATGAATGGGGCTTCAAGGGTATGATTGTAACAGACTGGGGTGTAAAGAACAGACCTGTCATTGAAGTTAAAGCCGGCAATGATATGAAAATGCACTGCGGATATCCCGATGAACTTCTTGATGCAGTCAAAGACGGTGAATTAACCAGAGCAGACCTTGAACTATGCGTGAAGAGAATTCTTGAAATGTTCATTAAACTAATTTAATAACGACAAATAACCTGACCGCAATAAATAACGGTCAGGTTATAATTTTTCAGTTAGAAAATAATAAATTATACTTTAATAACTTAATTACTGTTTTTTGAAGCAGCTCTCTGAATAAGCTTAACAATTTCAACAATAGGAATGATAAGAACAGAAAGACCGAGAGAAATTAAATATGCTTTGAGATCAAGATGAGCAAAGCCGAAAAGGTTTGAAAGGAAATCAATTTCAACAACTGCAGTTGTGAGCAGGAACGAACCAATCATAGCACCGTAAAGTGCAAAGTTGTGATGTCCCTTGAATACCATAGCAACAGCAGAGCCTCTCTGTGAACGCATATTAAAGGAATGGAAGATTTCACACATTGCCATTGTGAAGAATGCCATTGTCATACCTTCGGAGCTGTCAGGGATATTTCTGAATACAAGGTGACCTGTTTCAAGAAATTCACCGATATAGAAAGCGGCTATTGTGAGAATACTTACAAGAATGCCCTGATATGCACAGTCAAAGCCGAGTCCGCCTGCAAAAATACCGTCATTCTTGCTTCTGGGCTTTCTTCTCATTATATTTGCTTCGGGCTTTTCAAGACCGAGAGCAAGTGCAGGAATGCTGTCGGTTACAAGATTAATGAAAAGAAGATGCGGAGCTTCAAGAATTGTAAAGCTCATAATTGTAGCAAAGAAAATCGAAATAACCTCTGAAAGGTTAGAACCGAGAAGGAACTGAATTGCTTTACGGATGTTATCGTAAATTCTTCTGCCCTCGCCGACTGCTGCAACGATTGTTGCAAAGTTATCGTCAGTGAGAACCATATCTGCAACATTCTTTGTGACATCAGTACCTGTTATGCCCATTCCGACACCAATATCCGCACTCTTAATGGAAGGTGCATCATTTACACCGTCACCTGTCATTGCTGTTACATAACCTTTATTTTTCCAAGCATTAACAATTCTTGTTTTATGTTCGGGCTGAACTCGTGCATAAACGAAAATATTTTCAACAATTTTTTCAAATTCTTCATCGGAATACTTATCGATATCAGCACCCATCATAGCTTGAGAATCGTCATTGAGAATACCGAGCTCTCTTGCGATAGCTTTTGCTGTGTTGATATGGTCACCGGTAATCATAATAGGTGTGATGCCTGCACCGCGGCATTCAATGATAGCATCCTTAACCTCAGGACGAACGGGGTCAATCATACCCGTAAGTCCTATGAATATCATATCATATTCAAGTTCAGAAGACTCGAAAACCGTGGGAGCTTCCGCATATTCTTTATATGCAACAGCAAAAACGCGAAGTGCCTTATTTCCCATTCTTGTGTTTTCTTCAGAAACCTTGGAACGTATAGCATCCGTCATTTCAACTACGTCACCGTTTATAAGAGCACGGTTACATTTTTTGAGAATTTCATCGGGAGCACCCTTGGTATACTGTGTAAATACACCATTTACATTATGAACGGTACTCATCATTTTTCTGCCTGAATCAAAAGGTACTTCGCCAACTCTGGGAGCCGCTGAAACAAGGTCAGCTTTCTTGAGATTGAGCGTATTTGCATAATTTATAAGAGCAACCTCATCAGGTTCACCGGTGCTTTTGCCGTCTTCTTCAACTTCAGCATTTGTGCAAAGTGCCATAGCGGTTGCAAGAAGCTTTTCATCTTCTGCAAAGTGGTCAACAACAGTCATAACATTCTGAGTGAGTGTACCAGTTTTGTCTGAACAGATTATCTGAGTACACCCGAGAGTTTCAACTGCATTCATTTTACGGATAATTGCATTCTTCTTCGACATATTTGTTACGCCGATTGAAAGGACAATTGTCATAACCGCAACAAGACCTTCGGGAATAGCAGCAACAGCAAGTGCTATTGCGGTAATGAAAGAATTAAGAGCTACATGATAGAATTCTGCATCGCTGCCCGTTATAAAGTGCATAGCAATATTGTAGCCGAAGATAACAATACAAACACCGATAACAAGCTTTGTGAGTATCTTTGATAGCTGTTCGAGCTTGATTTCAAGAGGAGTTTTGCCTTCTTCCGCAAGTGAAATTGCATTTGCAATTTTACCCATTTCAGTATCCATACCGGTTGCAACAACTACTGCTTTACCGCGTCCGTAAACAAGAGTCGAGCCCATATATGCCATATTCTTACGGTCGCCGAGAGGAATTTCGTCATTTTCTTTCTTACCCATAAGGGCATTTACAAGCTTTGTTACAGGAACAGATTCACCGGTAAGTGCAGCTTCCTCAATCTTCATACTTGCACATTCAAAAATTCGGCAGTCAGCAGGAATTGCATCACCTGCATCAAGAAGAATCACATCACCGACAACAAGATCTTCACTCTTAATTACCTCAACCTTGCCGTCACGAAGTGTTTTAGTGGTTGCCGCAGACATTTTCTGTAAAGCTTCAACTGCTTTTTCAGCCTTGCTTTCCTGCATAACACCGAGAACAGCGTTGATAATAACAACAGCAAGAATAATAAGTGTATCTGTGGGGAAAAAGCTGTGACCTGCACCTGCTGCCTCAATATACTCCGTTACAGCAGAAATGGCAGCAGCAACAATAAGAATAATAATCATCGGGTCCTTCATCTGATCAAAAAACTTCTTGATGATCGAATCCTTCTTTGCTTCTGCAAGCTTGTTTTTACCGTACTTTTCAGCACGTATTCCGGCTTCGGCAGAACTCAAACCTTGCGGTGTTGACTGTACTTCTTCAAATACATTTTCAACATTTTCCAGATAGTACTTCATTGGATTAACTCCTTTTCCTGAAATTTCGGGTAAATACCCTTGAGAAAACAAAAGACCTCAGTACGCCAACCGTACCAAAGCCTGAAAAAGAGACTCAGCACAGTTGTTACTGCCTGTGAGTCTCGTTATTTAAGATATGCCAGACTATAAGCCATGATGTTGACATACCACGCATAAACGCGCAAACTACTCCCTCAAGGACATTTTGTTTCAATTATTTTACCAAAATTTCACAGTGATGTCAAGCAATTTGTACAACATTGACTTAATCTTCGGTCTGTTTTCCCAAAAATTGTGCAGCAACCTCTGCAAGCTTAATTTCAGCATCAGTAGGAAGCTCATATTTATCATTAAAAAGAACCACCACACAGCCTGAAACATCACCGTTTCCTATAATAGGAACAGCAACACAAGCATTCTTTTCGAGACCATCAACGGGCTTCAAGGTATTGCTCTCAACAGAGGTTGAAATATAAGTTGAACGGTTTTCCATTATTTTTTCAAGCTGTGAAGAAATTCTTTTATCAACCGCATCCTTCTTTGTGACACCCATACTGCATACAACATGGTCTCTGTCAGTAATTAAAACAGGCATAGATATTGCCTTAAAAAGAACTTCACAATACTGTGAGGTAAATTCAGCAAGTTCACCCATTGGTGAATATTTCTTAAAAATAACTTCCCCGTCAATATCAGTATATATTTCCAGAGGATCGCCCTCACGAATCCGCATTGTTCTGCGGATTTCCTTGGGGATAACAACACGCCCCAAATCGTCTATTCTTCTCACAATTCCTGTTGCTTTCATATATACATTTCTCCTTAATATACAAATTGTGATGTTAGTATCTGTATTTTGAGGAGATTTATACTGTACCCAAGGAATCATTTTTCATTAACAATCATCAGTTGTAAAAAATACTATTTGCAGTCTGTTGCATTTTAATTACTTAATAAATAAAATAAAAGAAAAGGAGGATGTGTTATGACTTTAGGTAATACAATAAATAAATTAAGAGCTGATAGCAATCTATCTCAAGAGCAGTTTGCTACTCTTTTTGGGGTGTCGCAGCAATCGGTTCAGAAATGGGAAAACAGCGATTCCGTTCCCGAACTGGGTAAAATTATAAAAATCTCCAAGCATTTCGGTATTTCACTTGATGCCCTCATACTGGGGAACGACAACCGCATCGTGGAAGAAATGAAGGGAACCAATCAGATAAAGCCACAATATACCAATATTCACGACTGGGAATTCTATTCTTCCAATTTAATGACGGAATATGAGCAATCCATAGAAGAAGGTTTAGATATCGAAACATATAAAGATGTTTTTTCGGCTGTAGCAAGACTTCCAAAGGATGAACACAAGAAAAAAATCGGGGACGCACTTTTCGAAATCGTGATAAACGCAAAGCAAAAAGAAGGATATCCATATATTGAGCCGTCCGACCTTGAATCTATAAAAAATTTGAGAAAGCCCTATTCTTATAAGAAAAATGTTGTCTCAAATTTAGAAAACAAAATTCACGGTGCCTGGATGGGACGAATTTGCGGATGTATGCTGGGCAAAACAATAGAAGGCATTCGCACAGACGAACTGATTCCTTTCTTAAAAGAAACCGGAAATTATCCTATGCACAGATATATTTTGTACAGCGATCTGGATAAGGTTGATCTCAACAAATATAAATTCGGTTTTCAAGGAAGATGTTATACCGACACCGTTGACGGTATGCCGGTGGATGACGACACCAACTACACCGTTCTTTATCAGGAAATCATCCAGAAATATGGCAGAGATTTTACCCCGTTTGACGTTTCGTGTGCATGGCTCACTTATCAACCCAAAGATGCCTATTGCACTGCTGAAAGAGTAGCTTTCTGCAATTTTGTAAAAGGTTATGAGCCACCCGAATCTGCCATTTATAAAAACCCTTATCGTGAATGGATCGGTGCACAAATACGTGCCGACTATTTCGGATATATAAATCCAGATAATCCGGAGCTTGCTGCCGAAATGGCATGGCGTGATGCCTCGATCTCTCACATTAAAAACGGTATCTATGGTGAAATGTTTGTGGCAGCCATGCTTGCAGTCGCTGCTGTAACAAATAATCTAAAAGATATTATACTCGGCGGACTCTCTCAAATCCCACACACTTCCAGATTATACAAAGAGATTATGTCTGTTGTGGATGGATTAGAAAACGGCACTTCGCTGAGCGAATGTTTTAAGGCTATTCACAAAAAGTACGACGAGCATAGCTCTCATGGCTGGTGTCATACAATTTCCAATGCCATGATAGTGGCGGCATCGTTACTTTACGGAAGCGGTGATTACGGAAAATCTATTTGTATAGCAGTGGAAGCCGGTTTTGATACGGATTGTAACGGAGCTACCGTTGGTTCTGTTCTCGGTATGGCAAATGGAATTGAGTCTATCCCTGATTACTGGACAAAACCAATCAATAACACATTGTACACCTCCATTTTCGGAATTGATACCGTTAAAATCAGTGACAGAGTAAAACTTACATTAGAGCACATTAAATGATGTTGTATTCGCCAACAGCGAGGTGAAATTCACCTCGCTGTTGCTATGTATAAAAATCGACAAAAAACCGATTTTGACACAAATGCGTTCGATGGGCAAACTAGCTAAAAGCATAGTGTTTATGCGGTTTTCTGTCAGTTTGCCCTATTATAACGCATTCATCTATACTGTGTATAATTCCTGTCGCTTTCATATACTCATTTCTTCATAAATTACAATTTGTGTTGATATTATCTGTAATGACGAGAGAAATATTCAGATTCGTTTATCTTTGAACTCAAAGTTATTATATATCAACTCAGCAGCACTCAAAATGTAATGCTGAGATATAATTTTACGGTTTTTTAATGCTGACATTAAGAAACATTGCACATAAAGACAACGCAAGCAGCATAGTAAACGAAGATAAATAATTACCTGTATTAATGAATAATTTGTTACTGATACCTGCTATTATTGATGCAAGAATGAGATTAAAATTTATGATACTGTAATTGACAGAAAAATGCTTTTGTCCGTAAAAAGCGGAGGTAAAAGCGGAAGTAACCGTAGGACAGGAACCGTATGAAAGACCTGTTAAACACAAACCGAATATGCAAAGGGGCAGCGAATGGAATATTAACGACAGCAATGTGACAACTGCCGCAAAAATTGTGACTATGTTTGATGTATACATAGCAAATTTTCTGCCGAATTTATCAAACAATGCACCTGTCAGAATTCTTCCGAAGCCGTTACACACAGCAAGCACTCCCACCATTGTTGTTGCAAGCTCTGCTGTTGCATCAACAGAAAGCACAAGGTCTCTTGCAAAGCTGATTGCAGAGTTTCCGACAGCAGTAAGAAACGTCATACAGATAAATGCTCTCCAGAATATAAAATTTTTAAGCATTTCTGAAGTTGTAAAATCTCTCACCTCAAACGATTCATTTAATTTTGAGCCTTTTGCTGTTTTAATGGTCGGAAAAACGGTATCTTTATCAGGACGTTTCAGAATTATCACCGCAAGAGAAAGAACACAGAAAAGAATTACACCGATAAGAACAAAAGTCTTTCTCCACCCGAAGCTTTCATTGCGATAAAGAGCATCAATAAGATTTCCCAAAATAAGTGTACTCAATCCAAATCCGAGCATAAGACAGCCGGAACTGAAGCCTTTTTTATCCGGGAACCACGAGGTGACAGTTGAAACAATTACATTATATGAAATACCAATACCTGTACCTGCAAGAATAGCATATGTTAATAACAGGAAATATGGATTCTGTTCATTAAGAAATCCTGTCAACACAAAGCCTGTTCCTGTCAGTACAGCAGAAATCAGAAGAGTAATTTTAATTCCGATTTTCTTTGAAAGCATGCTACCGAAAAATGCACCGAGACAAAAGAAACTCATAGTAAAAGTAAAATTTAGTGCAAGAAAATCTGCAGTCCAGTTAAATTCATTAACAAACGGTATTTTAAGTATTGACCAAGCATATAGAACACCCGAAAAGAGCATTACAAGGATGCCTGTAGAAAGATATAATTTTCTTCGAAACAATGTATTTTTTATATTCATATATATACCTCACATTATGAAAATGGATTACATACTAAAATTACAGAAACTATGCCTGAAACAATACCTAAAAATTGTATCTTTGAAGGCTTTTCCTTGAAAATTATAATTGAGGCAACAGAAGTGAGCACAAGTCCTCCCCCGTTTACCAAAGGAAAAAACACAGCAGCATCAAGCACACCCGATAAATAAAGATTAAATTTATTATTGACAGCAACAAACACACCGCTCAGAACCATAAGAAATATCGGCAAAAGCTTAACTACAGAATTAATGTTTGTTGATTTATTATAATTACGCTTCTTTCTGAAAGCAATTGCAAGAATCAATGATGAAACAAAAGAAACAAGAAAAGCAATAATAAGAAAAGAGTCAAGTTCTTGCTTATATGAAGATGTTTGATGCACCTTTTGCATCACACCTATCAATCCTGTTGCTATAAATGCAATAAAGGAAAATATCAGCCATTTGAAATTTGTTTTCTTATCAGCAGAATCATTTTTTATAGACAAAATAAAACTGATTATCATAAAAATTATACCGATGTACTGAACAGTAACAATTTTTTCATCCCAGAAAACAGCACCTGATACAGTTGGGATTAATGTTGACATAGAAATGATAACTGTAGTATATGAAAGCGGACCATTTTCAAGTGCATATAAATTAAAAATCTGCTGCAAGAGTGTAACAATACCAAAAATAACTGCAAGAAATACTGTAAAAAACGAAACAGCTGTCTTTTCAATCATAATCAATAAAACAATAGCCGCTGTTAAAGAAACTATCATATTATAAAACTGATAAGAAAAAAGATTATTTTCATACTTATCGTTTATATGCTTCTTTAATAATCCGCCGGATAAATTAGACAGCATTGAAGTAATAAGCAACAAGGTATTTCTCATAAATTCACTCTTAAAAAATATTTTATCTGATTTTAACATATCAATAAAAATAAATCCATATTAAAATCAATTGAAAATATAAAGCATAAATATTATAATTTTTAATATTATGTTAAATCTTGACATTCTGTAATAATTTTGATAGAATACAAAAACAAAGCAATTACTGTCACATACAATTGGTAAATCTCCGCTGTTTATCGGCGTTTACGCTATGTACTTATGCACTTTTGAAAATCTGCATCTCGCAGTTTTCTCGCAATTTAGGTATCAAGGCTTTGCTTTTACAATTTAGTATGGAGACGTATCGAAGTGGTCATAACGGGGCTGACTCGAAATCAGTTAGGGAGCAATCCCCCGCGAGTTCGAATCTCGCCGTCTCCGCCAAGGACAACCGTAATCTTAGGATTGCGGTTGTTTTCTTCTTGGTTCATTTTGGGGTAAAAATAACGGGCTGTAAATAACAGGCTGAAAAAAATCCGAAATTCACTTTTTAATGAGTCTCGGATAATTTTCAGGACTGTTTTTTACAGCCTCTTTTCTCTTTTATCCCGTGGTAAAACATATTGTCATCGCACCTGAATTCTTGTTCAGTTTTCAATACAGTTGTAAATTTGTGCTTGACCACCATTTGAAGCTCGGATGACATAGTGTGTGACATTGCTGTGCAATCGTGTCTTTAAGTCTGTTATTACAAATACATAATAACTGTTGTTATCGACTTCGGTAATATCTTTGATGTATAAATAATCGCACATACGCAGTAACTAAATCATACGCGACTCATTCATAGGCTTATAACCTTCATTCAACTATGGTTTAATTTACAAATAGTCATTTTCAGATGCTTCTGCCAGAAATTCCTCTGCGGCGTGAACCGCCACAGCACCGTCTGACACCGCTGTTACTACCTGACGAAGTTGTTTTGTTCTCATATCACCGACAGCATATACACCGGGGATGCTTGTTTTCGTATCTTCACCTGCAATCACATATCCGTTGCTGTCAAGCTTGAGCTGACCGCCGAGAAACTCAGTTGCCGGTTTTCTTCCCACGCTGACAAATACACCATCGCAAGTTATTAAACTTTCTTCACCGGTTTTAACATTTGTGAGTCGCACACTGTTGATTTTTGCTTCGTGCAACAGCTCCTTGACCGTGCTGTTCATTCTAAATTCCACATTAGTCGCTTTCATCAGCTGCTCATAATAAATCTTTGTAGCACGAAGCTTTTCACGTCGATGCACAAGTATCACCTTTTCAGCGATACGGCTGAGAAGCAATGCATCAGCTGCCGCGGTATTTCCGCCGCCTACCACAACTACCGTTTTACCACGGTAAAACATTCCGTCGCATGCGGCACAGTAAGCTATACCTCGACCGACTAATTCAGCTTCATTTTCAACCCCAAGCTCTCTTGGGTTTGCTCCTGTGGCAAGTACCACGGTCTTGCCGTAAAAAATTCCGCTTGATGTTTCGATCCGTTTTGTTTCTGCGGTGAGTTCAACACGTAAGACCTCTGCAGTCCTACTCTTTGCACCGAAGCGTTCTGCCTGTTTTTTCATCTTATCGGCAAGCAAGTAACCGTTAATCCCTTCCTCAAAGCCTGGGTAATTGTCAATCTGATGAGAAAGTGCCATCTGACCGCCTGCTGAAAGTCTTTCCAGCACAATTGTATCAAATCCTGCTCTTGCGGCATAAAGTGCTGCAGTATAGCCTCCCGGGCCACCACCTATGATAATCATATCGTAAACGTGATTTTTATCCGACATCCTTTCGCACTCCCCTTTCTTTTATGTTCACAGTATACCGAATTTGCTTTTTTCTTTCCGTGATGATATCACATAAAAAATACAACACATTAACTACCATAAAGCAACACAGTATATAAACGGTACAGAAAAATTATTGTACCGCCTTCATCACATTATACAGTTTTTGAAAAGACTGCTTGCTTCTTCTTAAAGATTAGTTTGTTTTTATTACAGCATCAAGCTGTGAATAATTATTCATATTGAAATTTCGGGGAAAATCATATATAATTAAAAAAAAGTTCCTTTTTCGTTCAATATTTTCAAATGGATAAGGATAGGGTAAATTATATGGATTTTCAAAACTACTTTCCAATATGGAATAAATTAAATCCTGTTCATCAAGAACAGATACTCGGCTCGCTGATCACCCGCACGGTAGCAAAAGGAACGGTACTGCATAACGGCGGCAATGACTGCACCGGAGTTGTACTCGTAAAGTCCGGTCAGCTTGGTGCATGTATTCTCTCCGAAGAGGGACGTCAGATCACCCTCTACCGTCTATTTGAGCGTGATATATGTCTGTTTTCCGCATCTTGTATGATGCGTTCCATTCAGTTTGACATCACTATTGAATCCGAAAAGGACACAAATCTATGGATCATTCCCGCGGATGTTTATCAAAATATTATGTCAGAATCAGCACCCGCTGCGAACTACACAAACGAACTGATGGCTACCCGCTTTTCCGATGTTATGTGGCTTATTGAGCAGATTATGTGGAAGAGCCTTGACAAACGTGTTGCCGCCTTTCTCTTGGATGAAGCTTCGATTGAGGAGTGTAACACGCTGAAAATTACCCACGAAGTCATTGCCAACCATCTGGGCTCTCACCGTGAGGTTATAACACGAATGCTGAAATACTTTCAAAACGAAGGAATGGTCAAGCTCTCGCGTGGGACGATTGAGCTTGCCGACAAATCCAAATTAGATGAACTGAACAACCGATAGAAGGTGTCCGCCGATGCAAAAAGCCCGGCGGACATTTCTATCGGTTATCCATACCGCAGGCGGTGGCTCGCTCGATCAGAACACGGTCGTTCATCACCGCATCATAAAAGCGAAATCCGCCCGCGAAATTATATGCAGTATAGCCGTTGCCTTCCAAGATACGTCCGGCAATATAGCTTCGAAGCCCGCTTTGGCAAATCACGTAGACGGGCTTGCCTTTTTCTAACTCATCAAGCCGTTCTCTCAGCTCGTCAACCGGAATATTCTTAAAGCCGTTAATATGACCTTGTGTGAACTCACTCTTCGTTCTTGTGTCAAGCAGCGTCACACTTCCGTCCCGGGGCAGTTTTTCTGCATCCTCAAGATGCCACTGCTTGAGTACTCCAGTGGCAATATTTTCGATCATAAAACCTGCCATATTGACAGGATCCTTTGCAGAGGAATATGGCGGTGCATAAGTAAGGTCGAGTTCCTTTAACTCGGTCGCCTTCATCCCTGCACGAATGGCGGTAGCAAGCACGTCAATACGCTTGTCAACACCTTCGTAGCCAACGATCTGGGCACCAAGCAGCCGGTAGGTATCTTTTTCAAAGACCACCTTCATTGTCATCACTTTACTGCCGGGATAGTAGCCTGCATGGCTCATAGGAGAAAGTATTACAGTATCTGCATCTATTCCCACCGCCTTAGCATTTCGTTCATTTATACCGGTCAGAGCCGCCGTCATGTCAAAGAGCTTGATAACAGAGCTGCCCTGAGAACCTTTATATCGGCTGTCAAGCCCACAGATATTATCCGCGATGATACGCCCCTGTTTATTTGCGGGACCTGCAAGTGAAATCAGAGCATCCTCGCCTGTTACAAAGTTTTTCACCTGCACTGCATCCCCTGCTGCGTAAATATCATTAATTGAAGTCTCCATACGATCGTTGACAATGATACTTCCTTTGATACCAAGCTCAAGTCCTGCTTCCTTCGCAAGTTCCGTGTCGGGAGTTACACCAATAGCGAGCACTACCATATCAGCGTAAAGAGGAACATCATCCTTTATAAGTATTTTGACACTGCTGTTTATTTCTTCAAAAGCCTCCACCGCTCGACCGAGAACAAGCTTTACACCTTGTTTTCTCATCTCATTATGGATGAACGATGCTATATCATAGTCAAAGGGATTCATCAACTGCTTTGCATACTCGACGACAGTAACATCCATTCCAAGTCCTCGCAGATTTTCTGCAAGCTCAAGTCCGATAAAGCCGCCGCCAGCCAATACCACAGATTTTGGATTATTTTTTTTGATATACTCCTTGATCATCAGTGTATCTTCCACAGTGCGAAGAGTAAACACCTTTTTAATGTCTGCACCGGGAAGACGGAGCTTTGTCGGCTTTGCCCCGGGAGATAGAATAAGCTTATCATAGCTTTCTTCAAATTCTTCTCCTGTATTCAAATTTTTTACCGATACAGTCTTCCTTTCGGGAAAGATGGCTGTAACTTCATGACGCACCCTTATATCAACACGAAAGCGTGAGTAAAAGCTTTCGGGCGTATTAAGTGTCAACTCCTCGGCATCGATAATCACATCGCCGATATAATATGGGAGTCCGCAGTTGGCATAAGAAATATATCCTGAACGCTCAAATACCACTATCTGTGCCTTTTCATCAAGTCTTCGAATACGAGCTGCAGCAGTTGCACCAGCTGCCACACCGCCTATAATAACAACCTTCATATTACCGTTCCACCTTTCCGCGATAAGCGGATATTCCGCCAATATTATTAACCTTGGTATATCCCATCTGTCTGAGTGCTGCCACAGCCTGACGGCTTCTGGCACCGGAGTAGCAATATACAAATAATTCTGTATCCTTATTTTCCACAATCTTTCCTACCTTGTCAAGTATTTGCAGCGGAACATTCTTACTTCCCGGTATATGTCCATCGTTGTATTCCTGCCGGGTACGCACATCAAGCAGAACAGAACCGTTGGAGCTTTTATAATTATTTACACCCTGATTTACATCGGGTTGCTTGAAAAAATCTAATAATCCCATTCTTTCATCTCCTTACAACATACCGATAATTGATTCTTTTGGTCTTACACCCATTGCCTGATTTATAATTTTGCCGTTTTCAATTACCACCAGTGTCGGAATGCTCATAATGCCGAACTGACTTGCCAGCTCCGTTTCTTCATCAACATTGACCTTGCCAACCTTGATATCTATGTACTCGTCAGAAATTTCCTCTACAATCGGCAACAACATACGGCAGGGACCGCACCAAGGAGCCCAAAAGTCCAGAAGAACCTTTTTATCGGAATTTAAAACTTCATCTTGAAAATTGTTTTTATTGATGTTGATAACTGACATATTCACATCCTCCTTTTTATCTTTGTGGCCACATTATAACACAGCTTTTTAAGACGTTCTGTGATGACATCACATTTTTTTTGTTATTAAAAAAGACGCCGCATTTCTGCGACATCCTCACATTTAATTCTTAATCTTTTCAGCGACCTGCATATTTTATCAGATGCATCGATTATCCTGCTGTCTGAAAAATCGTATTTTAAGTTCGTGCCGAAGGCACAAGAAACTTCATCACTATTATTTATTACATGCCAAAATCGACTTTAAGAGAATAGTGAAGAGTGAAGAGTGAAGAGGTAAAAAGTAAAATCGACAAGCTTCTGTAGAAACTTGTCGAGTGTGGCAGGGGCAGAAGGGCTCGAACCCTCGGCACGCGGTTTTGGAGACCGCTGCTCTACCAACTGAGCTATACCCCTATATTACAGCTTGAAAATGGTGGGCCATCAGGGACTCGAACCCCGGACCAACCGGTTATGAGCCGGTTGCTCTAACCAACTGAGCTAATGGCCCGTTGACAAACTGCTTGCATCTTATATATAAATTACCGATGAATGTCAAGTACTTTTTTATAAATTTTAAGTTTAGTTTATATTAGTTTTTATTAAACATTCGATTCATTTTGTTAAAAACAAAATTCTTCCGCTTGTTAGTCAATTCTTCATCAAATGTGTATGAAGCTCCAATTTTTTGAAGAATATATCCTTCCTTAACATCAAAATCAAAAGAATCAGCGGATAAACATAATAACGCATTATTTTCATCTTCAATGCATACAATACCGTCTTCAACAGATATTACTTTATAAATCATTTGCTTACTCCAATATTCATAGTATTACCGTCACCATAATAAACTACAGTGCCGTTTATATCTGTCCGATAATAATCGATTTCATTATCATTTAACAGCTTTATGATTTCTTTATGTGGGTGACCGTATGAATTATTTTTTCCACAGGAAATAATCGCAATATCGGGAGAAACGGCATCAATGAATTCAGAAGAACTTGATGAAGTGCTTCCGTGATGAGCAATTTTTATAACATCCGCATCTACATTTAATTTATTGTTAAGAATTTGTTTTTCAACAGCAGCTGTTGTATCACCGGTGAAAAGCACTGATGCATCTTTATAGGAGGCAGTAAAAACAATAGACATTTCATTATAATCATCAGATTCTGAAATAGGAGCTGCAATATTAATTTCAAGGTCACCGAATTTATATGAATCACCTGCTTCAACAGCTACAGCTTCATTTGTATACTCATAAATCGTATCAACAATATTTTCATACATATAAGAAGTCGGAACATTGAACTCACTGAAATATGTAGTAAAAACCTTATCGCACTCAATTGACCTCATTATGGTTGCTGCAGCACCGACATGGTCTGAATGAGGATGTGAAAGTATATAGCAATCTATCTTCTCAATATTATTTTTTTTCAGATAATTCAAAACGTCTTTAGCGTATTGAGACTCACCGCCATCAACCAAAATGTTAATACCGTTGCATGATATCAGTGAACAGTCTCCTTGACCGACATCAATAAAGCTGACAGAAAAAGGATAATCACAAAAATCCTTTTCTGCTTCATTTTGCTCAAAATTAATAAAATCCTCAAAAAATAATGCAAAAACGGATAAAATTATAATTATTAATCCTATTAATGAAAACTTGCTTTTTGTAAAAGCTTTCTTAATTCTTTTTATATCTTTTTTGCTTAAATTCACTTTTATGACCTCTGTTACTGTTTGCTTTAATTTGATTAGTCGTTTCAGAAGAAATAAGACATTTAGAGGCAGAACCTATCAAATCTGTTCGCTTAGCTTTATGCAAAGCTTTTATTACAAGCTTTCTGCTTTCAGGTGCAAAGTATCTCATTAAAGCTCGTTGCATAGCCTTATCTTCCGATGATTTTGCTACATATACTTTTTCGAGTGTATACGGATCAAGTTCTGTATAGAACATAGCTGTTGAAATTGTCCCCGGAGTAGGATAAAAATCCTGAACCTGTTCCGGATGCAGATCGTTTTTCTTTATAAATAAAGCAAGTTCAATGGCATCATTAAGCGTTGAACCGGGATGAGATGACATAAGATATGGCACAATATACTGTTCTTTACCTATGCTCTTTGTAAAGGTGAAATACTTTTCAGCAAATTTTAAATATGACTCAATGTGGGGCTTTCCCATTTTATCTAACACAGCGGCAGAGCAATGCTCGGGAGCAACTTTTAATTGGCCGCTGACATGATATTTAACAAGTTCCTTGAAAAAACTGTCATTTTTATCACAAAGCAAATAATCAAATCTGATACCCGAACGAATGAACACCTTTTTTACTTTAGGAATTTCACGCACACATCTTAAAATGTCAAGATATTCACTGTGATCGGCAATTAAATTTTTACAAGGCGAGGGTGCAAGACATTTCTTATTTTTACAAAGACCTCTCTCCTGCTGTCCCTCACACGACGGAAATCTGAAATTTGCAGAGGGACCTCCGATATCGTGAATATATCCCTTGAAATTCGGCAAACCGGCAAGTAATTTTGCTTCTTTAACAATGGATTCCTTGCTTCGAGAAGTAATAAAGCGTCCCTGATGAAAAGCTATTGAACAAAAATTACAAGCTCCAAAACAGCCTCTGTTATGAGTTATCGAAAATTCTACTTCTTCTATACCGGGAACTCCGCCAAGCTTTTCATAAGAAGGATGATATGTCCTCATAAACGGTAAATCATATATATTGTCAAGCTCATCTCTTGACAAAGGCTCCATAGGAACATTCTGAACAAGCATAAGCCTTCCGTGCCTCTGCTTAATTAATCTTCCTCTGAAAAAATCCTGTTCATCCTGTTGGATTCTTGCCGCCACAGCATATTCCTTCTTATTTGACTTAACATTTTCGAAGGAGGGACATTCAACACCTGTGTAAGGTGTTTCACTTGTCGGACAAGCATAACAAATTCCCTTAATATTTCTGATAACATCCTGTTTTGCTCCGTGTGAAAGAGCATTTGCAATTTCAACAGTTTGTTTCTCGCCCATACCAAAAGAGAGAATATCAGCACCCGATGAAATGAGTATTGAAGGCATAACCTCATCAGCCCAATAATCATAGTGTGCAAAACGTCTTAAAGATGCTTCAAGCCCTCCAATAACTATAGGAACATTACCGTAAGCGTTTCTGATAAGCTTACAGTAAACTTCAACCGCTCTGTCAGGTCTTTTTCCGATTTTACCACCGGGAGAATAGGCATCCTCGTTTCTCCTTTTTTTGGCAACAGTATAGTGTGCCACCATTGAATCAATATTTCCGGATGAAACAAAAAATCCGTATCTCGGTTTACCGAAAATCTTAATTGATTCAGGATTTTTCCAGTCAGGCTGACTGATAAAACCGACTTTGTAGCCCGCATTTTCAAGAACACGCGTAATAATTGCCGCACCGAAACTCGGATGGTCAACATATGCATCACCGCTTACATAAACAAAATCAACATAATGCCAACCGCGTTCAAGCATTTCATTTTTATTAATAGGAAGGAACATAATTAATCTGATTCTCCATCCGCAGATAAATAATCAATTGAAGCTTCACAAGCTGCATCAGAATTATTCATAGCACTCATTTCATACCACTGTGCTTTAGTAATAAGAACATTTCTCGGCTTGCTTCCCATATGAGGACCGACAATTCCCTTCTGCTCAAGAGTATCCATTAATCTGCCGGCTTTAGCGAAACCTAAACCGAGATGTCTTTGAAGAGCAGAAATTGAAGCCTTTTCAGGTGCACCGACAAATAATTCAATGGCTCTGTTCAGAAGGTCATCACCCGAATCAACACTGCCTGAAGCCACTTCTTCATTTTTCTTCTTTTCTTTAACTGCCTGACGTTCAATTTCCTGCTGAATATCATCACTGTATTCACTGGAATTAGTGCTTTTTATATATGTAACGACACTTTCAATTTCAGAGTCTGACAGATAACATCCCTGAATTCTGACAGGCTTGGGAACACCAACAGGATAATAAAGCATATCACCATATCCCATAAGTTTTTCAGCACCTGCGGTATCGATAATAATTTTAGAGTCTACATATGACTTTACCGTCAGAGCAATACGGCTTGGAATATTAGATTTTATAACACCTGTAATAACATCAACAGAGGGACGCTGAGTAGCAACGACAAGATGCATCCCCGAAGCACGAGCCATCTGGGCAAGCCTTTGAATTGAATCTTCTACTTCTGACGGAGCAACAGTCATAAGGTCAGCAAGTTCGTCGATAAAAATAACAATCTGAGGCATTTTTTCAAGCTCATCATTCAATTCGCAAAGGCTGTTGTATGCCGCAATATCTCTGACACCGTTTTCATTAAGAATTTTATAACGTCTGAGCATTTCCGTTACTGCCCATCCCAATGCACCTGCAGCTTTTCTGGGATCGGAAACAACAGGAACAAGAAGATGAGGAAGACCGTTATAAACACCGAATTCAACCTGTTTCGGATCTATTAAAAGAATTTTAACTTCATCAGGGGTTGCATTGTAAAGAATGCTTACAATCATAGAATTGAGGCAGACAGATTTACCCGAACCCGTAGTGCCTGCAACAAGAAGATGCGGCATTTTTGCAAGATCACAAAACATGGGATTTCCTGCAATATCCTTACCGAGTGCAACACAAAGTTTACTGTCTGTACTTCTGAACTGCTTATTATCAATAGATTCTCTGAAAGTAACGGTTGCCTTTTTACTGTTAGGTATTTCGATACCGATAGCTGCTTTATTGGGTATAGGAGCTTCTATTCGAAGTCCTGCAGGAGCAGCCATATGTAAAGCAAGATCATCGGCAAGATTTGTAAATTTACTGATTTTTACTCCCGGAGCCGGAGAAAGCTCATATCTTGTAACAGTAGGTCCGGGAACAACACCGACAATGCTTGCACTTACGTTAAAACTGTTAAGTGCAGCTATCAGGCGTTCTCCATTGTTTCTTAATTCATCTGCAGACTGTGTGACATTTTCTGACTTTGGAGCTTTAAGACAATCGAGCGGAGGAAGAATATATTCTTTTTCTGTCTGTTGATTTACAGCATTATCAAGCGAATTTTGAAGCTCATTTTTTTCCTTCTCCGACAAAGGCTCAAGATTGATTTTTTCTTTTTTCTCGGTATTTTTTTTATTTGACATATCGTCAGAACTGTCAGTAACAACCGCCGAATAATCAAATTCTTTTGCAGAGGCTTCATTTACAGCACTTATATCATCAAAAATATTCTGCTGCTCATAAATAACATTTGCATTATTATTAATATCAACTGTTTTATTTTCAGAAGCTTCTGTGTTTTTACTGCTGATATCTGACTTGAAAAAATCTTTCACGATTCGTGAAACTTCATTATCCTTTCTTCTGCTGTCTGCGGAAAAGCTTTCAGATTTCTTTTCTTCTGATCTTTCCGTACGTTTTTTTGATATTTCATCCTTGGACTTTTCTATAGCATTCTCAACTTTTTTTGCAGGAGCTTCCATCTTCATAAAGAGCTTAAAAAGTGAAATTCCGAAAAGAAGCATTATATCCGCTAAACCGAGAAAAACAATAATTACATTAGAAAGTGTAACAGACTTGCACATCTGGAATATAGAACCGCCGATAATTGCACCGATTACACCGCCGTTTACAAGAGAAGAAACCGTCTGAGATTCAGATTCAATGAACACATTTTTAATTCCGTCAGCAAATGTGTTATCAGGAGAAGCAGAATTGTTTACATGAAGAACAGAACATATAAGCACAATCAGCAGCATTATCTCTGCTGATTTTGAAATTTGTGATTTATTTTGTTTTCTTATAACATTAACAATACCAAAAAACAATACTGCAAGAGGAATATAATAACCGCATAAACCGAAAACCGCAAAATATAATCTGTGAATATTATTCCACAATGAACCGTCTCCGCCGGAAAACAGAGAAACTATTAATAATATTATTCCGGACACAAAAATCAATGTAGAAATAACTTCTTGTTTTAATATAAAATCCTTCATTGAAAGCTGTCCGGACTTTTTCTTTGCAGTACTTTTTTTTGTATTCTTCTTTTTGTTATTTTTCTTAACAGAAGCTTTTGCCAATATATTTCACTCCATAAATTTTTTATTATAGTATTTTACTACTTTTCATCTAAAAAATCAATAGGAGCATAATTTTTTAATCAATTCGCTTATGGCATCATTAATGTTACCGACTTTATCAATTATACCTTCTTTTACTGCATCATCGCCCTCAAGAACGCTGCCGAAATCCGATACAAGCTTCCCCGAAGACAGCATCATTTCACGAAATCTGTTTTCTGCAACAGAGGAATGGGTTGACACAAATCTGATTATTCTCTCCTGCATATTCTGAAAATACGCAAGCTGTTGCGGAACCGCCATAACTAATCCGCTCATTCTGACGGGATGAATAGTCATAGTTGCAGAAGATGTTATAAACGATGTATCTGCAGCAACCGCAAGAGGAATGCCTATTGAATGTCCTCCGCCGAGAATTATTGAAACAGTCGGCTTTTTCAGTCCCGAAATTGATTCTGCGATTGCCATTCCTGCTTCAATATCCCCTCCTACCGTATTAAGAACAATAAGAAATCCTGAAATTCTTTCATCGGTATCAAAAGCAACAAGCAAGGGAATTATGTGCTCATACTTTGTTGTTTTTGTGTTGTTCGGCAATAAATAATGTCCTTCTATCTGACCGATTATCATCAGACAGCATATTACCTTATCATCAATTTTTACAAAAAAATAACCGCTGTTTTCATCACTTGAATATCTATCATCATTTGAATTTTCAGTAATTTCAATTTCATTTTCATCAGAACTGTTGCAATTGCTTTTATATTCGATCATATTTCACATTCCGCTTCTTAATTTTCAATTATAACATTTGCAAAAAAATACAAAATATACGCTTAATTGCAACTAATTTATTGACTTTATTATATAAGAGTATTAAAATAATAATATTAAATTTAAGGAGAACCTTGTATGGCACTTACACTTGCACAAAAAATTATTAAGGAACATCTCGTTTGCGGTGAAATGATTCCGGGTAAAGAAATCGGCCTTAAAATTGACCAGACACTTACTCAGGATGCAACGGGAACTATGGCATATCTCCAATTTGAGGCTATGGGCATAGAACGCGTAAAAACTGAATTATCGGTAGCATATATTGATCACAATACTTTACAAAACGGATTTGAAAATGCTGATGATCACAGATTTATTCAATCCGTCGCACAGAAAAGAGGAATAAGATTTTCACGTCCCGGTAACGGTATATGTCACCAGGTGCACCTTGAAAGATTTGGTGTACCGGGTAAAACACTTCTCGGTTCAGACAGCCATACTCCCACAGGCGGCGGAATAGGTATGCTCGCAATGGGTGCAGGCGGTCTTGATGTTGCAGTTGCAATGGGAGGCGGGACTTATTATATTCCGATGCCATACATTGTTAATGTTGAACTCAAAGGTAAGCTTCAGCCCTGGGTTGCGGCAAAGGATATTATTCTTGAGGTCCTAAAAATTTTGTCAGTTAAAGGCGGTGTCGGAAAAATTATCGAGTATTCGGGTGACGGAGTTAAAACTCTTTCTGTTCCCGAACGAGCAACCATAACCAATATGGGAGCTGAGCTTGGAGCAACAACATCAATTTTTCCGTCTGACATCATAACATTAGATTTTCTCAAAGCACAAAACAGAGAAACAGATTACAGAGAGCTTTGTGCTGATGATGATGCTGTTTATGATGAACATATTGTAATTGAGCTTGACAAATTGGTGCCTCTTGCCGCTATGCCTCATATGCCTGATAATGTTAAGAGCGTTGAGGAAATCGGTAAAATTTCAATCGATCAGGTTTGCATTGGCTCTTGTACAAACTCATCTTTATTTGATATGTTAAAAGTTGCATCTATTTTGAAAGGAAAAACAGTTGCAGAGAATGTCAGTCTTTCAATAGCACCCGGCTCAAAGCAGGTGCTCAATATGCTTGCACAGAACGGTGCTTTATCTGATATGATTGATGCCGGTGCAAGAATTCTTGAAAGTGCATGCGGACCTTGCATTGGCATGGGACAATCCCCAAATTCCAAGGGTGTTTCTCTTCGCACCTTCAACAGAAATTTTGAAGGTCGTTCCGGTACTGCCGATGCAGGTGTTTATCTCGTCAGCCCCGAGGTTGCGGCGGCATCTGCAATTAACGGATATCTTACCGATCCGAGAACACTCGGTGAAATGCCTGAAATTACGATGCCCGACAAATTTATTATAAATGATAATATGGTTCTTCTGCCGGATACCATTGATTCATACAATTCGAGAGAAATCAAATACGGACCGAACATTAAATCAGTTCCCACAGGTAATCCTCTTGAAAGCTCAATAATAGCAAAAGTAATGCTTAAAGTTGAAGATAACATAACAACTGACCATATTATGCCTGCAGGTGCAAAAATTCTTCCCTATCGTTCCAATGTACCGTATCTCTCGAAATTCTGTTTCGGTGTCTGTGATACCACATTCCCTGAAAGATGTCTTGCAAACGGCGGCGGATTTATTATAGGCGGTGCAAACTACGGACAGGGTTCGTCAAGAGAACACGCAGCACTTGTACCCCTGTATCTCGGCATAAGAGCAGTAATTACAAAATCCTTTGCAAGAATGCATAAAGCAAATCTTATAAATTCGGGAATAATCCCTCTCACATTCAAAAATCCGGATGATTATGACAAAATCAATTCTGGTGATGAACTCATTCTTGAAAATATCCGCGAGGCAGTTGACAAAAAGGATTATGCTAAGCTCAAAAATTCAACAACAGGTGAAGAATTTGAGCTTAACCTTGATTTATCAGAAAGAGCAAGGGCGATACTCCTTTCCGGCGGTATGTTAAATTACACAGCAAATAAGTAAAGAAGGTAAAAAAATGTACGAAGAAAAAATATCAGCTGCTCTTTCAGCATATGAAAAGCTTTTAAGAGAACAGCTTGAAAGAAATGACAAAATTAAAGAATCTAAAGAATTCATTGATTTCAAAAAACTTGATAAAATAATAATCGGTGTATGCGGCGGTGACGGAATCGGTCCGGTTATCACATCAGAAGCAGCAAGAGTTCTTAATTTCCTGCTTAAAGAAGATGTAGACGCCGGTAAAATTGAATTCAGAAATATTGAAGGACTTACAATTGAAAACCGTATCGCAAAAATGCAGCCCATCCCCGATGATGTTATGGAAGAGCTGAAAAAATGCCATGTAATCCTCAAAGGCCCGACAACAACACCTCAGGCAGGCGACGGACTTCCCAACATTGAAAGTGCAAATGTTGCAATGAGAAAAGCATTAGATTTATTTGCCAATCTTCGTCCCGTGAGAATTCCCGAAGAAGGAATTGACTGGACCTTCTTCCGTGAAAACACAGAAGGTGCATATGCTGTCGGTTCAAAGGGTGTAAATGTAACCGATGAGCTTGCTGTTGATTTTGTTGTAACAACCACAGAAGGCACCGAACGAATTGCGAAGCTTGCATATAATTATGCCAGAAACAACAAGAAGGAAAGAGTTTCTATTATACAAAAAGCAAATGTCATAAAAACTACTGACGGTAAATTTCTAAACATTTGCCGCGAAGTAGCAAAAGACTTTCCTGAAATTATAACCGATGAATGGTATATAGATATCTGTACAGCCAAGCTCATAGACAAAAAAAGAAGAACAGATTTTAAAGTTTTTGTTCTTCCCAATCTTTACGGTGATATTATAACAGATGAAGCTGCTGAATTTCAGGGTGGCGTAGGCACAGCAGGAAGTGCCAATATCGGAAAAAGATATGCTATGTTTGAAGCCATTCACGGTTCAGCCCCGAGAATGGTAAAAGAAGGAAGAGCAGAATATGCCGATCCCTGCTCAATGCTCCGAGCTGCTGCAATGCTTCTTTCTCATATCGGATATATTGAAGAAAGCAAATCTCTTGATAAAGCTCTTGATATCTGTATGGCTGATCAAAATATGAAGATAACAGGCAGAAATGACGGTTGTTCCTGCAGTGAATTCGGTAATTTCGTTATGGATACACTTGTCAGAATTACTGCAAATAAGGAATGATACAATGAAAACATCAAAAGAAATTTCAAGCTCAGTAATCGGCAGACTCCCCCGTTATTACAGATTTCTTTGTGATTTATATGATAACGGAACAACACGAATTTCTTCAAAGGAGCTTGCCGAAATAATGGGACTGACTGCTTCACAGGTTCGTCAGGATTTTAATTGCTTCGGCGGCTTCGGTCAACAAGGGTACGGTTACAATATAGAACAGCTCATCGGAGAATTTGCCGGTATTCTCGGTCTCAATAAGCTGAAAACAGCAATTCTTATCGGTGCAGGCAATCTCGGCAGAGCTGTGGCTAATCAGATGTCATTTGAAGACAAAGGTTTTAAGCTTATTGGAATTTTTGACTGCGATCCTCTTTATAACGGAATTAAAATCAGAGATATTCCGATTTCCACCGATGATAAAATTACAGAATTCTGCAAAGAAAAAAAACCTGATATGGCAGTATTATGTCTTCCTGCCGATAAGGCACCTGAAATGGTTGATATACTGGTATCTTTAGGAATTAACAGTTTCTGGAATTTTTCTCATTATGATATACACCGTAAATATCCTACAACAAATGTTGCAAATGTGCATCTGAGTGACTCACTTATGACATTATCTTTTATTATAAACAGCAATTCGGGTGAAACAAATGATTAAAGTAGTAAGTCTTGATATTCTTGATCTTGTTGGCTTTTCTTCAGGCATATTATTTGTATTAAAAGAAAACCAGAATTCAGAAACAGTTAAAGTATCATTTTACAGTTTTGATCTCGAAACAAAATCAATTGCGACAGTTACAAAAAATGCCTATCTTCTGACAAAATTCGGAAGCTGCTTTGCACCGATAGCAAAACAGCTTGGTGATTATGTATCCTGCGATGCTGCCAAATTATGGAATGGCGATACATTTGTTATTTATTCAACAGGCGAAATAGGCATATTTGACAGTCAGGGCAATATCATAAAAACCGGTGATCTGACTTATAAAGGCTACCCTGCAAGAGATGTCGCTTCCGATAAAAATTATATTTGGTGTGCAGTTACAGAACAAAATCTTATAATAAAATATTCTATACTTCAGAACAGAGTCATTATGAGAATAGGCGGCGAGGACTCTGATACATTTTCTTCTCCCGTAGCGGTTACTGAATATGACGGATATCTTTATGTCTGCAACAAAGGTTCAGGAAAAATTGTCAGAGTGGATCTCAACACCTATAATGTTGAAGACTATAAGGTATTTGACGAAGCAGTATACAAATATGTTAGAGTGAATAATAATGAATTTGTAATTCTTGATTCAGGAGTATATCTTTTATAATTAACAAAAATGGTATGCCGGTTTTTGTTGTTTATTTACAATTATTTACATATTCCGATATTATATTTGCAATTTTCCGTTATTAATGATAGAATGATTTTAGCAAATTCCTAATAGCTTACAGGAATGTAAAATCAAATTCTATGCAGTCCCGTAAGTATTCGGGACTGCTTTTTTATTATTAATTTTCAGGAGGCACCTTATGAAACTTGTCTATGGAATCAAAGACAAACCAAATTTTCCTCAGTTGATTATTTTTGCCATTCAACAGCTTCTTGCAATAATGGCTGCAACACTTGTTGTTCCGATTATTATCAACGGAAATGCCAACCTTACAGGTGATAATGCCATGAGCACATCTGCAGCACTTTTCGGTGCAGGTGTAGGCACATTAATTTACATTCTTTTCACAAAAAGAAAAAGCCCTGTATTTCTTGGCTCATCCTTTGCTTTTATAGGCTCAATGACATCAGCATTTGCAGGTGCCGTATCCGTCGCTGCCGGTTACACGGGACTTATTCTCGGTGCAGTTTTAGCAGGACTTGTTTATGTTATTATTGCAATAATCGTAAAATTTGCAGGTGTAAATTGGATAAACAAAATTATGCCTGCTGTTGTTATCGGACCTACAGTTGCAATTATAGGGCTTTCGCTTGCAGGGAATGCTGTTGGTGATCTTCAGAAAGCTAATGCCGGCGGTGATTCGAGAATTGCAGTATTATGCGGAATTATAACACTTTTAGTAACAATGATTTGTTCAACATACGGAAAAAAAGGCATTAAGCTTATTCCGTTTATTATCGGTATACTCTCCGGTTATGCTGTTGCAGCAATATTTACAATGATAGGCAGTGCGACAAACAATGCTAATCTTATGATAACAGATTTCTCTCCTCTTACCGCCTTATTCGCTGACGGTTTTTCAATTAACAGTATTTTTACATTACCTGATTTTACATTTGTTACAGCATTTAAAGGTATTAAGGAAATAGATTTAACTTATATAGGCACACTTTTTGCAGCTTATGTTCCTGTTGCATTTGTTGTTTTTGCAGAGCATATTGCTGACCATAAAAATATTTCATCGATAATTGAGAAAGATCTTCTCGAGGATCCGGGACTTAGCAACACACTTCTCGGTGACGGAATCGGCTCAATGGCAGGTGCATTTTTCGGCGGCTGCCCCAATACAACCTACGGCGAATCTGTTGCCTGTGTTGCCATAACAAGAAATGCTTCTGTTGCAACAATTATTACATCAGCAATCCTCGCCATACTCATTTCCTTCTTTGCTCCGTTTGTTGCATTTGTAAACTCCATCCCCTCTTGTGTTATGGGCGGAGTTTGTATGGCTCTTTACGGCTTTATCGCAGTAAGCGGTCTTAAAATGATACAGAAGGTGGATCTCGAGAAAAACAGAAATTTATTTGTTGTTTCTGCTATACTAATTGCCGGTATTGGTGGTCTTTCTCTTACATTCGGAAAAATAACAATTACAACAATAGCATGTGCTCTTATTCTCGGAATTGTTGTCAACATTATTCTTTCAAAAGAAAAAGATTGATATAGAATGATTATATTAACGCTATCCTTTTCGGGTAGCGTTTTTTATTAAATAATACAATTTTTGTTGAACTGTAATAATTTTTATATTATAATGTGTATGGAGGTTGATAATATGACGCATTATATTGAAAATGATTTTCTTAAAGTCGGTGTTAAGGAAATGGGTTGCGAGCTCACAAGCATTCTTTCAAAAAAGGACGGCTATGAATTCTTATGGCAGGGTGATGAAGCTGTGTGGTACGGTCAGTCCCCCATTTTATTCCCCATTGTCGGTCGTCTTGTTGACGATAAATACAAATACAACAACTGTGAATATACAATGCCAAAACACGGCTTTGCAAGAAAAACTGAATGGTCTCTTATTGAAAATGACGGTGATTCAATGTCGTTTATCTTATCTGAAACACCGGAAACCTTGGAAATATACCCATTCCGCTTCAATCTTATCGTAACATACACATTAATCGAAAATTGTTTAAGAGTAAACCATGCTGTTGTCAACGCTAATGAAGTCAGTATGTATTTTTCTATTGGTGCACATCCCGGCTTCAATTGTAAAATCGGAGACAAGCTTGTCTTTGACCTTAATGAAACCTTAGAAACCGAAAAGATTGATTTGGTCAAATCTTTACGCTTACCCGAAACTTTCCCTGTATTAAACAATGAAAAAGATATAATAATAACTCAAGATATATTTAATGAAGATGCACTTATTCTAAGCGGAATCAAATCTGAAAATATATCATTAATCCATCAGGATAATCAGCATAATATAAAATTTAATCTTGGCAATGCTCCATATCTCGGAATATGGGCAAAACCCGGTGCACCCTATGTATGTATTGAACCCTGGTTCGGAGTGAATGATTCAACTACAGTAAAAAATGACATATCCGAAAAAGATGCAATTATTAAGTTGCCGTCAAATGAAATTTTTTCATTTTCATGGCAAGCAGATTTTTCTCTCTGATGTGTTGACATAATGTAATAAATTCTATAAAATATAAATATAATAAATTCAGGAGAAAGCTTTATGCCCGATTACAGTGAAGACATCGTTGTTGTTAGAGATGACGATGGAAATGAACAGGAATTTGAAATTCTTGACAGAATAGAAACAGACGATAATATTAAATACGCAGCTCTCATTCCCATAACTGATAGCGATGATGAAGAAGCTGAGCTGATTATTCTCAGGGTTATTGAAACAGCTGACGAAAATATTCTTGAACCCATTGAAGATGAAGATGAATTTAATGAAATTGCTTCAATTTTTGAAGAACGGCTCAGTGAGCTTTTTGATATTTCTGAGTAAATAATTTTTTCACCCTGCTTTGTGCGATTTAAATACAGTTATATTAACCCAACAAACTTTTTAAGGGATGCCTGATTACTCTGTCTGAAGATTGCAGACCTCCCGTCTTTTGACGGACGAAGGGAGCGTGAGGCTGACAGGAGGCCACCCACCTGCTTAGAGCAGGTTATTATTACTGTATACGGCAAAGCGGGGCTGATTTTTAAATTCATTGTCAATTAAACAAGGCAAGAATAATCATTTATCGGATTATTCATTCTTAAATGAATTACACATTTATCTGATTACATAATAAAAAATCGTTTATCAGTTCACGTGGTCTGATAAACGATTTCTTTTATTATCTTTCTGATACTTTTCTTATATATCTCTTAAAGAACATAATTCCGTCTGACATAGAGCTTACAGGTATTCTTTCATTGGTACCGTGAGTTGTTAAAAGAAGGGATGTGCTGACAAGGAATGGAGAATATCTGTAGATATTATCGCAAACAGCTTCATAATGGCAAGCATCCGTTCCGCCCATAACAAGATAGGGTGCTACAATATTATCACAGTTTGTGCTTTGACAAATTTCTTCAATTATTCTGAAGCATCTTGAATCGGTGGGTGATATTTTTGAAGGATTCTTCCAACCGGGCTTTACTTTGATTTCTGCTTTTTTATTTTTAATAACCTTTCTAAGGTGTTTTGCAGCATCATCAACGGTTTCTCCGGGGTACAGTCTGACGTTTACATTAATACTTGCTCTCTGAGGCAAAACATTCGGTGCAGGACTACCCGACGCCATAGTTACGCCCTGTGTGGTTCTGATAAGACTTGCAGCAGGCGGAATAAATGTCATAACCTTTGTAATCAGAGGTTTTAATAATTTAAGATTACAGGTTACAAGTCTTACAGGATATGAGCAATTTCTGCCGATTTTATCAAACAATTCCATCATCATAGGTGAAAGCTCTGCCTTAAACTGATTATTTTCAATATCTTTGATAATATCAGCAAGATGTCCGAGAGCAGTATGATTGGGAGCCTGCGAGGAATGACCGCCTTTTGCAGTTACGGCAACTTCAAAATCAGCATAACCTTTTTCTGCAACACCAATCCCCGCAAGATTTTTATTAAGCACGCCTTTAACATTTACGGGAAGAATTGCACCGCCTTCATCAAGTACACAATCAAGTCTGATGCCGTTATCTTCAAAGAATTTACACATAATAATGGCACCTGAATGCTCGGAGGACATAACTTCTTCGTTATGACCGAGACAAATATAAATATCTCTTTCGGGTATAAAGCCCTCTTCAAGAAGATCTTCAACACTTTCCATTACGGCTATAAGATGGTTTTTCATATCAAGAGCACCGCGTCCCCAAATATACTCACCATCATCATATCCTTCAAACGGAGGATGTGTCCAGTCCCCGTATGTTCCCTCTGAAATCGGCACAACATCCTGATGAGATAAAAGAGCTATGGCATCAAGAGAAGAATCAGTTCCCTTCCATTTATAAAGAAGTGGTCCTTTACCAACTTCAATTATTTCCAGTTTATTATGAATTAAAGGATATCTTTCTTTAAGAAACTCTCTGAAATTATCAAAGGTGCTCCAATCTGTAGCATCAGGATCTTTACTTGCAATTGTAGGAATTTTAATTGCATCCGAAAGATTTTTTCTGAATCTGTCAAGATTAACCTTTTCATCAGAAAGTTTCATTGACGATACATTCTGCGGCTTATAAAAATATGCTTTAACAGGTACAGCTGCTAATGCTGCACCTAACCCTATTAACATTGAATACTTAATTTTATTATCCATTTTTTTCCTCTCTTTTCTCTTTTCTTTTTTCTCTTTCTTTTATTTTCTGCATTCTTAAACGCTTTTGCTTATTTCTGTAAGAATAAACCGTAAGCGGCAAAACCAAAAGAATGAGAATTACAGCAATAATTATAAACACAGGGTGTTTAATAACATTAAGAATTTTATCGCCAAAATATTTTGCAGAACTGACTTTTACATCAAAAGCTGCAACAAGATCAACCTCGGCTACAGTCGAACCGGCATATTTAACAGCAGCTCTGCCAAGCACATCGCCTTTTTTTACAGGAGCATCGGTTTTTTCAAGAGTAATCTCACTGATAGGTTCAATAAGAACACTTTCAGCATTAACTCCGGCGGGAACAAGAGCACTGACATTTTCGGCCGGAACAAGACTGACATAATCAAATTCATTAGAAAGCCGAACCTTAACCTCTCCGACATAAGTGGAGGTGTTTGCAACAACTCTCAATCTTATATTTTCAAAAGCCCACTTATATAATTGTTTTGAAACAATAAAAGACATATTTTCATCAGTGTCATCATTATCAAAATCCTTCATTGGTGCATCCATAACAACACATAAATAGGTATAACCATCCTGTGAAGCAAAAGAAACACAATTACAATTAAGGTTTTCTGTATAACCTGATTTCCCGAACTTTACTGTCTGAAGATAATAATCAGGTATTGTATAATTAATCAGATAGTTAGTGTTTTTAAGATATCGAGTATCTTTATATTTATTAGTTGCAGGCATTTCATAAAGGAAAGTTGATAATATCGTCTCTAAAACAGAATTATTAATGCAATACTTAAAAATTTCGCTTATATCTCTTGCAGTGGAATATTGCTCACCGACATTGAAACCGCCGGGATTGGAAAATAAAGTATTACTGAGATTCAAACGTTCGGCAAAGCCGTTCATCATTTCAACGAAATTTTCTTGTGTACCGCCAATAAATTCAGCAAGAACAACAGCAGCATCATTCGCATTGTAAACAAGCATACAGTAAAGCAGTTCTTCTACTGTCATTGTTTCACCGACCAGTATACCCGCTGTAGTCACACGCAATGATTCAATGCTTCTAATTGCATTGGAAGATGCTGTTACAGACGTATTCAAATCATCACAATTTTCAAGAACAAGGATACCTGTGACAAGCTTTACAAGCTCGCCGGGATTACATTTTACCTGTGAATTCTTATCATAGATTATCCCGCTATGCTCATCAAGACTTGTCATATACACAATATTTGCATCTGTTTCAAAAGACTTTGAAAAATCAGCGAAACATATAAATATTGATGAATTTAATATTAATATTAAAGAAATAAGGAAAATTAAAAATTTTTTCATAGACAACACCGATTTCATGATGTATTATAATTATTAGATTTAATAAGGAGAAAAATTATGATTTATATAACCGGCGATACACACGGAGATTTTGAAAGATTAAGCAAAACTGAATTAAGTATGCTCTCTTCAAAGGATACATTAATAATATGCGGTGATTTCGGATATATCTGGAATAATGATTCAAGAGAAAATCAATTTCTTAACCGACTTGAAAAAAGAAAGTATAATATCTGTTTTATTGACGGAATACACGAAAATTTCGAAGCAATAAATGAATACCCCATTTCTGTCTGGAATTCAGGCAGAGTTCACAGAATCCGAAAAAACATATTTCACTTGATGAGAGGTCAGATATACACAATAGAAAATAAAACCATATTTACTATGGGCGGCGGAGAAGAGCCGGATTTCGATTTTTTAGAAAATGAAGAAAAAAATATGAGAAAAGAAATTCCATCATCAAACGATATGCTCACAGGTGTTTCAAACCTTGAAAAATACAGCTACAAGGTGGATTATGTTATCACACATGAGCCGCCTGCAAAAATAAGAGAGTTTCTTTCATTATCAGACAATAAAAATAACAGTTCTACTGCATTAGGGGCCTATCTCGACGAATTATCTCAACAGACAACTTTTGAAAAATGGTATTTCGGCAGTTTGCATTCAGATAAATTTATCACGGAAAAATATACTTCATTATTTACAAATATAATATCTCCGCAAATAAATATAGAAAACAAAGCAAGCTTCAAATAATAAGCTCTTTCAACGCATCCATTGCATCAATATAACTAAAACCACCGGGGGTTCTGTCAAAATTCTTAATGCTGCAATTCCAGCGTTGACATATGCTTTCAAGCTCTTCAGACTTTAACTTGAGAGTAATTTCCGTCTGATTTTTTATTACAGTTATTAATTCTTCAAAACTGCAATTAAACAAATTAAGTATTGTTCCGAGCTTTTCGGGACAATATTTTTTTGCTCTTTTAAATAAATAGGGCATAAATACGGCACAAGCAACACCGTGAGGAACATTATAATTTTCAGTAAGAAAATAGCCGATTGTATGGGGAAAACAAGTGCCTGTAATATTAATGGCAAGCCCCGCATATAGGGAAGCTATATATAGCTTTTCAAAATCATTTTCAGATAATTCTGAAAAGCTTCCGTCCAGGATATATGAAGAAAGCATACTGATTGCTTTAAGTGCATAATCTTCAGAAAGCTGATTGGATGTCAACGATAAATATGATTCAACAGAATGTGCCAATGCATCAAAACAAGTTGATTTTCTGACAGAAGTATTGGTTGATTTTGTATACTGATAATCACAAAATGACAAAACAGAATAGCAATCTTCACCGGAAATACTTTTTTTCAATCCGGTATCGGCATTTGTTAATACACTGACACCTGTAACCTCACTTCCTGTTCCTGAAGTTGTTCCTACGAGAATAACAGGAATATGCTTTGCTGGGATTGCTCTCGAATAGATATCAGTGTGAGAAAATTCAGGATTCGAATTATAAATCGCGACAGCTTTAGCCGCATCAAGAACAGAGCCGCCACCGATACCGATAACAAAATCAGCTCTGAAATTTCTTGCAAGCTCCCCTGCTGTGTGACAAGTAATTGTGAGAGGATTAGGCTCAATCTCATCAAAAACTAAATAATCAATATTCAAAGCACTCAAAACGGAGCAGATATCATCAAAAGCTCCACTGTTTTTGGCTGATGTTTTTCCTGTAAGAATCAAGCATCGATTACCGAACGATGAAAAAAGCTCTGAATGCTCTTTAACACAGTTTTTGCCTGAAACAATTCTGACAGGCATATAAGAGTTCAATGATAACATATAATCACCTTAAATAATTTGTATATATTATAATTGATTTAAATAAATGTGTAAAGATATATTAAAAATTTTCACAAAAAAAGCGAAGCCATTAATGACTTCGCCGTTATCAGTTTATAGCAAGTTCGGATATTTCAAAAAATGACCTGTATTTTTTGAAAATAAACTTAATTTTAGAAAAATTTCCGGGCTTTATTGAAACAATTTTTTTGTATCCTACAGTTTCACCCGCAAAAACTTTTTTCCACTTCTTTTTTACACTGTCATAGCATAGTATTTCAAATTCCTCAATATGCTGTCCGTCAGCTATATTTTCTCCGATAGTAATTTTATCAAAATATTCATTTTCAGGAATAGTAAAAACTATTTCAGGTTTTTTATCGTCGGATGACGGACGCCAAAATTCAGACAGACTATCCGAAAGAACATTTTCTGCAACTGAAAATTTATCAAAACAGCTTGAAGCATATTCAAGACTGCCGTTTTTCAAAAGATTGTAACCGAAATATAATTTCAGATCACAGCCGATTGCTGTCAGAATCTGTGAATCCACATCATCAAAATCACCTCTCTTATTAGGTGATAATCCAAGCATGAGACAGGAATTATTTCCGACAGTATTATAATACAATTTCATTAATTTATCCTTGGTTTTTATAGAATATTTATCATCTTCTTCAAAAAACCAATGATCTCTCATCGGAAGGGAAACCTCACAGGGATACCAAATGAAATCAGTCTCTTTTTTTATAGCTTTTCTGCTGCCGATATCTAAATCAAAAATTTTTGAATACTTTTTATTGGATGATTTATGTTCTTTACCTGTATCGTCAACACCGAGATGAGAAGGCACAACACTCCATTCATTTTGTCTTGTTACACCTCGTTCATTTCCGCACCATCGAACATCCGGTCCCCTGAAAGAAATCACGGCATCAGGCTGAAGCCTTCTTATAAGCTTATAATATCTGCCCCAATCATATTTCTGTAAGCGATGCTCATTTTCACCAACAACAGCATCAAGCCAAACACAGAAAATGTCACCGTAGCCGGTCAATAATTCCTCTAAAAGACCGCAAAAGAAATCATCATATTCTTTTCCTTGACCGTATGATTTTTCATGTCTGTCCCAAGGTGCAATATATACACCGAACTTCAAATCAAATCTTCTGCAGGAATCGGCAAGCATTTTTACAAGATCACCGTTACCGTCCATCCAATTAGAATTCTTGACACTGTAATCAGTATGCTCGGTAGGCCACAAACAAAATCCGTCATAATGCTTGCAGGTTAAGACGAGACCTTTCATACCGGCTGTCTTTGCAAGACTACACCAATTATCGGTGTTCATATCCTCAGGCCAAAACACCGAAGCAGGCGTAAAACCGTCTCCGTACTGCTTTCCGGTAAATACAGGCATACCGTAACTTATAAGACCGTAAAACTCGGTTTTTTGCCATTCTATTTGTCTTTTTGAGGGAGTGACATTGACGGTATTCAAATAACCCTTTTCCATTAAACTATAACCTTTCAGTCAATATTTGTTGCAACTATATCTGCACCTGTGCCGAGGATATTTTCAATAATAACCTGACCGATTTTAACAGGAGCATCAACACAAACGGAATTTATAACCTTCATACAATCAAACATCATTGATTTCGGAACAGGTATACTTGATTTTACGGGAACAACCGGAAGAATACCGCCGTTTACTTTTACTGATGAAGTGAGAGAACGGGTAGGATTTGTAATTTCGGTTTTTGCATATGCTTCACCGCGTTTACATGTGTTTCCGGTAACAGAAATTATATCATTATCATCATATTCAACCGTAACCGCACATCCTAAAGGGCAAGCAACACAGGTTAATTCTCTTTTCATACTTTATTCCTCCACTCTGACAACAACACAACTGCTTTCAGTCATACCGGCAAGGACAGCTGCAGGAATAACTGCATTTTCCATTTCACCGGGAGCAAGCTTAACTTTCTTCTTAGAAGATATAACCTTACCGTCAGACATCAGTACAACTTTTGCATTTTTATAAATCTGCCCTACTCTGAAATAAAGCTTAATATCTTCCTTATTGTTAATATTAATTCTCTGCGGAACAAGATATCTCACACCGTTACCGGTTGATGTGTTTACATAAGTCGGCTTATTATCATAATTTCCGAGAATATAATCTGCAGCACCTTTACCTGCAAGCTGTGCTTCTAATGTTACGTAATCAACAAGGTCATGCACATGAAGAACATTTCCGCAAGCAAATATACCAGCATGGTCTGTCTGACGCATTTCATCGACTACAGCTCCGTTTGTTATACGGTCAATTCCTATACCGACATTTTTTGTTAGTTCATTTTCAGGGATAAGTCCGACAGAAAGCATCAATGTGTCACATTCAATATATTCTTTTGTTGACTCAATAGGCTGAAGCTTTTCATCAACCTGTGCAATTGTAACACCTTCAAGTCTTTCTTTACCGTGAGTTTCAACTACTGTGGTAGAAAGCTTCAACGGAATTCCGAAATCATCAAGACATTGAACGATGTTTCTCGTAAGACCGCCTGAATACGGCATAAGCTCGCAAACAACCTTAACCTCTGCACCTTCAAGTGTCATTCTTCTTGCCATAATAAGACCAATATCACCGGAGCCGAGAATAACAACCTTTTTTCCCGGCATAAAGCCGTCAAGATTTACATATTTTTGTGCAGTACCTGCTGTCATAATACCGGATGCTCTTGTACCGGAAATTTCAAGTGCACCTCTCGGTCTTTCACGGCAACCCATTGCAAGAACTATTGCTTTTGCTTGTATTTTAAGAAGTCCGTCTTCTTTGTTGACCGCAGTAACAAGATTACCTTCATCTATGTCAAGAACCATTGTATCTGTCTTGACTTCTATATCTGTATTTTCAACCTGCTCAATAAATTTTGCAGCATATTCGGGGCCGGAAAGCTCTTCACCGAAATAATGAAGACCGAAGCCCGTATGAATACACTGTTCAAGAATACCGCCGAGAGTTTCGGCTCTTTCAAGAATAATTATGCTTTCAACACCGCATTCTTTTGCTTTAAGAGCAGCCGCCATGCCTGCAGGACCGCCGCCGACAACAACAAGATCATAATTCAACATAGCTCACGACTCCCTTATTTAGTCTTATCAAATAAAATATTTGAACCGTTACCGAATTTGGTTATATCATTAATTTCAGTCCCTAATTCACGAGCAAGAATTTCAACAACCTTTGAACCGCAGAAGCCGCCCTGACAACGTCCCATACCGGCCCTTGTACGGCGTTTTACACCGTCAACATCTCTTGCACCCGCAGGAGCTTTTATGGCATCAATAATTTCGCCTTCTGTTATAGTTTCGCATCTGCATACTATTCTGCCGTAAGCAGGATTTTTCTCAATAGCGGCAATTCTTTCCTCATCAGTTGCATGTCTGAAACGGAAAACATCTTCACGGCAGCCGTCAAAATCAGAATTCTTCTCAACATTAACCATTGATTTGATAATAATGTCAACAAGATATTCTGCAATTGCAGGTGCTGATGTAAGACCGGGGGATTCAATTCCCGATGCATGAATAAATTGCGGATTTATCTTGCTTGCACCTAAAATAAAGTCATCATTTACGGGATGAGCTCTTAATCCCGTGAAAGATGTAATAGCATTTCTTGGGCTGACAGAAGGACAGCTTTTAACTGCATACTGCTTGATATTTGCAAAGCCGTTAAGAGTTGTTGATTTATCCTCTTTATCTTCAATATCTTCAGCTGTGGGACCGATAAGAAGATTTCCGTCAACAGTGGGAGAAACAAGAATTCCCTTGCCCATTTTTGTGGGACATTGGAATATTGTATGCGAAACAGTGTCGCCCACTGACTTATCAAGAATAAAGTATTCGCCGCGACGCATAATCAGATTTACACTTTCATCGCCTATCATACGGGCGATATCATCAGAATAAGCTCCCGCAGCATTAACAATATATTTAGTTTTAATTTCATCAGAAGCAGCTTTAACGGTAAAAATACCTTCACTAAAAGATATATCTGAAACTCTGAAATTTCTTTTGAATTCCACACCGTTGACAACTGCATTTTCTGTTGCGGCAATTGTGAGTTCATAAGGACAGACTATACCTGCACTTTCAGCATCAAGTGCACCGAAAACATTTTCCGAAAGATTAGGTTCAACAGCCTTTAGCTCATCTTTATCAATAATACGAAGCTCAGGCACACCGTTTGCGACACCTCTGTCATAGAGATCTTTAAGAGTGTGCATTTCTTCTTCCGAAAATGCAACAACGAGAGAACCGTTCTTCTTATAAGGAACCGACAGCTTTTTGCAGAGTTCCTCCATCATAAGACATCCTTTAACATTAAGTTCAGCCTTAAGAGTTCCGGGCTTTGCATCAAAACCGGCATGAACAATACCGCTGTTAGCCTTACTTGCACCCATAGCTACATCATTAGTAGCTTCAAGCAAAACTGTTTTAAGGTTATACTTTGACAACTCACGGGCAGTGAGTGCACCGATAACGCCTGCACCGATTATTGCAACATCATAACACATATAGTCATCTCCTTATATAGAGTTATATTCAAACATATCTATTATATATCTTAACAAAGAATAAATCAATATAATTATCATTCAAGGCTGTTAAAATCAGTGTAAAGTCGTCAATGATAGGTGACACTTTTCTCAAAAAAATATGATGTTAAAATTTGTTTCTTGAACCTGAGACAAAAAAGTTAGTTTTTTTGCTTAATGTAGCCACCGCTATCGGCGGCTTGACCTTGATAGTTCAGA
>JAZSJT010000063.1:0-11948 GCA_045534425.1 Acutalibacteraceae bacterium | reverse complement strand
TTTGGGTGATGTCTTAGCAGGTCTTCCGTCCGTGGAGTACGCTCTGTACAATTTTGTGAAATCCAACCTTTCCAATACTTCTTCGAGCAACCTTACCTTGTCATCCGCCAAAACTATTTTTTCGTAGAATCCTTCAATTTTCAGTTGACAATTCCTTCCGAATTCTGTATAGTCTTTAGTGTTTGGCAGTCTTTTTTTCACACTTAAATTCTACCAAATATTTAGAGCCAAGTACAGTCTTTTTCTGCACTTGGCTCTATCTTATTTTTTAGGGACTTTTGATACAGCCCCTTGTTCATTACTTTTGTGTTTATATTTTATTTATTTCATTCTCCAACAGTTCTATGTTATTAAGAATAACCTCAAAATCAGGCTTATCACCAAAAATCATATTCTGCATATGCTCGTAGTCGTCTTTAAGAGCCTGCAGATTTCTTTCGGGTGGCATTAAGCGGAGTGTACCGACTTTTGCCTCGTCATATCTTGCCCAAGGGCAACGGTAAAACTTTTCTTTGAACTGTACCACCTTGTTAAGCAGCTCAATATCGGTAAGCGCATCATCCTTTACGGGTGAATTCATCATACAGTATAAGTCATAATAATGACGGGAGTATCTTGACGGGAAAGCTTTATCTTCAGGGCGGAATGCCTCACGGTGAAGAATTGTGACCTTTTCCCAAAATGTTCGTTTCGGAAGTACGGTCAGAATATTCGTTGTTGGCTGAGTGAAAACCTTCGGATACTGAATAGCCGCATAAGATGTAATAGGTCTTTCTTCGGCAGGTGTCCACGCTGCAAGAGCACCGATTTCAAGACGGATTACCGGGAGAATTGAGCTGTCCTCAAAACTGCGGTTATATGCAAAAACTACTGTTTGCGGGTCAGTTTCATCTATGTAGCAATTAACCGATATGCTGAGCTCTTTTTGTAGGTCTGCAATAATTGCCGGCATAAATGTGTTCTTCAAAAATTCTTCCGTGCGGCGGTTTGCCTCTTTATTGAAAATATCCTGCTTTGTGTTACTGCGTTCTTCCCAAGGCTCATTAAATTCAAAACCAATTACACGCCAATCAAGAATAAGGTCAATATCTTCGGAAAAACGCTCAATAAGACCGTAGGATTTTGAAAGGCTTGTACCGCCTTTAAACGCAATGCTGTCTTTCCACTCACAACGGTGAAAAAGATAATCGAGCATAAAGCATACCCAAAAGTCCTTTTCTATAATTGCATTTGTGAGTCCCATTTTAGCCGCAGTGTTCTGGAACAAAGCCTTGCGGTCTTTTTCATTTATAGTAGCAATGTTACGCATAATTTAACTCCTGCAAATCAGTTTGATGTACTCATATATCCAAGATGTAGCAGCTTTTGCTTCGGTGAGAAGAGCCTGCTTTTCATTGTCGGTAAGATTGTTTTTAAGCTTTGTTAAAACAGTATTATCAACATTATCTTTACCGAGAGCCTTCAGGGCTTGTACCACAAGTGCAGTTTTGTATGAGAGCTTGGATATTTCCTTGTTTGTTGTCCGTTTAAATTTTATTGTGGTATGCTCGTAGGTGTACTCTTTATAAGTACCATCGCTCACATAAACCCAAGCGGCAGGAATCTGTGTTGAAAGCCCAAGCAGATTTAATGCAGTATCTCCGCAGGGAACAATAGTCCAACCGAAGTTTCGGGCAAGAGCATGAGCAACTGCATCAGGTTCAGGGGCAACAAACTCACCGAGGAAATCGTTGTACTCGGGTTTATAGTAAACGCCACGCATAATACGCTGAAGTGATTTTTCTTCATCTAAACGAGTTAAATAGGTATTAATACTCGTCTTGTCGGATATATCAACAAAATCGGTTGCAACAAACACTGTTCCGATTTCTGATTTATTGATCCTGTCTTTTATGAGTTGCCAATTAGTCGCTTTATCCATAGTCTCACCTCGTTAGAAATAGTATATACTTTTTCTAACAAATTATCAATAGTAAAATACAAATTTTTGTGTTACAGGGCGAAAGAGTCCGAATAATTGTACTTTTACTATCAACACGAACTTTTATTTTCAAAAACCTATTGACTTTTTATTTGAAAGCGTTATAATTATCCTATCAGTAACGACTCGTTACATATAGATTGTTTGAGGTGAAATGTTATGAGAAGCAAAAGTCAAGCTCTGATGGATAAAATCTGTTCCTTTGTCAATGAGTACTACAAGACTAATCATCAATCACCGTCTATTAATGTTATTGCAACGGCTGTGGGTGTTTCCAAAACCACCGCATACAGATACCTTGTAGAAATGAATGAAAAAGGCATCCTTACCTATGACGGGCAAACAATAGAAACACCACATACCGATAAATGCACAACTGGATATTTTTCTGCTCCCATAGTAGGTTCCGTTCGTTGCGGTGACCCTGAAAGCGAAGAAGAGAATGTTGAAGAATATGTAAGCCTTCCTACCTCTATTTTCGGTAAAGGTGAATTCTATATCCTTCGTGCTGTCGGTGATTCAATGGTTGATGTAGGTATAAACGAAAATGACCTTGTTCTCATCAAAAAGCAGGAAACTGCCGATATCGGCAATATAGTTGTTGCACTTGATGAAAACAATGAGAATACACTTAAAACCTACGCAGGCATTGATGAAGAATCTCAGTGTGCAATACTCCGTTATGAAAACAAAAAAGCCTATCCCAGCAAAACAATCAAGGTAAAAAAGCTTGTTGTTCAGGGTGTGGCAAAGCATATTATAAAAGCTCTTTGAAAGGTTGGTGACTTTATTGAGTGGCAGAGTAATAATTTATGATGAGGGCAGATATAACATCACCCCCGAAGCAGAAGAAAAGCTTTTAAAATCGCAGCAGGATGCGGAAAATGCAGTAAAAAAGATAATCTACTGTCCTATATGTGGAGCAAGGCTTATTGAGCTTTACTCGGATGACAGACCGATTATTCAAACAAAGTGCAGAAAGTGCAAATTGGAGCAACCGATAAACACCGTGTATTTCCGAAGGGCAAAAAGCCGTTATTAAAATTTAACAACGACTCGAATCGTGCAAGCAGAGCAGGACCAGAAATGGCTGAAAAACTTCCAAGCACCGTATGAAGTCTGAACTCAAAGGGATAACCATATCCTTTGTTCAGTTTCATCGGTGCTTTTTCTTTTTGCTAAAAACCTTTAATTATATGTACCTTGAAAATTTAATGACCGTCCGAAAGTGATATGACTTTGCGATGATATGAGCAAAGCAACGCTGCGGTGAAATTCCGGGGCAGGAACTATTTCGGGTGAAACGGCAAAAGAGACTTTTACGGCACTCTTAATGAAATTACCCTACTGACAAAATAAAACTTGTTACAGAGGAAAAAATCATCAAAAATCAACCCGAAATACTACAGTAAAGGAGTGATACTAATGGAAGAAAAGAAGCGTGGTCGTGGCAGACCGAGGCTTGATGTACCAAACGGCAGATGCAGTCGCAGACAAGCCGTAAACTCAATGTATGTGAACAAAGCAGCTCAGTTGATTTCGGAAGCGGCTACTGAAATTCCCGACAAGTCATTACTTTGGTATTCTGACGAAACCACATGGACAATAAAATCAAAAGACGGAATTCTTGAACAAATCGGACGGATGTTAGTACAAGACCATCACGAGCCGAGCCACTGTGTGTATATTACCAATCTTGCAATTGCCGCTTTGAAAAGCGGATGCACTTGCAGAGAGATAGAAAAAGCTATCCGTAAAATACGAATAACGTTGAAAGAATCAAACCAAATACCCAATAATACAGAACTAATCAATATCGCAGGACAAGCCGTAACCGACTTACGACAGATGGGCGAAAGATAATCAAACATTTTTTGGTAGCCGCTATCGAAAATATAAAGGAGGGTGATGAAATCTGAACATTGATATCGTTTATGAGGAACCGCAAAGCAAAATCTTCTTCAAAATGCCGAAGGTGTTGTTTACGGATGAGTACAAGGATTTATCTGCGGAAGCAAAGTTGCTTTATGGCTTAATGCTCGACAGAATGCAGTTATCTGCAAATAACGGTTGGTGTGATAAAAACGGGGAATTATTTATCTTTTACACTATTGCCGAGACAAGCGAAATGCTTGGTTGCGGGCACGATAAAGCAACACGGCTACAGCGTGAGCTCGAAAAACATAAACTACTCCGTCGTAAATATCAGGGTAAAGGTAAACCTGCAAAGCTGTATGTTTTAGATATACCGAAAACACGCATCAGGTCACCGTAAATATCGCAAGTTATAAGACTGAGTAGAGTAAGACTGAAAGTTATATAGCAACCGAGAAGAAAAAAATATTCTTTAATTAAGTTAGCAGTAACTTTAAGTATATAAGGAAGTTCGGCTGAATGCGAAAAGCTGATGAAACAACGCATTTCTTCTTCGGCTTGTATAATACAAATTTGGCAAATCAGCCGATAGAAATTTGCAAAATGAACAGTACCCCGTCAGCAAAATTTCCATTAAAAAATGGTGCATTCTGCCCGTATTACTAAGGGCAAAATGCACTCAAAAATGGCTCTGTTGAAAAAATATTAAATTTTCAAAGAAATGAATTCTCACTAATATTTCACTATTTTTCATTATGGGGCGGTTTTGACATATAAAAACTGCCCTCACGGATATGAGAGCAGTTAAAGACTAAAAAATTTATTTGTGTTCTTTTATGTAAAAACGCATATCGTAAGTTCCGGGGTTGTATGAAGCATTTAACTCAGTTAATTTCCCTTTTGCCCATTTGTTCTTTTCGGATTCCCAATAAGTTTCATTATCTTCATATTCCCATATCGTTGCCATATAAAACTTGCTGTTTATTTTAAATCTGTTGGCATATTTGCGAAGCTTTGCATAATCCTTGTATATATCATTTGATGCTATGTAACCATTTTTAAACTTGAACTCTATTACAGCAAAATAGTCAGTAATGCAATCACAAAAGCAATCTTCATCCGCTTCTAGATTCACTTTTGCAATTACCATATCAGGTCTACATTTGGTGTCATAGAAAATACCATCTGAAAACTCAGTAAAGATTCTGATATTGTTCTCGGCAAAAAACTTATCTAAGCGTTTTCTTAAATGAAAATAGAAAACATTTTTCAAAGTATCTTCCTTGAGAAGCCAACCATTTTCGTAATCAGCAGAAATCTCTTTTTTCCAGATAGATTTAATCGTTTTATCTATTTTGTCTGTGAGTTCTTCTTTTATATCTATTTCTTTGATTCTTTTTAGCCATCTTAATATATATCCGTTTTCAAAAGCATTTAAAAGAATACCCTCACAAAACCGATCTTTCCGAAGTATCCCTATTATCATAGCAAGAATTACAGCGGAAGATAAATCTGCAATATCAGTATTATAAAAATCTTCTGCGTTATTTTTTATTTTTGCTCGCTTCAAAACATCTTCGTAATTATGATATTTAATGTCGGAGTTTTTTGTTATAAACAGTTCAAAATCAAAAAGAAATCTATTTACTGCACTGTTATACGAAACTGTAGGAATACCTATAGTATCTTCTGAATCAACTTCACCGGAGCTCCATTCCCCATATTTTATATCTGTCAATTCTTTTATGTGGTCAGTAAGTATTTTATGTTTTTGCATCAGAATTTACCTCACCAAAAAATCTAATTTTTATAATTATACCACACCCACACCAAACAAATCAACCTGAATACATATCTTCATACTTGTGTTTCAGTACGAAGATTGTTAAATGCAAAATTTTTAAGCAAAGGAAGTGAAACAATGCTTTAGGAAAATGCAAAACAACTTTTTAAAAATCAAAAATTAAAATCTTAAGAAAGGAAAAACAAATTTATGTCAAACGAAAAAATTGAATATTTAAATCTTGAACTGCTTCATCCGTTTGAAAATAATCCGTTTCAAAGTGTTGATGAAATTGAATACGATGAACTTCGTGACAGCGTTAAAGAGTTCGGTATTATCACTCCGCTTATTGTTAATAAGTCAGATAACGGTTATGAAATTATTTCCGGACACAGACGATGGCAGATCGCAAAAGAGTTGAAACTTGATGTTGTTCCTGTTTATGTCAGAGAATTTTCAAAAGAAGAAGCGGTAATAAACTTTGTTGACTGTAATCTCAGCCGAGAAAAAATCTTGCCAAGTGAAAAAGCTCGTGCTTACAAAATGAAACACGATGCAATTAAAAAGCAAGGTGCAAGAACTGATTTAACTTCGTCACAAGTTGGGACGAAGTTCCGCAGTGATGAAAAGCTCGCAGAAACAATGCCTGATTCCCGAATGCAGATTCAAAGATATATCCGATTGAACAATTTACAACCTGCACTTCTTGATATGGTGGATGAAAAAAGAATATCTTTTACACCTGCAGTTGAACTTTTATATTTAACCGAAGAAGAACAATGCAACTTAGTTGAAACTATTGAAAGTGAAGATTGTACTCCATCACTCTCTCAGGCACAGCGTATGCATAAGTTAAGTGATGAAAAGAAACTCACCATGGATACCATCTTTGAAATTATGCAGGAGCAAAAAGCTAATCAAAAGGAGTATGTAAAAATTCCTGTTGAAACTTTTAAGAAGTATTTCAAGAAAGATATGCCGCCGAAAAAGATGGAAGAGATAACAAAAAAAGCTCTTGCACGGTATGCAATGGTGCTTCAAAAACAACGACAGTGGGAGCGATAAAAAGTGTGGGACAAGTCTTAACAAGCACTGAATTTGAGTGTACAAATTCGCTTGTTTCGACTTTTGTGCCGTGACAAAGTCTTAACAAGCATTGGGTAAATGGGACATTTTACCCGCTTGTTAAGGGTATAACCCCTAACACCCCGATAGAAACGAAAGAAAAATTTTAATAAGGAGGAATGTAAATGTCAGGTAAAATAATATCCTTTTTGGAATATTGCAAATTAAGATTCGATTATTTTATGAATGGTACCCGTGCCGAATGTGTGTTGGGTAAAATTGAAAAACCGGAAACTGAAGAATATGTTATCAACGGTGTCCGTTATATTGTTTCTACTAAACACAGTGAAACTGAATCAATGACTTTCATTGATAAAATAAAAAGATATTTAGGTAGCGATTTCGCACAGTTGTCTAATACAGTGGTTATAAATCCAATTGAGAGAATATGTGTATGCGTGACTGCCGGAAAGGAGGGCGCATGCAGTCAGATTACTCAGGTATTACTGCTCTCTATTGTCGTCTCTCCCGTGATGACGGTAAGGACTGTGAGAGCAACTCAATAGAAAATCAGAAGCTTATGCTTGCCCGTTACGCAAAGGAAAAGGGCTTTGACAACACAAGGTTTTATGTTGATGACGGTTACACAGGCACAAACTTCAACCGTCCCGATTTCAAAAGAATGATGGAGGATGTTGAAGCAGGATATGTCAAAACAATCATTGTCAAGGATATGTCCCGATTCGGCAGAAACTATGTTGAGGTTGGACTTTTTACCGAATCATATTTTCCCGAGCATGATATCCGCTTTATCGCTGTTACAGATTTGGTTGACAGTGCTGACGGTGAAAATGAAATAATCCCGTTTAAAAATGTTATGAACGAGATGTATGCAAGAGATATTTCAAAGAAGGTACGCTCTGCAAAAAGAATAAGAGGCAATATGGGTGAGCCACTCTCTCAACCGCCTTACGGGTATATGAAAGACCCACAGAATCCTAAAAGGTGGATTATTGAACACGAGGCGGCAAGTGTTGTGAGAGAAATATTCAGGCTTTATCTTGAAGGCTACGGTCAGGACAAAATTGCAAGAACCTTACAGGACAGAGGAATAAAGAACTGCACATCATATTGGCAAGAGCGAGGGATAGGCAGAGGCGGTAAAAAGGTACAGCCTAACCCGTATAAGTGGAAAAGCTCTACCATAGGTCAGATTCTTATCCGTCAGGAATATTGCGGTGACGTGGTAAATTTCAAAACCTATTCCAAGAGCTTCAAGAACAAGAAAAGGCTTCAGAATCCCGAAGAAAACTGGAAGATTTTCAAGGATGTTCACGAACCGATTATTGACCGTGAAACCTTTGAAGCGGTACAGGCTCTTATCAAGAAATGCAAACGCAGAGACCCGAAGCCTGAAAATGGTGACAAGAATATCTTTTGTGATTTTCTTGTATGTGCCGAATGTGGACATAAGCTGTGGTATCATGTGAATACACGCAACAAGGATATTCACTATTTCAGCTGCAGTAATTATGTAAAGGATTACAGAGGCAGCTGTCAGCACAGACATTATGTGAGAGCAGATGCCATTGAGCAGATTGTGATGCTTGAGCTCAAAAAGATATCAGCCTGTATAAGGCATAACGAGGAACGCTTTGCCGAGATTCTTGCACGAAAAACAAACAGCGACAAAATCTCCGAGGAGAAATATCTCAAAGCCGAGCTTGAAAGACTTATGAGCAGAAATGCAAAGGTTGAGAGAAATTATGAGAAGCTGTATGAAGATAATATGGACGGCAAGGTAACTGACGAGTGGTTTATGCATATGTCAAGAAAGTACGAGGAAGAACGAATTGAGTTAAGGTCAAAGATTTCAAAGCTCAGAGAACAGCAAGAGCAGCTTAATAACAAGGAAAAGGAAAAAGAGCTTTTCGTTTCTGCGGTTCGTAAGTTTATGGAAATGGAAACCTTAACGGCACCGCTTCTTCACGAGCTTATAGACCACATTGACATTTATGAAACCGAAGGCACGGGCAAAAACAGAACACAGCGGATTGTGATTCATTATCGTTTTGTGGGATATATTGAAATCCCGTCTAACGCGGATAATTACAAAGCAGATACCCGTCAGGGTGTAGCAGTGGAATATCTCACTGCATAACAAAAAAGAGCAGGCTGAAAACCTGCTCGATACATACCCAAGAAACTATGAAATTAGATAAAAAAGTCGAGTGTTCATACGAAATCCGTTATGAACACTCGAAATGGTGGAAAGTAACTTTTTATATCCGAACATGTAAGTATTTCTACGGGGACGGTTTCAGTCCCGTCCCTGTAGTTGAAAAGGATTTGCAGTTCATTCTCATAAACCACAATCGAATTTATAAATATGTCTATAAGGCATTTTCGTGCCGAAAGGCTTTCTATATTAAGCTTTCGAAGCTCACAGAACCAAGTGACAACATCTTCTTTCGATAGGAAAGGCTTTTTTATTTCTTCCTTTGCTATAAGAAGCTCTGTTTCGTCACGGCTTTTTTCAAGTTCCTGTAATCTTTCTTTTGTTGAAGATGTGTAAATACCGTCCTCAATAGCCTTTATAATATTATCAATACTTTTATTGATTTCTTTAAGGTTAGAGCGAAGTGCCGGCAGTGCTACATTTTCCTTGCTCTGTTGTTCAACAGCAATGTCAGCAAGCTTATCAATAAGCTCATCATTCATAATAATTTTCATAATTTGCTTGAGAACTAAATCCTCAAGCAATTCTTTTTTTATGCCTTTTTTCTTGCTGCAGCCTCTTTTTCGCTTGGCATTGATACACTTGTAATATCTGTGTTTTGCACCGTTCCTGCTTGTGCCTATTTCACCGACCCACAAGGAACCGCAGTTGCCGCACACGAGCTTAGAGGTAAGAAGATAATCTTCGGTAGCCTTATGCTTTGCAGGTGCACGTCTGTTTTTTGCTATGGCTCTCTGAACATCATCAAAAAGTTTGTCGGGAACAATCTGCGGTATTTCGCCTTTGTTTACAATATCACCGTACCTGTATTCGCCTAAATATCTGCGATTTTTCAGAACATTTGTCATAGTGGTAATTGTCATTTCTGTTCCCCATGTGTTACGCATACCTCTTTCGTTCATAACCTTTACGAGCTGTTTAATTGACATACCCTCAAGATATTTTTTGTAACACTCAAGAACAAACGGTGCTGTTTCGGGGTTTATTGCATATCTTCGGTTTTCATCAATCTTGTATCCGATTGTGAGGGTGCCGCCGTTGAACTTGCTTTTAAGTGCGTTTTCGTGCATACCTCTTGCAACTTTTTCTGCAAGCTCGGCTGAGTAATATTCAGCCATACCTTCAAGCAAGGATTCGAGGAGGATACCCTCTGCTCCTTGTGAGATAGTTTCTGTTGCAGATAAAACTTTAACGCTGTTTTTCTTAAGAACATTTTTGTAATGAGCCGAGTCATAACGGTTACGGGCAAAGCGGTCAAGCTTCCATACAAGGACAATATCAAAAAGCTTTTGAGCACTGTCTTTTATCATTTTCTGAAACTGCGGACGGTTATCCGTTTTTGCAGATAATGCTCTGTCAATATAAGTTTCAAGAATTTGGATACCTTGTCTTTCCGCATAAGCCATACATTCTCTTAACTGACCTTCGATAGATTCTTCTCTCTGACTGTCGCAAGAGTATCGAGCATAAATAACTGCTGTCATATTTTTATTCCTCCTTTGTTTTCTGATGCAGATTTTTCAGTATCCTTATTATCGGATAAAACAACATCATTGGTCAAAGGTGCGGATACTTCAGGTTCACTTGTAGTTTTTCGCTTTTCTTCATAATATTTAACAATATCAGGAAAGACACAACGAACAATTCTTTCAAGAACATCATAATCAAAGGGCAGTGTACACTCTGCTTTTGTGCCGCTTAATGTTTTTATAAAATCAGCTTTTATGATTTCATAATATTCCTTTATTTTCTTTATCCATTTTATAATTCTTATAATTTATTCCTCCTTATCTTTCATCCCGTGAATAGCCACGGTTTCTGTTTCGTGCTTTGTTTTTCTGTTGCTGTTCGATTTCAAGAATTTGGTCTATCTTGTTTTCCACATCAGGCTCAGATTTTTCAATTCTTTCGCAGGTGTTAATATCCTTACGAAGAATTTTAAGCCTTTCAGAAAACAGACTGATTTCACTTTTTAGCTTTTTTATTTCCGATTCATCACCCTTACGAACAGCAGATTTTAATTTGTTGCGACAGATTCTTCGGGCTTCTGTTACCTCTGTCATTTCGTTTATGCACTCCTGCTTAAACGCCTGCAACTGCTCATCAGTTTCAATGTCATAGTGGCATAAAAGATTCTGTTGTTCAATCAAACGGTCAAGCTTTATGATTTCTCTCTGCAGATATTTTTCGATATAGTAGTTTTCTTTAGGTCGGCTTTTCACCGCCTTAACCACCGTAACGAAATGAACATAAACCTCCTTATAGTTTCTTTCAAAGTCAAAAAGATAACTTCTCCACTCGTCCTGCGGGGGTAAATCAATTCTATAATGTCTCCAATCGGCATAAAGTTTTTGGCTGATTCTTTCAAAAGAATATTCATCACCGAGGTCACATAACCACACCGGTCTTTTGAATGACGGATGATTAACCGTTGTATGAGGCTTACTGAAATCAAATTTATAACCGAGCTTCTGCATTTCATAAAGAAAATTTCTCTCACTACCTGTACGAAGAATACACTCATCAATATCTTTTTTGAGAGTTGTGAATTTGTTATACTCACCGTCACGCTCTGCAATATATTGCGGATAGCATTGATGCTTTGACGGTTTCGGATTTTCAATAACCGATAATCCCTGCTCTCTGCAAAGTCTGTCAGAAATATTTCGCATTTTATTTAAGAATGCTTTGTTATCATTAAACTTTTTACCGTCAACAAATGAAACGCTGTTCACAACAATATGGCAATGAAGGTTGTCCGTATTTTTATGAAGTGCAACAATAGTTTCAAATCTGTCACCGAATAATTCTTCAGCGAGCTTACAACCGATTTCAAAAACCTGTTCATTCGTTCCTTCGTTATCATCAAAGGATTGAATAATATGATAACCGACATTACCTGTGTTCTTATTAAACCTGTCTTTGGTTTCCTGCATCTGTGCTTTTGCAAATTCAGGAGTGCAGTTTATTCCTCTCACAAAAACTACTTCTTCGTTTTTCATACC
>JAZSJT010000095.1:0-1833 GCA_045534425.1 Acutalibacteraceae bacterium | reverse complement strand
AAGGTTTTACACCAAATGCTATTCTAACACTTAATATTAAAAATGTAAATAACCATTTTATGTTTAGGCAGTAAAAAATTGTGATATTTTTGTCAAAGTTTTGTGTATCTTTTACATTTTTTGTCTTTAACACATATTTTTCAAGAAAAAAATGTATCAAAACGGAAAATTGGAAAAACTATTCAAAAAAAACACTTTACTTTTGTGCAAAGGTGTGATAAAATGCACATTGTCCGGTTTCTCGGAGACGGGGTTATTCTGCCTTTACGGCAGTTCTCACCTTTGCCCGCTCTGGGAATTTCGGGAAAATATGAAAATGAGGTGAAAAAAATGACACAGGCAGAAAAGCAGGCTATTATGGCTGAATTTGCTACTCACGAAGGCGACACAGGTTCTCCCGAGGTGCAGATAGCTGTTCTCACAAAGAGAATCAATGACCTTAACGAGCATCTTAAAGAGCACAAGAAGGACCATCATTCAAGACGCGGTCTTCTCAAGATGGTTGGTCACAGAAGAAACCTTCTTGCTTATCTTCAGAAGAACGACATCGAAAGATATCGTGCTGTTGTTGCAAAGCTCGGTCTTCGTAAATAAGGTAGTGTCAAGGGCGGCGAAAATTTTTTTGTCGCCCGAAATTTCTTTTTCCAGTAAAACAAGGACCGTGCCTTTCACGGAAAATGTTAATGTATAATGTACAATTCAGACAAAACAAGGTTTTGTAAATTAAGAATTCGGAATTAGGAATTCGGAATTTCGGGACCTGCGGTCGGCATTTTGTTGTGATTCTCAAGCTCCCTTAAACAGAGCGGAGCGGAACAAGGCGAAGCCTTCCGAAATTCATAATTCCGAATTCAAAACAAACTCTGTTTGTTTTGTGTGGATTGTACATTGACAGTAACCACGGTCTTTTGTAAATAAATTTATAAAGGAGACTAAAAAATGTTTAACGAGTTCAGAAAATTTGAAACCACACTCGCAGGCAGACCTCTTGTAGTTGAAACAGGTAAAATGGCTCAGCTCGCAGGCGGCTCATGTCTTATCCGCTACGGTGAAACAGAAGTTCTTTGTACTGCCACAATGGCAGACAAGCCCAGAGAGGGCGTTGATTTCTTCCCCATGTCAGTTGACTTTGAGGAGAAGCTTTATTCAGTAGGTAAAATCCCCGGCTCATTCCAGAGAAGAGAAGGAAAGGCTTCCGAAAAAGCAACTCTTTGCTCCCGTGTTATCGACCGTCCCGTTCGTCCTCTTTTCCCCAAGGATATGAGAAATGATGTCGGCGTTGTTGCAACCGTTATGTCTGTTGATCCCGACTGTCTTCCCGAAATCACCGCTATGATAGGTGTTTCCGTTGCTCTTTCAATTTCAGCAATTCCGTGGGCAGGTCCCATCTCCGGTGTTTCCGTAGGTCTTGTTGACGGCAAGTTTGTTATCAATCCCACTGCCGAAGAAAGAGAACGCTCCGAAATGGCAGCAACAGTTGCTTCCACAGCAGACCTCGTTGCAATGATCGAAGCAGGAGCAAACGAGGTTCCCAATGATGTTATGTATGATGCAATTATGTTTGCTCATGCAGAAAATCAGAAGATTGTTGAATTCATCAAGGGTATTCAGGCAGAAATCGGCAAAGAAAAGATTGAGGTTCCCTCAATGGATCCTTCTCCCGAAATGTTTGAAGCTATAAAGGATTTTGCAATTGAAGATGTAAAGGTAGCTCTTGACACAGACGACAAGAGAATCCGTGATGAGAGACTTCTTCCCATCTATGATGCTGTTCATCAGAAGTTCGACGAGGTTTATCCCGATGATATCGCAAAGATTGACGACTGTATGTAT
>JAZSJT010000014.1:0-1891 GCA_045534425.1 Acutalibacteraceae bacterium | reverse complement strand
GCAGATATTCTTGCAGAAAAGCAGGACAACGGTGCAATAAGCTATCTTCTTGCTAACGGTGCATCAATCAACCTTACCTATTGCGGAGGCGTGAATTATCCTGCAGAAAACACTCAGGCAACTTCAACTGCACCCGGCTGGTGTTCAATGCTTACGGGTGTATGGTCTGACGTACACGGAATTACAGGCAACGGAATAACAAAAGAACTTGAGCCTAAAACCCTTATGACTTCTCTTGTTGAAGAGAACGTTATTGATGACGCCGCATTCATCACAAAGTGGAAGGGGCACTTTTCAAGGGACGGCGCAACATACAACACCGAAAAAGCTTATTGCGAAGAGAATGACATCGACGTTGATTTTAACCTTCGTAAAGGTCTGAAAGATGTTCACACAGGAGCAATGGAAGAAATAACAAGCGAAGACTGTGCAGACTTTGTGCTTATAATTTATGAAAACACAGATTCTGCGGGACACAATTTCGGATTTACGTTCAATAACCCCGTTTATAAAGACGGCTTCAGAACCGAAGATGCTTACGGCTACGAAGTAATAAAAGCCATCGAAGCAAGAGAAACTTATGAAACGGAAGATTGGCTCATTATCGTTACTTCAGACCATGGCGGAATAGGAACGGAGCATGGCGGTCCGAGTATTCAGGAAAGAATGACATTTGTTGTTATGAACAAGGAATGGGACTAATACGAATCGGAACCTCCCTGACATAATCCGGGAGGTTCTTCCTTTGAGACAACTTTTATAAAGAAACAGGAGAAATGACTATGTCAAAAAAATACTCACATGTAATAGTTATCGGTGTTGACGGTGCAGGCAGTTGGTTTAAAGATGCCGACACACCGAACTTTGACAAAATATTTGAAAAAGGTGCAATCACATATAAAGCCCTTTCTTCAAACCCCACCATCAGTGCAGAGTGCTGGGGGTCAATGCTTATCGGTGTCGGTCCCGAAATTCACGGGCTTACAAACGGCATAGTTTCTTCTGTTCCCTATGATGTGAATTCTCCGTTCCCTTCGCTTTTCAGAAGAATCAGAGAAGCGTATCCCGATGCCGTTCTCGGTTCATACTGTGACTGGAATCCCATCACCTACGGTATAGTTGAAAACAATATCGGTGTTTCTCACGCCATGGCACACGACACTGAACTGACACCGATTGTCTGCAATTATATCCGTGAAAACAAACCTGATTTCCTGTTTGTTCACTTTGATAGCGTTGACGGAGCAGGGCACTCATCGGGTTACGGACTTCCTGCTTTTATTGAGCGCATTCACGAGGTGGATTCGCTTATCGGCGATGTTTACTCTGCCATCAAAAATGCGGGAATGCTTGAAGATACACTTTTTATTGTTATTGCCGACCATGGCGGTTCCAATGATGAAAACTGCAAGGGCAGTCACGGCGGATGGACAGATGAAGAAAAATATGTAACTTTTGCCGCAACCGGTAAAGGAAAAAAAAAAACTGAATTAGATGAAATGAATATTCGTGACCTTGCCGCTATCGTGCTTTATGCTATGGGAATAGAGTCTCCCGAATTTGACGAAAACAGCTGGACCTCACAAATTCCCGAAGGTTTGTTTGCGGATTATGAAGGTGAATACCGTGATATTTCACACCTCACGGGTGCAGCACCGAGAATTTCAAAAACGCATCACGAATCTGAGCTTGTTTAAGGAGAAACAATTTATGGATAAAACAAAATTCAACTACGACTATTCTAAAATACTGTGGATGAAAATGTTTCTTGCAAAGCCTGATTACGAGAATAACACTTCCGATGTGCTTATCAATTTCGAGCAGGCACTTGAAATAATAAAGAGAATAGATAATATCACTCAGGGTATAGAAAAAATCATATATCTTGTCG
>JAZSJT010000030.1:0-8725 GCA_045534425.1 Acutalibacteraceae bacterium | reverse complement strand
ATCTTTAGGCTCGGTTTTGGTACACTTCAAAAATTCACTTATGGATTCAGCGGCGGCAGAGGTAAATGTCAAGAGAAAACCATAAATTTTTTCAAAACCTCAAAAGTGCCTATTTTACTGGGTTTTTAGCACTTCAATTATGGGTGTAGCTATGGGGTGGTTGCAATGAAAGGAAGACTATAACAGGTATTTTATAGACATTTTCAATAAAAGTGTCGGTTTTTATAAAATCTAGTTAACAGGGGTAAATTTGCGATTTTTATAAATTACACCCCCTTAACTGCCATTTAACGCAAAAAATCAGCGTGCAGATTTCATTTTGCACACTGTAATTACATCCCTGTTTTTACCTTAATCATTATTATTTTCTATTTTATGTGTCACCCATCAATTGTACCATAACATTTTTGAAAATTCTATCGAACATGCGCTATATAGTCTTCCTTTCATTGCAACCACCCCATAGCTGCACCCATAAATGAAGTGCCGAAAACCCAGTAATATCAAGGGTTTTGAGGTTTAAAAAATTTTTATGGTTTTCTCTTGACATTTACCCCTGCTGCAGCTGAGTCTATAGGTGAATTTCTTTGTGAAACGGGAATGCAACCTGAGGCTTATGATTTGATTCTCACGGGGGATCTTGGGCGTCTTGGTAGTGAATTGTTGATAGATTATCTTAAAAGCAGAAAGAATATTGATATCAGCAGAGTTCATAATGATTGCGGGTTAATGATATTTGACCTTGACAAGCAGAATGTTGACTGCGGCGGGTCCGGTTGCGGATGCTCTGCTGTAGTAACAGCATCAACGATTATGAAGCAAATGAAAAATCGCAAGCTGAAAAAAGTTTTGTTTGCGGGAACAGGTGCATTGATGTCACCTTCTATATCGCTTCAGGGGGAAAGTATACCTGCAATTGCACATATAGTTGAGTTTAATATATAGTTAAGGGGAAATGAAATTTGTCTTCTGAAATCATAGAATTAATAGGTAAAGCAGTAAATCTGCTGAACACGGCAAAAAAGATTAATAAAACCGTAAATATAATGAAAGCTATATCGATATTTGGTTTAATATCCGTGATTGGTTTGAATATATTTTCCGTTATTCGAAATTCATAAAAATTTCCCTGCCTTATCTTGCAGGGAAATTTTTCATTTTAGTGTTTTTTCAATTGTATTTTTTATTAGTTCTGTTGAATGGGAATCAATGGTTTTCAGAAATTCAGGTACCTGATTTTTTAATGAATCCGGAATTTCTGAATTTTTAGGAAGATTGGTAATTGCCATATCACATAAATAGTTAAAGCTTATTTTGCTTTTTTGCAGAATTGAAGTGTATTTTTTTATCATTAGAGAAAAATAATTATTGAAAAATTCCTCTGATATATCACTTCCCGTTTCTGCTATATTTTGAAGATACATAAGTGAACGAAGAATAGTTTTTGAATTAATCTGTGAATCGGAGGGAAGAAAACCCTCCTCAAGTAAATCGCCGTTGTTATGCTTTGTTTCGCTCAAACCTAAAAGAAAGTCAGCTGATACATCATAGTATAAAGCGGCTTTTACAACAAAATCAAGATTACATTCACGGATACCTTTTTCGTAATGAGATAAAAGAGCCTGTGAAATACCGAGTTCTTCAGCGGCAACCTTTTGCGTGATATTCTTCTCTCTTCTTAATGTTGATATTTTAGTTGCGAATGAAATGCTCATTGTCTATTTACCTCTTGAATGTTTCTTGATTTAAGTATATAATATATTATCATAAATAAACTAATTTTTCAAGGAAAGGTTAAAATATATGCTTGGCTGTAAAATACATTTGATAAGACACGGTGAAGCAGAGGGGGCCGATGAGGGAAAATATATCGGTTCAACTGATGTTTCACTTTCTGTATACGGAAAAAAACAGTTGAACGATATTTTGCACGAAAGTGAATATCCTGCTGTTGATATTGTAATTTCAAGTCCTCTCGACAGATGTCTTGAGACCGCAAGAATATTATATCCCGACAAAACTCCGGTGATTTTTGATGATCTTACTGAATATAATTTCGGTGAATTTGAAGAAAAGACAGCTGAGGATTTAAAGGATGATCCTGATTTCAAGGAATGGCTTATCGGCGGTGAGGATGCCGGTGCCCCCTTTGGTGAAACAAACGGAGAATTCAGACAGAGAGTCTGCCGGTGTTTTAAGAATATTGTGGACGGTATTCTTAAAACAGATAACCGTTCAGTTGCTATTGTTACACACGGCGGTGTTATTATGACTATTATGCAGTATTTTGCACTTCCTGAAGCACCTATGCATGAATGGATTATGGACAACGGTTGCGGGTATACTCTTAATGTTGACAGACGGATATGGGATAATTTTATGAAAATTGAAGCATTTGCAAAGGTTCCCGTAAAATTATACGATACGGAGCCTTTGGACAATTTTGATTATGATTCCGAGTTTGATCCTGCAGAATTCAAAGGTTTTTATACACCTCAGGAGGAAAACTGATATGATAACACAAGAAAAAATTGAGAGAATTAATGAACTTGCAAGAAAGGCAAAGACATCAGGTCTTAATGAGCAAGAGCTGGAAGAACAGCAGAAATTAAGACGGGAATATATTGAAGCATATAAAGCATCTTTAAGAAGTCAGCTTGATAATACTGTTATAGTCCGTCCTGACGGTTCCCGTGAAAAGCTTTCCGACAAAAAGAAATAATAAATCGCCCGACAGAAATCGGGCGATTTATTTGTATTTGTCCTTTTTTGGTGTAGGAATAAAATCAAACAGCGAATCAGATGCCTGAGGAACCGATGTCGGCAAATCATCAATCGGAATCGGAACAAATTCCTCGCTGTGGGCTGTAGGATACGGACCGGCCAATGAACTGTCCGGCTTATCCGATACTTTTTGGAATTCTTTTTTCTTCATTTATTTTTCACCGCTTTAATTTATGATAATACATTCAATTAAAGTATGTGAAAGAAAAGTAATATTTATTCCTGTATTTCAAAAATCTTTTTTGCATTTGCCGTTGTTATGTCAATAAGCTCCTGTGTGTTCAGATTTTTTAATCCGGCGATAAATTCAGCAGTATAAGCAATAAGTGACGAATCATTTCTTTTTCCTCTGAAAGGTACAGGTGACATATAGGGACAATCGGTTTCGAGAACCAATTTGTCAAGTGGAATTGTTTTTGCAACTTCAACAGGCTTTTTCGCATTTTTGAAGGTTACCGCACCGCCCAGACCTATATAAAGCCCTAATTCTATAATTTCCCTTGCTGATTCTGCACTTCCCGAAAAACAGTGTAAAATACCTTTTGGTGTGTATTTTTTTAGAAGATTCAAAGTGTCCTGATGTGCTTCTCTGTCGTGTATAATTACAGGAAGATTAAGCTTGTTTGCAAGAATTAACTGTTTTTCAAATACTTCAAGCTGAATTTTACGGTCAGAAAAATCATAATGGTAATCAAGACCGATTTCACCTATAGCGACACATTTTCTGTGTGAAGCAAAATTCTCAAGTTTATCGGTAAAATCTTTTTCTGCGTTTTCGCTTTCATGGGGATGAATTCCTGCGGCAAAATATATATAATCATATTTTTCAGCAAGTGTTTTTGATTTTTCGCAGGATGAAATATCCGTTGCACAGTTTACAATATTTGCAACTCCGTTTTTCGGCAAGTCTTCAAGAAGTGAGCTTATATCCTCCGAAAACTGCTCATCGTCGTAATGGGCGTGTGTGTCAAAAATATTGTTATAAATCATCTGATTTTTGCTCCTGCAGGCATACCGTCAACGAAAACAACCTTTACTTCATCTTCACTGCAGTCTGCCGCGAGAATCATACCCTGACTTTCAATTCCGCAAAGTGTTGCAGGCTTGAGATTTGAGACAAGAATAATTCTTTTGCCGATAAGGTCTTCGGGTTTATACCATTTTGCAATACCGGAAGCAACGGTTCTGCTTGAGGCTCCGTCAAATACAGTTAGCTTGAGAAGCTTTTTTGCTTTTTTTACCGGTTCGCAAGCAGTTATTTCTGCAACACGAAGATCCACTTTAGCAAAATCTTCAATACCGATTTTGGCAACACCTGCAATTTCTTCCGCATTCTTTGCTGCGGCAATCTTTTCCTGCATTTCCTTTTCAATTTCTGCGAGCATTACAGCTGCATCAATGCGGTTGAACAGGGGAGTGGCAGTGCCGACTTTAACACCGACAGGTGTTTTTCCGAAAGAGAGAATACTTTCATAGGAAGCATCAGTTGAATTTATCTGCTCAAGAATTGCCTTTGATGTGTCGGGCATAAAGCAACTGAGCTCCACAGCAATAATTCTTATAGCTTCAATAAGATTATATAATACCGTTGAAAGACGGTTTCTGAGTGCTTCGTCTTTTGCAAGTGCCCAGGGAGCGGTTTCGTCAATATACTTGTTGCTTCTCTTTGCGGAGTTGATAACTGCTTCAACAGCATCAGCAATTCTGAAATCGTCAAACGCCTTTTCGATAACGGGGAGGGCTGCAAGAATATCGCTCTTGAAGGCTTCATCAATTGCATCTTCACAAGTGTTTACAGGAAGAACACCGTCAAAATATTTATTCACCATGGCAACGGTTCTGTTCACAAGGTTTCCGAGAGTGTTTGCAAGGTCGGAATTGTATCTTTCAATTATGGTTTCATATGAAATCGAGCCGTCGGTTGCGTGAGGCATTTCGGAAAGAAGATAATATCTTACTGCATCAACTCCGAATCTTGCTGTGAGTTCATCTGCATAAATTACATTACCTTTTGACTTTGACATTTTGTCTGTGCCGAAAAGAAGCCAGGGGTGACCGTAAACCTGTTTAGGAAGAGGTTCACCGAGAGCCATAAGCATAATGGGCCAATAAATTGTGTGGAAGCGGATAATATCCTTGCCCACAATGTGAACATCAGCAGGCCAATATTTGTTATACTTGTCCGAGCTGCCGTCGGGATCATAGCCTAATGCGGTAATGTAATTCGAAAGTGCATCTATCCATACATAAATTACGTGGTTGTCGTCAAAGGTAACGGGAATACCCCACTTGAAGGATGTTCTTGAAACACAAAGGTCCTGAAGACCGGGCTTGATGAAGTTATTGAGCATTTCCTTTTTTCTGCTTTCGGGATAAATAAAATCAGGATTGTTTTCAATGTGTTCTTCAAGCTGTTTCTGATATTTGGAAAGCTTGAGGAAATATGCCTCTTCCTTTGCGAGCTTGACTTCTCTGCCGCAATCAGGGCATTTACCGTCATTTAACTGTGATTCTGTGAAGAAGCTCTCACAGGGAACGCAGTAGTGACCTTCGTATGAGCTTTTGTAGATGTCGCCCTGTTCATAAAGCTTCTTGAAAATTTTCTGAACTGTTTTTTCGTGATAATCGTCTGTAGTTCTGATGAAATGGTCATAAGTAGTGTTAAGGTTGTCACAGATGTCCTTGATTTCACCTGCAATTTTGTCTACATGCTGTTTGGGAGTAATTCCCTCGGATTTTGCTTGCTCTTCGATTTTCTGACCGTGCTCGTCTGTACCTGTACAGAAGAATACATCATAGCCCTGAAGCCTTTTGAAACGGGCAATGGCATCGGTAAGAACAATTTCATAGGAATTGCCGATGTGAGGTTTTTTTGAAGTATATGCAATTGCAGTCGTGATATAATATTTACCTTTATTCATATTTGACCTCCGTATCTTTTCTAATTTATATATTATACACATTATTTATATTTTTTCAAGTCTTAAACATTATAAGTGCAAGGCTTGGGATTAATTTTGATGAATTTGCTTTACTTTTACTCTTTAGTGTGATAAAATAATGCAGAAAAATAATGAAAGCGGGATATATATGCAAAGCAGAATAAAGGATGAAAATACCGATTTTTTGTTTGATTGTATTCTTAAACTTGATTCCATCGATGAATGTTATGCATTCTTTGAAGATTTGTGTACCATTCCTGAAATACGTGCGATGGCACAGCGTGCCGTTGTTGCTAAATTATTGTGTGATAAAAAAGTATATAATGATATCGTTGCCGAAACAGGTGCATCAACTGCAACAATTAGCCGTGTAAACCGTTCTCTTTCATACGGTGCGGGCGGCTATGATATTGTGTTTAACAGGAAATAATTATGGCATATGAAAATTGTTTTGCCGCCGTTTATGATGTATTTACGGATGGCGTTGATTATTTATCTCGCACAGAATATTTGCACAGTATTTTATTGTCAAACGGTATCAAAGACGGTACTGTTCTTGATGCTGCTTGCGGTACGGGCTCAATAAGTAAATGCTTACTTGATAAGGGGTATGAAGTGGTTGCAAATGACATTTCTGTTGCAATGCTTAATGTTGCAAGAGAAAAACTGTCCTCTTATGGTGATAAAGCGGTCCTTTTGTGTCAGGATATGTGTGAGCTTGATTTATTCGGTACGGTTGATGCTGCAGTCTGCTGTCTTGATTCGATAAATCATCTGCTTGATGAAAATGATGTTTTTGATGCAATAAAAAGCATCGGAACATTTATAAGAAAAGACGGTATTTTCATTTTTGATGTCAATACCATTTATAAGCATCAAAAAATATTGTCGGACAGAACCTTCGTTTATGAAGATGAAAGCAGTTTTCTTGTGTGGCAGAATTCGGAATGTGATGAAGAAAATATAGTTGAAATGTATATTGATATTTTTTCTGAAAATACAGACGGCACATATTTAAGAAAAAGTGACGATATTGCAGAACGAGCATATTCCGCTGAGCTTCTGACCGAATTTTTAAGTAAAAATGGATTTGAATTGTTGAATATATACGGAGATATGAAATTCAGTTCTCCCGAAGACAAAGAAGAAAGGATATATTTCGTAGCTAAAAAGAAATAAGGTGTTTATTATGGCTCATTTAGTGAGATGCTTATCGGATGACGGCTGTGTGCTTGTTGTTGCGGCAGATACAACCGATATAAGTGAAAGTGCAAGGCTTATTCACAATACCTCCAAAGTATGCACAGCTGCTCTCGGCCGTGCACTTACTGGAGCGTCCTTTATGGGAATAATGCTCAAAGGTGCAGACAGCTCCGTTACGCTGAGATTTAACGGCGGCGGTCCTTCCGGTTCTGTTATTGCAGTTTCAGACTGTGACGGAAATGTCAGAGGCTATGTTATGAATCCCGATGTTAATCTTCCTCTTAATGCAAAAGGAAAGCTTGATGTCGGCGGTGCCGTCGGCACAGAAGGTTTTCTCACCGTTATCAAGGATATCGGAATGAAAGAACCCTTTGTCGGACAGATACCGTTGGTATCGGGTGAAATAGCAGAAGATATAACCTCATATTATGCAATAAGTGAACAGATTCCTTCTGTCTGTGCATTGGGTGTTCTTGTAAACCCTGATTTAAGTGTTGCAGTTTCAGGCGGTTTTCTTATTCAGCTTCTTCCTACTGCTGATGATACGATTATTGAAAAGGTAGAAAGAGGGCTTAAAGGTTTACCCTCTGTTACAACAATGCTGGCTGACGGACTGACACCTGAAGAAATCTGTAAAAAAGTTTTGCCTGAATTTAATGTTGATGTACTTGATACTTCAGAATGCGAATACAGATGTAATTGCTCAAGACAAAGAGTTGAACAGGCTCTTATAAGTGTCGGAAAAGCAGAACTTGAAGATATGATAAAAGATAACGGAACAGAAGTTAAGTGTCATTTCTGTCCTGCTGTTTATAATTTTACGGCAGATGATATCAGGACACTTTCTGAACAGATTTAACTGCTTTTGCGTGCCAAAAAAACTTTTTGAAAAAAAAGAAAAAAATTGAAAAAAAGGTATTGACTTTTACAAAAAAGTGGTGTATATTAATTAAGCCGTAAGGGAAGTGAGCCACTCACAATAGTGAGTGCAATAAAAGTGGGAGTATAGCTCAGCTGGGAGAGCACCTGCCTTACAAGCAGGGGGTCACAGGTTCGAGCCCTGTTGTTCCCACCAAATGGCCCGGTAGTTCAGTTGGTTAGAACGCTAGCCTGTCACGCTAGAGGTCGACGGTTCGAGCCCGTTCCGGGTCGCCACCTTACGGTTTGCCTTTGTAGCTCAGTTGGTAGAGCAGCGGACTGAAAATCCGCGTGTCGTTGGTTCGATTCCGACCGAAGGCACCATTTTTTGCGGATGTAGCTCATCTGGTAGAGCGCCACCTTGCCAAGGTGGAGGTAGCGAGTTCGAGCCTCGTCATCCGCTCCATTTTTTTATATGGCGACATAGCCAAGTGGTAAGGCATGGGTCTGCAACACCCTGATTCATCAGTTCAAATCTGATTGTCGCCTCCAAACAAAATCCGTTCACGCAAGTGGGCGGATTTTTGTTTGTATTATTCATTCTTCAATATTCATCATTCATTATTCATTAAGTGAGAACGGATTTTTAATGAATAATGAATATTGAAACCGCTTCGCTGATGAATGAGGTTGCGAGAATGACACTGGAGATTAAACAACATAACTATGTTTTATAAATTCAATTGTTGAATGCACAGCTTTTCCTTTAAAAACCACTTGACAATTTAAGCTCACGGGAGTATTATAGAGAAACGAACAAATGTTCTATAGTTAATCAAGGAGGGATATGCAGTGGTAAGGAAAGTGTATGTAGAAGTTCTTGCTTGGCACGACCGTAACGGTAAGAGCAGACCTATGCGTATCCTCTGGGAAGATGG
>JAZSJT010000080.1:0-13285 GCA_045534425.1 Acutalibacteraceae bacterium | reverse complement strand
CCGCCTGCAAGAATTGCGGCATTTTCGGGTTCAACCGCCCATATTGTCATATCAGGGTTAAGTGCTTTGAGGGTTTCTCCGATACCTGTAATCGTTCCGCCTGTGCCGATTCCCGAACAGAAGCCGTCAATGGGACCGCCTACCTGCTCCAATATCTCAAGTCCTGTCTGATGACGGTGAATCATGGGATTTGCGGGATTTTCAAACTGCTGAGGAACAAACACTCGGGGATCGTCTTTTTCCATCTTCAGTGCACACTCAAGGCATTTTGCAATAGCATCTCCTATGTTGCCTTCGTCGTGAATGAGAACAACATCAGCTCCGTAATGCTTCATTATTTTTTTTCTTTCAATGCTTACGGAATCCGGCATAATTATTTTCACCTTATAACCGAGAACCGCACCGACAAGGGCAAGTCCTATGCCCTGATTGCCCGATGTGGGTTCAACAATTATGCTGTCTTTGGTGAGTTTGCCTTTTTTTTCGGCATCCTTTATCATGTTATAAGCAACTCTTGTTTTTATTGAGCCGCCAACATTAAGTCCTTCATATTTCACAAGCACTCTGGCACTGTTTTCGGGTACCATATGATTGAGCTGAATTATGGGTGTGTGTCCCATGGCATCAAGAATATTGTTATATATCATAAAAAAGTCCCCCCCCGGGAAAAACTGAATTACATTGTAACCTAAAATCCAAATAACTTCAATAGCAAAATGATAAATTTTCTCGGTATATTATATGAACGAAAAAAATTGTTGCAACATTTTTCTGCTGCAACAATTTTTGAAATTAAGAATATGCTTGCTGATTAAAGAAGATCATTGAAATAAACAATGTTTGAAGGGATGCACTTGAGCTTGCCTTCTTGCTCTTTCTTGATCAGTTCCACAATTTTATCATTGATGGGAGTGGGAATTCCGCATTTTCTGCCCCATTCACATACAACACCGTTTATTGCATCAACCTCACAGGGCTTGCCGTTTCTTATGTCCTGAAGCATTGAGGGAACTATATCTCTGTGCTTTTTCATTGCAATGGGGAGAAGCAGCTGACCGAAGGTTCTTTTTATTGCCCCTTTATAATAGAAAAGCTTTGTGATGTTTTTGCCCTGAACGGGAGCGAAGGAAGCCCCTGCAGCGTGACCTACGTCAATGCATTCCTTCATACAGCGTATTGCTACCTTTTTTGCAGCCTTATTTTCTGAAACATCACCGAAGCAGCCGCCCACAACAGTGCCCAGCCCCGAGAATGTTGCATTGATAAGAAGCTTTGACCAACGAGCCCCCAAAAGATTTGTTTCTTCGTGAACGGGACACATAAGCTCGAGAATTTCCTTAACCATATTAAACTGTGCGTTTGTGATGCCTTCCATTTTACCCATATGGAAGGAAAGACTGTCGGGTTCGGAGGTGAGTTTACAAACACCGGGCTCGGTGAGCTCTGCACCCCATTCAACAGTACAGCCCATTGTATGCTCTGCACCGATAATTTCTGCAATTCCGGGCTCCGGAATGCCGTTCTGAAGAGTTACAACAACACCGTTTTCTGTGAGAAAATCCTTGAGCATTGTAACAACCTCTTTATTAAATAGCTGCTTTGTCATAAGGAAAATAACATCATATTTTTCTGTCATTTCATCGGGAGCTATTGCCTTTACGGGGACTGTCATTTCAACCGTTCCCGTGATTCTTGCTCCCTTTTCGTTGAGGGCAGCAACGTGAGCCTTATTTCTGTTTATAAGGTCAATTTTACCGCCGTTTTTTGTGATGTAAGCACCGAGCACGGTGCCGAGAGAGCCTGCTCCGTAAATTGCCGCTTTGATATCTTTCATAAACACACCTTCTCTTTTATTTCTTAATAGAAAATAACATAAATAATGTCAAAAATCAATACTTTATCAGAAACTCTTTGCCCAGGTTACAAGAGAATTATGATAGACGTTTTCTTCAACGTCTTTTCTCATTCTGTCTGTAACGGGACCGTTTGAGGCAAGCTTCTGAAGAATTACCGCCTGCAATTCCTCTACCGTCATTTCTTCATAGGGCTTATCGGGAATTGAAGCAGAGATATTAATCTTTTTTATTTCTTTTGCTTCGGTTTTCTGCAGTTCGGGATTTTTCTTCGGTTCAACGGTGTTTATTGCGGGAGCGGGGGAGGGAATTTCCGTTTTTATCGGGACAAATTCAGGTTTATTTTTATTGTTTTGAATCCATATTTCACCCGAATTTCCCTTGAGTGTAACCTTCAGCTTACCGTCTTTTGCTGTCACGCTTTCTCCCCATAATGCACCTTTGAATGTGCCGTCAGAAGCTGTCGGTACTGAAAGCGATATATTGCAATCGTCATTATTTACAGCTACAATAACAGAGTAATCCCCTGTTTTTCTTGAAAAAGCATACTGTCTGTTAGTTAGAAGCAGCTCTTTATAGTCGCCGTAAGAAAGTGCCTTTTCTTCCTGACGGATTTTTCCCAATGCACTGATAAGCTCAAGGAAAGGATTGTTTTTCTGTAAAATTTCATACTTTTCATAAGAGAGAACAGGTCTTAACGACTCGTCTGAATGTTTTTCCTTTCTGCCCACAATGCCAAGCTCCGAGCCGTAATAAACCGAAGGTATACCGGGCAGGGTGTAAAGAAGAATATGCACGGGAGTGAAATGCTTTTTGTTTATGAGCTTTGTATATATTCTTTCAACATCGTGATTATCCGAGAAGTTATAAAGACAAAGAGACTTATTCATATCCTGAAGTCTTTTCACGGTATGGGCAATTTCAAAATAATTGTGATCATTATGCCCCGAATACAAAGCCTTGTGAAGATGATAGTTTGTGACGGAATGAAGTGTGTTTTCGTTTGCCCAACGGTTATAATCTCCGTGAATTACTTCACCCATAAGCCAGAAATCGGGCTTTATTTCTTCCGCTGTTTTCCGAAGAGCCTTCATAAAATCAAAATCAAGCACATCCGCCGCATCAAGTCTTATGCCGTCAACATCAAATTCCGTTGCCCAGAAGCGTATAACATCCGAAATATAGCTTATTACATCGGGATTTTTCTGATTAAGCTTAACGAGCAGGTCATAGCCGCCCCAGTTTTCATAGGAAAAGCCGTCATTATATGAATTATTTCCCCAAAAGTTAATATTGTACCAGTGCTTATAGCTTGAATTTTCACGGTTTTCTTTGATATCACGGAATGCGAAAAAATCTCTGCCCGTGTGATTGAAAACGCCGTCAAAGATAACCTTAATGCCGTTTTTGTGGCAAAGAGCTACAAAATTTTTCAGGTCTTCATTAGTGCCCAGTCTGTTGTCAAGAATTTTATAATCTGTTGTTTCATAGCCGTGCCCTACCGACTGGAACAAAGGTCCGATATAAATTGCATTAAACCCTGCCGCTTTTATTTTTTCAACAAAAGGGAACAGGGATAAAAGCCTTCTTTCAGGCTCTTTATATTCATTGAATTTCGGTGCATTTGTCATACCGAGAGGGTATATATGATAAAACACCGCTTCATTATACCAAGCCATAAAAACCTCCTAAAAGTGATAAAAATATATTACCATAATTTTTATCTTATGTAAATATAACTCTTTGGTGTCACTTGACAATTTCTTACTAAATAATATAATTAAAATATAACCTTCAGGAGGAATTGTGATGAAAAAAGAAATCAGTGCGGATTTTTCAAAAAAAGCACTCCCGCTTGTTTTTATGATTATCGGTATCGGACTTGCCGTTTCGCTTTTGGCTCTTCGTCTTAATATAATTGCCGTGGTATCGGTTGCGTTCAACTGCATTATGGCGGCAATTATTACATTAAGTCTTATAATAAAAAAGAAGGTCTATGCACCTATGATTTTTGCTTATGGTATATCCGGTGCGGGAATTGTTCTTTATTACATAATTTTCGGTGCCGATGCCGGCTTCGGTGCTTTTACAACGGGACTTGCAGGATATTCATCTGCTGAAAATCCTCTTTTCACGGGTGAGGGTAGCATCTTCACAAGGCTTCTCGGTAATATTCTTCTTGCCTCTCCCTGGATTATTTCTCTTGCAGGCTTGCTTTTTTCGGTAAAGCATTCATTCAAGAAGGTCGGGGCAAAAATCGCAGTGTGCTCGCTGATGTGCCTTCTTCTTCTCGGAAGCAGTGTATTATATGTTCTTACAATGAATATGCGTTCAATTCCCAATACCGTGAGACTCTGGGACGGTCACGAAAAATATCTTTCGGGCGTTGATAAAATAGATGCTGCCGAGTCTCCCAATGTTCTTATAATTATGATGGATGACCTTGGTTGGGGCGACATTTCTCTTAACGGAGCCATCTATGAAACTCCCAATATTGACTCAATCGGTGAAAACGGACTGAATTTCACCAATTTCTATTCTGCATATTCAGTTTGTTCTCCTGCACGCTTTGCGGCTCTCACAGGCAGATATCCTTACAGAGGCTATGCTGATAATGTTATTTATCCCACCGTGCAGACGCTTTCTCCCTTCGCACAGACGAGAATTTTCAATTCCATAGAAATGGGCAATAATGCCGACGGAATGCTTGGTGACGAAATTACCTTTGCCGAAACCTTCAAGGCTGCGGGCTATTCAACGGGCTGCTTCGGAAAATGGCATCTCGGTGACTACGGTGAATATCTTCCTACAAATCAGGGCTTTGACTATTTCTACGGAAGCCATCATGTAAATGATATGAAGCCCTTCTATCACGTGACGGAAGAAAACGGTGAATGGGAAATCACTCACGGTACGGATGAGCTCAAAGACCAGAGCAATGCAACAAAATGGATTCACGATGAAATTACAGAGTGGATCACTGAAAAAGCAGAAAATAACGAGCCCTTCCTTGCATATTATGCTTCCCCTTGGCCTCACGGCCCCGTGTATGCCGGTGATGATTTTGACGGTACCAGCGGAATGGGCACATATGTTGACTGTGTAACGGAATTTGACCACTATCTCGGTATTCTTTTCAATAAAATGGAAGAGCTCGGTGTGCTTGAAGATACTATTATAGTATTTACAAGTGATAACGGCCCCGCTCTTGAAGGCTCCGTGGGTGAGCTTCGAGGCGGAAAATATCTCGCTTATGAAGGCGGACAGAAGGTTCCCTTTATGATACGCTGGGATAATGACAACGGTGCTCTCGGTGAAAAGAAAACTGAAAGAGAAAGCAGTGCAGTGCTTGTTGACCTGTATCCCACATTAGTTGAGCTTTGCGGTATAACAGGAAACGGCGGAGAAGAAAACTATCTTCCCTCAGACCGTGTGATTGACGGAATCTCAATGGCCCGGCTTATTAAAGAGGATAAGGTTATTCATACTGAAGAGCACCCCATTCTTCATATGAAGCGTGAGGTTATAAAGGCTGTTCAGTATGCTGTTCCCGCCGATGAGGTGAAGTCCCTTTATCCCGATTATAACTATGAAATTCTCAAAGACGATTATATTTCATTCAAATATTTTGAAAAAATACAGAACGATAACTCTGCATTCTGGGATAAAAACCGTAAAAACTGGCTTCATATCTTAAATGATGACTATGCTGAAAACTATAACAGAACCCCTGTTTATCCCGAAATTTCAAATCAGTTCAGAGAAAAGCTTCACGAAATAACAAACGGCTTCAAAGAAAACCGCAGAGGAGTTATTGAATAATTTTTATAGGGGGAAACAGGATTGCCGCCACTTTCACTGATGATCAAGCCTGCATCTTCTCTTTGCAATCTTTCCTGTGAATACTGTTTTTACCGTGATGTTTCTGAACACCGTGAGCATCTCGGCTTCGGTATTATGGAAAAGGATACGGCTTCGGTGCTTATTGAAAAGGCACTGAAATATGCCGACGGAGAAAGCGTGGCTTTCGCCTTTCAGGGCGGTGAGCCCACACTTGCGGGACTTGATTTTTTTAAGCTTTTTGTCAGCACCGTTAATAAACTTAATATTAAAAAAAGTCCCGTTTTCTACGGTATGCAGACCAACGGAACCGTTATTGATAAGGAATGGGCAGAATTTTTAAGAGAAAACCGTTTTCTTGTGGGCTTGAGTCTTGACGGGGATTATGACGGAAATCATTTCAGAAAAAAGCCTTCGGGACAAAATTCCTTTTATACAATTCTGAAAGCTGCCGAGCTTCTGAAAAAGTATAAGGTCGATTTCAATATTCTCACGGTGCTCACAGGCTATTGTGCCGAAAACTGTGAAAGGATATACCGCTTTTTCCGTTCGCAGGGCTTCAGGTATCTGCAGTTCATTCCCTGTCTTCGTCCCTTTGATTCAAATGAGCAGAGTGAGCTTTATATGACCGCAGAGCAGTATGCGGATTTTCTTATAAAGGCTTTCAATCTTTATGTAAAGGACTATGTCCGTCACGAATACACAAGCATCCGTCAGTTTGATAACTGGGTAAGGCTGTATCTCGGTCAGCCCACAGAGCAGTGCGGAATAAAGGGGCATTGTACACATCAGTTCGTAAGCGAGGCAAACGGCAATATTTATCCCTGCGATTTTTATTGTACAGATGAATATTATCTTGGAAATATTCTCGAAACGGATTTTATTGAGATGGAAAAAAGCGAAACAGCGGTTGCCTTTATAAAGGAAAGCCTGAAAGCTCCCGAAAAATGTAAAAACTGTAATGTTTATTTTATGTGCCGCGGCGGTGGATGTAAAAGAACGCAGTTGAGTGAAGACTATTGCAAAGCATATAAAAGGTTTTTCAATTCCTGTCTTCCGCTTTTCCGAGTGTTCATTAATGAAAAACCGAATAACTGAAAAGCTCCTTGCCTTTTCGGGCAAAGAGCTTTTTTTCTTAAAGAATAAGCGTATAACCGCACACGGTAAAAGCCTCTGCATTATCCGTTTGCTTTCTGAACGAAACAGTTTTCTTTTCATCGGGAAGAAGTGAAAAATAGTTGTCGCTGAAAATATATTCCCCCTCAAATTCAACGGCGTGAACATAGCTGTCCGCTGTTACGGTAACGGAGTTTTCGGTTTTTTCTGTTATTATTACTGCGTCAGTAGTTTTTATCGGAAGTGCACCGTTTTTATAAAATGCACGGTCAGTGAAAGCTTCACAGCTTATATCACAGAAAAGCACCGCATTTTGGGGGACTGCATTTTCGGGAACTGTAAAAGCTTTCTTTGAAGAGTGTGCGTCAATTTCAGCAGTCACATAAGAAGCAGTGGAAATTCTTCCGTCCTTGAGATAATATACCGTCATATCAACGCTTCTGCTTTTAAGTCCGTCATTACAAAGATATATATCATATCCGTCTTTTTTATCAATTGAGCACAATAGCTCCTTTGCACATCGTTTAAAGCTGTAATAGGATGCTTTCGGAAGACAGTAGTAATCAAGAAAAGCCCATCCGCTTGAAGCGGGCCAGCAGTCATTCCACATCCAATAAACGATGCCGTTTGTAAAGCCGCGGTTTCTTCTTATGTTCTCCATAGAAACTCTTATCCACTCGAACTGATTGTATTTCATTTTGAAAAAGCGGTCGTGACCGTCAGTAAATTCTCCGAGAACCTTTTTTGTGAAATTAAGAAGAACATCAAAAAGAGAGAAGGAAAGAGCGGGATTGCTTTTTGTGTGCCAATTCCACATAGCCTCACTGTTAAATATATCATCATCTGTCATAAATTTTTTTAGAGAGGGCAGACAAACAGCACCCGTTGTAGGCTCTTCCGCAATAAAGCGTGCAAGATACTGTGAAAAATGCTCCTTATAATCTTTCATATTCTCGTTCATAATGTAGGGGAATATCGAGCAGCCGAGATATTGTGTATTGTGTGTGGTCCCTGCCGTTTTGGAAGCATAGGGAGTGCCGCCCATGGGACTTGAAAGGAAGAAACGGCGTTTCGGATCAAGAAGCTTCAGAACAGGGTAAATTCCTTTGTGAATTGCCGTTCTGCCGTGATAGCTTGGGGCTTCGTCAAAGCCGTCAACCGCATTTTCATTGTCACCGGACCACCACATAAGGCAAGGGTGATTGCGAAGCTCGTATGCGGCAAATTCAGCTTCCTTTTTCAGTTGTTCGATAAAGCTTTCGTCATCTTCGGGATAATCGCCGCAAGCCATAAGAAAATCCTGTGTAAGGAGAATACCCAGTCTGTCACACTCATTATAAAAATGCTGTTTTTCAAAAATACCTCCGCCCCATACTCGAAGCATATTAAGGCTTGCTTCTTTTGCAAGGGTGAGAAGCCGGGTTATTTTTTCATCGCTTTCATCCGAGGGGAAGGGCTCACAGGGTACCCAGTTTGCTCCCTTGCACATAATCGGAACATCATTTATGAGAAGCTGAAAGCCCGAAAAGTCTTCATTTCTGTCATATCTTTTGCCGCTGACGGAAGCTTTTATTTCAATGCACTTATTATAGTATTCACTGCCTTTTTCATCGGGAAGCTGCAGCACCGTTACTTTTCTTATTCCGAAAGTAAATTCTTTACCCGAAATGATGAGCTTATATAAAGGCTGTTCACCGTATCCTGCAGGATACCATAATTTTGCATCGGGGATATCAATATATTCTTTTAAGTAATTCTCTTTTCTGAAAAATTTTCTGTGATAAACTGTTTTTCCGTCAGGAGATATTATTTCAATATCTGCCAAACCTCCGTTTTCAAAGCTGATAAAATCAGCTTCAATTACTATCTGTGCAGATTTGCCGTTTAATGCTTCGGTGTAAATATACGCGTTTTTGACTCTGAAGCCGTCAGCTGTATCTATATATACATCACGCCATATGCCCATGGTTACAAATCTTTCAACCCAGTCCCAACCGTATGTACACTGAATTCTTCTTGTTCTCATTCTCTCCCGTGTGAAAGCACCGCCGTAAAGAGGAAGACCTTCCACCTCTTTTACGGGAGAGCGGAAATGTACGGCTAATTCATTTTTACCCTCTTTCAGCTTATCTTTTACATCGAAAGAGTGTGAAATAAACATATTATCCGTTTTTCCGATTTTTTCACCGTTGAGGAATATTTCAGTATATGTATCAAGTCCCTCAAATACGAGCTCTGCTTCAGACGGTATTTTTTCTATGTTAAATTCACGGCTGTAGATAAAATCACAGCTTTCTATCCATTGGGCGTTTTTGGAATTGTCTCGGTAATAGATATCATTCAGTATACCGTTATTTATAAAATCGGTATGAACGCATCCGGGGACAGAGGCAGTAAATAAAAAATCTCTGTTCTTATCAGGATTAATGCATTTTCCTTGCCATATACCGTTGAGGTCAATTTTTTCCATCTTCTGAATTCCTTTTTATATTTTTAATTAATATATCATAAAAATTTAAATTATTAAATAAGATTTAAGATTAAATTTCAGCATTGTAATAAATGTTGACATAAATATAGAGTAAATGATAAAATTATTGTGTAAAATTACAACAAAAAAGGGGATGACAGCTTTGCTTGCAGATATTATTGCTTTTATTTTTACTTATCTTATTTATATTTTACCCGCATTGGCTTTAGTGTCATTTATTGTTCTTCTTGTAATCTATAAAAAGAAAAAGTCTGAAAGCTCACAGACAGAAAATGAATTGGCAAGGCTTAAAAATCTGAAGCTTGCAGTAAAGGTTACGGGTATTCTGACCGCTGTTTTTGTTGCAGTGCTTATAACCTTAGGAATTTTGTTCCTTCTGTTTATGGCACATATGTGAGGTAGCTATGAATAATAAAGCATTCAGAATTATTTTATATACGGTTATTACACTTTGTGTTATTTTGACCGCCGCTCATGCGGCATATGCCGTGTATGCTTATTCTCACAGCTCAATAATATATTTTATAGCAAAGGAATTGTGGTGATATGAAATATATTAAGCAGTTGTCTGTAATACTTTGTGTAATACTCATTTTTGCATTATTTAACGGTGCGGTTTACAGTGTTGTAACAGTGCGGCTTTCAAACAATTTCAGCGGTGCCACGCAGGCAAAAATGATTGATGTAAAAAGCTTTCTGCCCTTTAACAGCAGCTCCGAGCTTCCCGATATAAAAACAGATTTCTCCCTTTCGGGGGCGCTTCCCGTGCTGGACGGTGCGGCGGCTCTTGTCCCCGTTTATGCAGCAATAATTAATGCTGTTTATCCCGAAGACAGTGTGAGCTTTGTTGGCGGAGCTTTTGACGACAATAATTTTTACGGAGAAAATTTTGCTCCCGACAGTAAAATGCAGTATAAAAATACTGTAAGAGGCTATAAAGCTATAGTTGACGGCAATACGGATATCCTTTTCTGTGCCGCACCGAGTGAAGAACAGAAAAAATATGCTGAAGAAAAGGGCGTTGAGTTGGAATTTGTCCCTGTCGGTCTTGAGGCATTTGTATTTTTTGTAAATAAAAACAACCCCGTAGATAATCTCACCGCAGAGCAAATAAGGGATATCTACGGCGGTGTATATAAAAACTGGAAAGAAGTCGGGGGAGTAAACAGAATAATAAACCCCGTCACAAGAATGAAAGGAAGCGGAAGCCAGTCTGCCATGGATTCATTTATGGGGGAAAGGAAAATCGCAGCAAAATCTCCCTTCGCTCTGACAGGTGCAGCAATCGGCTTTTCTTTCAGATACTATATGGACGGTATCGTTGAAAATACAGATGTAAAAATGCTTTCACTTAACGGCATATATCCCTCTCCCGAAAATATAAGAAACGGCACATATCCCGTAATTGCGAAATTCTATGCAATTTACAGAAAGGATAACACCAATGAAAGCATAAAAGAGCTGATAAACTGGATTCTTTCTGATGAAGGTCAGGCTCTTATTGAAAAAAGCGGGTATGTGAGAATAAACTGACAGAAAAAAGCTCAGGGCAGAAACTCTGAGCTTTTTTATGTTTATTCGGGAATTGCAAATTTATGCGGAATATTTTGCTTTACTGCTGAAAGAAGTTCATTTATGCCGATAACTTCAATGTTGTCACCCAACTGACTGATAAAATACTGTAGATCATCAGTGCCTATTGTCCACGGGTGAATGTTTATTACGGTATAACCGTTGATTGTTGACAAATCAGCTTTTTTGCTGTTTATTATTTCAGCCTGTTCCTTGAGCCACTCATTTGTCACTTCATCCGCATTGCCGCTGGGGTGCCACAGACTGAAGCCGACAGCTACAAAAGGCTTGTCATCCGAGAAGAAAACTCTGCCGCCTCCGGCAGAATATCTGTCAGGGTCCAGCTGAATAATACCCCCCTTGATATTGTCATATCTTGAGAAGTAAGAGAGGCGTTTTTCAAAGCTTTTATAGAAGAAGTCATCCTCTGCTTTATCAAGGAAGGTTATGATATCAAGCCCCGATTTTAACATAACAGATGCAGTGTAATCGGAGAAGGCTTCAAGCTCTTTTGAGCTCATCTTTGAAATTCTCGCATAACCGCCGCCCGAAGGTCCTGCAATGAAGGACACTTCTTCTCCTTTTTCAAGAGTTCTTTTCACATCAACGGAACTGAGTTCACTTGCAATTGGAGCAAATGTCCAGCTGACGGGTGTGTCACTGTTATAGCTTTGCCAGGTGTGGAATTCATTGAAGCCGTTCTGAATCCACTGCAGGTTATCGCCGTCACTGTAAACCAATGAAACATAATGCTTGTTACCGTCAAGTTTTATGTTGTCAGGGAATTCAACATCAAATTTATTTTTATTTACACCAAAGGATGATAGAATGCTCAGATTGTATGAATGGTCGGAGGGGATAACACTGTGACCGTATCGGGATGCGGATTCCGTGAATTTGACTTCATACTGACACCAACCGAAAATAAGGGAAGAGGGAGTAAGATTTTTCATAACCTTATCTCGGAAAACCCAGCCTTCATAATCGCTGTCTTCAACATACATCACAAAAATATTTTGCTGAATTGCAAAATCCCTCATTCCCGAGGCATAGTAGTAAAGATGTACAAGTGAATCATTGCGGAAAAAGTCCTTATATTCACGGTAGAAGCTTTTGAGATATTTAAGGTCTATGTTGTCTTCACTTATATCCTCGCATTTTTTTAGACCAAGCCCAATTACTGTTTCTTCATCTTCAGGAGTTACCGGAAGATAGCCTTTGATTGTTGTAAGGTTAGTTGCAGTGTTCAGCTGTCCGTGGTCTTCAACGGTTTTAAAAAGGATGTATCCGCCGTCTTTGATGTATGAGGAGAATTTTTTGATTACGGAAATAAAATTCCAGGGATTACCCTCTTCATCATTATATGAAAGCTCATAGCCTGCATTTCGCATTTCCTCTAACGCAAAGCGGTGTGTTGCAGAGCCGTAATCAATGAAAATTGAAGGCTTTACTTTATTGACAAGTCCTTGAAGAGAAATAACCGAATGCCTCTGTGAAGCGGAAAGAGCAGAAAGCTTAATAACCGTAATTTCATCATTTAATGTAAACTCATCAAAAATTCCTTGAATTTCAATAAGTTGTTCTTCACTTTTAGGCTCAGGAGCTTTCCTGATAACCATCGCATCAAAGGTGTTAAAAAGAATAGAAAACATCATAACAGCAAAAGAAAACCACTTCATTATCTCTTTCATAAGAATTACCTCAATCTTTTTTATCATAAATATTATAAATGTAAAAAAATCAGGTGTCAATGATAATATAAATAAGTTGAGCTTTACAGTTCTTCAAAAAGTGTCGTGTTGGTAAAAATATTTTTAAAATATTTTTTCAGGAACTATGGTATATTATCGTAATTGAAACAACAGATAAAGTGTGTTAAAATATAACCCTACAACAATGAGCATAAAAAGTCAGGAACTATCATTACTTTTGCTTTATAATGTAATCACACAACGAGGTGAGCAACATGGATTGGGTTACAGGTATACAGAATGCAATAAATTATATCGAAAATCATCTAACTGATGAAATAGATATGGAGCTTGTTGCAAAAGAAGCGGCTTGTTCGGGATTCTATTTTCAAAGAATTTTTAGCATTTTATGTGGTATTACTTTAGGTGATTACATCAGAAACAGACGGCTTACACTTGCCGGCAATGAGTTGTGTGCTACTGATGCCAAAGTAATTGATGTTGCATTGAAATACGGGTATGAAAGTCCTGAAAGTTTTACAAGAGCATTTACAAAATTTCACGGTATAACTCCGTCTGAAGCCAAAAAGGATGGTTCAAAACTCAAATCTTTTTCTCGCCTTACTGTGAAAATTACATTAAGCGGAGGCAATATAATGGACTACAAAATCGTAGAAAAAGAGGCTTTTGATATTATTGAAAAGGTTGAAGCACATACTGTT
>JAZSJT010000009.1:0-8125 GCA_045534425.1 Acutalibacteraceae bacterium | reverse complement strand
TTTTTTTGTAGAAAATCGCTTGTAAGGTGTGTAGTTTATTAATATCAATGCTCCCCCTGTCCTTAATCTTGAGGGCAGGGGGATAAATTATGAGATTTTTTATATAAAGAAATATTTATAAAAGATTTTTATCTTGGGGATAAATTATTCCTGTTAGTTTTCTGATTTCATCCATTTGGCGGGTGATGAACAGTGTTTGTTCAGGGGGAATAACGGGGCTTTGAGTTAAATTATCGGAAATGCACTCACAGAAGTGTTTTATCTGTTCTTCAAAACCGTTTCCGAGATACGGTGCTTTGATGATTTGTTTTTCTCCGTTATTAAAATACAGCTCTATTTCCTGCGGAGCATAGAATCTTTGAAGCTTTGCATAGCCCTTTGTTCCGTAAACGAAGCCTTCGTTTGGTTTTCGAAGAAGAATTGCACTTGATATGTCTGCTATGGCACCGTTTTTGTATTTGATGATAACACCGGTATGGCTGTCAACTCCGTTATATAAGCTTGACTGTGCATTTATGTTTTCAACGCTTTTCCCGAGATACCATTCGGAGAAATTCAAGCCGTAAACACCTACATCAAGAAGTGAGCCGCCGCCGTTTTCGATTTTTAATACGTGATGGTCCATTTCATCTTCATCCATTGTATAGCAGAATTTTCCTTCAACTCCCATAATATCTCCGAGAACACCGCTATTAACTATTTCAAGCATTTTAAGTGTACCCGGAACAAGCCTTGCCCACATAGCTTCCATAAGAAGAACCTTATTTTTTTCTGCACAGCCGAACATTTCTTCTGCTTCACGGGTGTTTAGTGCCATTGGCTTTTCGCACAGAACGTGTTTACCGTTATTCATCATAAGACATGAGCAATAAATATGTCCCGAATGGGGAACAGCTATGTACGCGGCGTCAATTAGGTCTGATTGAGCCATTTTTTCATAACTGTCAAAGCGTATGGGTATATCAAATTCATCACCGAATTTTTCAGCATTTTCTTCGGTTCTTGATGCCACAGCTACAAGTTCTGCATCGGGAACATTCCTTACAGCCTGTGCAAACCTATGTGCTATTGTACCTGTGCCCACAATTCCGAAACGGATTTTATTTGTCATATATATACATCCTTGCAATTTATTTTTAATATTTGTTATATGGTAACATAAGAGACACAATAAGACAATCATTATATTATTGAGTTTTCTCTTTTGTTATGGTATAGTTGAAGCAGAAAAACGGGGGAGTGATTGTAATGGTTGTTCTGTATATTCTCCTTGCCATTATATTTTTTATAATAATGCTGACTGTAATTGAGATTTTGCTGTTTGTCAGCAAAAAGCCTGCTCAGGAATTGCCGAATGAGAATGAACTAGACTATTATTCGTTGGATGTGAACGGTAAAGCTTATGAAGATTTATATTTTTATTTAACAGAAGAAAAGGCAGAGCCGTTCTTTTCGGAAGATGAAATCTATGCTTTGCTTTTTAAGCAATCCGAATATATGAAAAAGCGTTTTGATTGCTCGGATTTCAGAGCACAGCTGCTTTTTAAGATATATAAGGACTGCGGCGAAAAACTGAATGATAATTGTAAAGAGCTTATAAAAAATACATTTCTTAATTTTAAGTATTTTATGGATGAGCCCGGTGATGACAGTATGTGTTATTGGTCGGAAAACCATCAGCTTCTTTTTGCCGTGGCAGAATATCTTGCAGGTCAGGAATGGCCCGATGAGGTTTTTATAAATAACAAAATGACAGGCAAAGAGCACATGAAAAAGGCAAAGGCACGTATTGATGCATGGATGCAGCAACGCTTTGATTACGGTTTTTCGGAGTATCTGAGTAATAATTATATTGCCGAAGATATTTCACCCATGGCAAATTATATTGCCTATTCAAAAGACGAAAAATCCGTTGTGCAGATGAAAATAATAATGGATATCTTATGGCTTGATGTTGCACTTAATTCTGTTAATAACCGCTTTGTTGCGACAAGCTCAAGAATGTACGGTAACAATAAAGCCGGTAATTTTTACGGCAACAGCATACAGGCTGCTATGAATATCCTATGGGGAAATGAGATATCGGAAGCTGGCCTCTCAAATAACGGGCTTGCCGTAACTGAAAAAGAGCTGATCAGGCGTTCTCTTGCAAAGGAACCCAATTACATAGTTGTTTGTTTTAATGATATTGTAAAAAAAGGTCTTTATGCTCTCCCTGTCGCTATAAAAGACATTGCACTTTCAAAAGAAAGCTTCGTTTCAAAAATGAGCTGCGGACTTTCCCCCTCTGATTTGAGTGAAGAAGGGCTTATAGGTCAACAGCCCCATCAGATTATGGCACAGCTGGGTGCTGAAACATTTACAAATCCCGAAGTAATCAACAACACTCTCGAATACATTAAAAACTATAAAATGTATCGCAATTCCTTTGTGGGCTATTTCAAGTTTCTCAATATTTCTGTTTTCAGAGCTATTAATTGGAAAAGGTTCGCAGAAAAATTCAATATAATGCCTCATGGTATTGCAACAGGCAGGGGAAATGTTTATACGTACCGTACTGCCCGTTACTCTTTATCAACATCGGTTTCAAAAGATGTTGATATGTGCGGTGCCCAGGAGCATATCTGGAGTGCAAGCATATCTGAAAATATCTCACTTTTTACAACACATCCTGCCGGGAACGGAAACGGAAGATTTTCTTCATCACCCGGATATTGGATTGGAAACGGCAGAAGGCCTATGAGCGTTCAGCACGAAAATGTCAATATCACGATATATAAATTACCCGAAAAAAAGCGTTTGGGTGAAACGGGTATATCAAATATGACACACGCTTTTATGCCTGAAAATTTTTATGATGAATTTATTCTTTGCGGCAATACTGCTTTTGCAAGAAAAAACGGAGTTTTTGTTGCTTTGATTTCAAACGGAGAATTAATATTTAAACCGTTTAATGAAGACAGTGCAAACGGTCTTCTCAAATATAAAAATTTCCCCGAAGATGTAAAGCTGGTCGGTGAATTTGATTTATGCAGATTCAAAGGAAAATATCACATTTATATCACCGAGCTATCCGATGCCGATAAGGAGACCTTTGATGAATTCAAAACGAGAATTGAAAAAAATACTGTAAAATTCTCTGATAACGGACAGGTTGAATATATTACGGGTACGGAAAAACTGTTTGCCTCATATGACGGTGAATTCTGTATTAACGGTGCTGCTGCTCAAAAGGAGTTTGACCGCTATGACAGTAAATTCTGTAAAGCAAAACGAAAGCCTGAAAGTGTAAGTGTTGACAGTGGTATGAATAAGCTGTTTCTTGATTTCAAAAATATAATACGCTATTGATATAAAAAACTGAACCTCCTGTAGATGAAGGACGGTTCAGTTTTTTGAATTAATGTATAATTCTACGAAGCGTAGGTTGTTAAATATTCATTGATAATATAGAATAAGCTTAAAAAGGAGAGATGAAAATGGACAATTTTGTAACAGGTGCAACCGTCAGACGGTTAAGAGAAGCAAAAGGAATTACACAGACGCAGCTTGCAGAATTGATAGGTGTCGGTTGCAAAGCCGTCTCAAAATGGGAAACAGGAAAAGGGCTTCCTGATATCACTCTTATTGAACCTCTTTCAAATGCTCTCGGTGTTTCGGTAATGGAGCTTATGTCAGGAGAAACAATAATTAATAAAAATGTTTCCTCAAATATGCTTCGTTCGGTGTTTTATGTTTGTCCGATGTGCGGAAATATAATAAGAACAACGGGAGAAGCTCTTATCAGCTGTTGCGGCATAACCTTACCGCCTCTTGAAGCGGAAGATGTTGATGAAAGCCACGGTGTAAGGCTTGAAAAAGTAGAAGATGAGTATTTTGTTACCGTAAACCATGAAATGACAAAAACTCATTACATTTCATTTATAGCATTTATTACAACCGACAGAATACAGTTTATTAAGTTTTATCCCGAGGGTAACGCCGAAACCCGTCTTAATCTTCGCGGCAGAGGGTTTATTTATATTTACTGCAATAAACACGGATTAATGAAAATGAAAGTATAATAAAACAAAATATTCAGTTATTAATTAATATTGGGATGGAGAGTCACCTGCACTGCGAACAATTTCGGGTTCAAAGGTCGGCTCTGGAAGTACTTTCAGGACCTTGCATTTAAATGTCCACTCTTCGCCGAAATCAAATACATAAACAAATTGCTGTTTGTCACTTAAAACTTTTTCCAAAGTGTAATCGCAGGTGAATTTTTCTTCATCTTCAATTATGCTTGAATAGTAGCCGCCGGGAGTCCATTTTTTGTTGTTAAGAAAGAACGCGTGTGCATGGTCATCATCAAATTCAAAGGCATTCAGAATTGTTTCGTGTAATTCCTCCAATGAAAGACATCCTGAAACTCTTATATGCCTGTAGCAACCTGTATATAGGGAAACTGAAATAATGTATGAATCCGATGTCCAATACTTTTCGTCATAATCATCATAATCAATTTCATTTTCAATTTCATAAGCATCTTCTTCTTGGTTATAGTTTTTTGAAAGATATTCAAACATATCTTTAATTGCAGCTTCTGTGTTTTTTAATTTCTTTTTTTGGAAAATGATTTTCAAGCCTGCTTTTTTGCAAAAATCTTCTATTCTGAACTGTACTCTTTCATCGTTAATTATGATTCCCTCAGGTTTGCCGAATTTGAAGCAAATTTCAGTTAAGCATTCAAACAGCATAATGGTTAAATCATCATCAAAAGAATCTGTTTTTGTTGAAAAAACAAAACCGGTATTATTATCGACGGCGGTAATTAGATAGGGGAAGAAATCTATGTCATTTTCTTCATCATAAACCGGTGTTGGTAAACATCTGGCATCGAGCTCTACAGAAAAATTCCCGACAGGCATTTTTTTTATATCTTTTAATGTTGAATTGTTTTCGAGCTTCACGGTAAGAGTGAATTCTTCAGCAAAAAACCTCCATGGAACGGGCATATTGTGCCAGGTGCCGTTACCTGCATACTTTCGCATTAAAGCCTCACCCTTTTGAAAATTTACCTTTAGTCCGTCTTTAATTATTGCTTTCAGCATCATATAAAGATTGCCTAATGCATCTGCCAGAGGTTCTGTTTCAAAATCACAAACTTCATGGGGAAGCTGCTGTTCTTCATATTCTTCAAAATGAAGGCAGGGCTCATTTCTTGGATGCTTGATTTTCAGTGCAGTCATAATGCTCTTGTTTTCGGGTAATATTCTGCTTACATCATCCCAAATGCCTGTTATTGCATTCTGCATATACATAACAGGCTCATTTTTTTTGTTTTTATTTATAAAATTATTATGGGCGTTTGTAAAATCATAAGCATCAAAATAGCAAGAAAAACCAAAAAAATCTTGTGAATGTCCCCAAATCTTAAAAAAGCAAATGTTTTTTTGGTCTTCGGTTACATAAAAAAGAATATCTGTTTCTTTTATTGTTTTCCAAGGCTCCAGATTACTGATTGCATAGCCTGTACTGTAAATTCTTTCCCATATTTTTAATTGTTTTTTATTCATACGCTCTCTCTTCTTTCGTGTTTGTGTGATTTTATTATTGCAGGTGAATCTGTTATTTTTTGATTTTTTACCAGCTGTATTTGATAGTTTTACCGTCTGTTTTCCATTTTGACGGTGTTCTTGTGTCGAAAATATCAATAGGCAGGGTGGTATGAGAAGAATTAAAAACCTGATAAGCGGTTTTTATATCGTTTTTCATCTCCTCGGTAATTTTATCTGTGCAGGATATGAATAATGGGGTATTACTGTAAGAAAGAAGATGAAGCCACTGTCGGTTCTTCTCCCAAGGAATATTGTCGTCAAGAATACCGACGCAGTCTGCATCGCACATATAAAAGGCTTCATTTTGCGGGAGTCTGAAGGCGAGAGTGTTTACCCCCATTTTTTTTTGTTCTTTCCCATTCTCTGCCGCTTGTGTCGTTGCCTATGCGGTTAATTTCAACAAGCCCTGCACAGAGGTGTGAAACCGTGTTGCAGCCGATGATGTACATATCCTGCGCAGTATCCTTTATGAGTCTGTAAAGATCGAGGACGATTTCTGCGTTGGTCTTTGTTTTGTCATAAAAACCCCAGGCATCAATATCGTTATCCGTCAAGAATAGATTGCTTCCCCAGGCACCGAAAAGGTCAAAGGTTGTGAAATCGTGCTTGATAAGCTCATAACCCCATCCCTTTATTCTTTTAATATCGGTTTTTACGTACTCTTTAACAACAGGGTGTGTGGGGTCAAGGTATTGTCTCTTGCCACCCCTGAGAATTCTCATATCTTGAGTAATAGCGGTGTCTCTGTTGTGAAGAAGCCTTACCCAGATTCCCGGTCTTGCGCCGAGAGCTTTGATTTCCTCAGCGAGTTTCTTCATATCGCCGAATTTTTTATTGGGAAGCCAAGGACCTTCGCAGGAGTTAATCTGCCAGCAATCGTCAATTACTTCAAACGGTTTATTATTAATGCCTTTTGCAAGAGCAACCTGAACCTTTGTATCGGCAATTATTTCATCAAAGCTGCTTTTACCGTATGCGTAATACCAGTTGTTACCGCCGTAAATTCTCTCTTTTGGAAGTATTGGATTGTCGCAAAGGAGTTTGCAATAATCGCAAAGGCAGGAATATACGTTGGCAGAGTTATATTTTTTATAAATAAATGTTGCAATGTGAAGCTTTCTGCCGCTGAGTTCAACTCCGCAGTTACCGTTGCGGCAATCAACAAGAGCCTTTATTCCCTCAGCAGTATATCTGAAGCTGATGAAAGCCTTGGGCTGTGTTTTTACTCCGAAGCAAAAACACTCCGATTTATCCGTTGCAATAAAATACCAGGGCATACATCTGCCGTTATCCGAAAGCTTTACGAATTGGAGCTCACCGTAGCTGCGTTCCCACGCATCGCCGAGAACGTAAATGCCGTTATCGCTCTCAAAACTCCATTCAAGCTCAATGAATTTAACTTTATCATTAGTTGCGGTTACGTATAAATCGAGCTTATTGCCGTCAACAGCTGCTTCAATAAAGGCATCGCTTACGGTGCTTTCACAAATAACGTTTTTACTGAAACTGTTCAAATTGAAATTCATATCGTTACCTCCGCAAATACTTATTTATATGTTTTTCAATAAACTCACCAATTACGTTCCGATTATTAACCGTCAGATGTTTCTCACAGATGTAATCACTTTTAGTTTTATTGATAAACCAATTATATCATACATTACTATAATTTTCCACAGTCTGTTTGACATAAGCTGAAAAGAGAATTATAATTATAACATTAACAAACAGGAGTTGATATGATGAAAAAGTTCATTTCTTCATTTCTTTGTGTTTTAATTTCAATAAACGTGTTTGTTCCTTGCTTTGCATCCGGCAAAGATAATGTGCCGCAAATTGTTGAAACTGTGTATCCGACGGACGAGGTCGTGATAGCCGATATTATTATCAATGCCGATTCAAGCGGTGAATCTGACGTTACCTCAGTTATTCAGAAAGCTATTGATGACTGCGCTGCAAACGGCGGCGGTACTGTTTGGCTTCCTGCAGGCAGATACAGAGTAACGGGCAATATTTATATCCGCCAGTTTGTAACTCTTATGGGTGATTATCAGGATCCCGACGAAGGAAAGAGCTACGGAACGATAATTATTGCTGACGTTGAAAGCAGCGATACTATGAATCCTGCCTTGTTTACGGTTGGTGCAAGCGCAGGGGCAGTGGGCCTTACCGTGTGGTATCCTGATCAGAGCATTGAGGATGTTAAACCCTATCCGTTCACTTTTTACGTGGTGGGCAACGGTGACTATATGCTGCAGACAATTAAAAACTGCACCCTCATCAATTCCTACAGAGGAATCGGTGCGAGCGCAGAATGCGAAAACGGAATTTACGAATGCCACGAAATGCTGACAGTGGAAAATGTAAAAGGCACCTGCCTTTTTCAGGGTATGAATGCCCACAATTCAGCCGACGTTGATACCGTAAAAACCCTTTATATATCAAACGAATACTGGAGTGAAGCCGGAGCGGGATTCAACGCTCCCGAAAGGCAGAAGCTCGATGAATACACACGTAAAAACGGC
>JAZSJT010000143.1:0-3375 GCA_045534425.1 Acutalibacteraceae bacterium | reverse complement strand
TGCTGATAATTCTGTTTTGTTTTCAATTGCAGGTGCTGAAAACGGGGATGTAACACATAATATTTCGGGAGACACCGTTACATATACCTATGACGGTGAATATAACAGTGTAACAGGTGTTTATACGGATACTGTTTCCTTTGAAACACAAAGTCAAATCAATAATGACGGTGATATAACAGAATATTATTCAGAAGCCGTGATTCAGTCCTCAACAGACTGGTTCGGAAGAATTTCTTCAAAATCCGTATCCGTTGATGCAGAAAAGGATGATGAAGCTTATACAATTGACAGCAGCTTCACATATAACTATGCAGACACTGACACCACGGCAACAACTAAAATAGAGTCTCTTGTAACAACCGTCACAGGTGACAGCAATATCCTGACAAGACAGGAATATTATGAATATGACAGCGTGGGAAACATCACGGGAATATACCGTATTGAAGAAAATGAAAAGGTATATTATAATAGATATTACTATGATGAAGTAAATCAGATAGTGCGAGAAGATAACCGTCTCGGTGAATTCACTTCCACATATACCTATGATGTGGGCGGAAATATTGTGTCGAGAATAAGATATCCGTATACAGAAAATTCTTTAGACGGTCTCACAGCAACCGAAGCCCATACATATTCATATGACAATGCCTCCTGGGGCGATGTTCTCACAGCTTATAACGGACAGCCTGTCACATATGATGCTATGGGAAATATAACCTCACTTAACGGTGAAGCATATACATGGACGGCAGGAAGACAGCTTTCCCGTATAACAAAAGCTGATAATTCATATGTAGATTATTTCTATGATGATAACGGACAAATGTCCTATTTCAGCATATATGAAGATGACATATTAGTCGGGACATATAATTATCTGTGGGACAACACAAAGCTTGTCGGTGTTCAGGTAACTGAATATGAAGCGGATAAAAACAATAATTTAACTGAAACGAAAACAATAATCAACCGTATCATATATGATGCTGACGGTGAGCCGTTAGGATATCTTCTTGAGGATTCTGTTCCATATCTTTATACCAAAAATATTCTGGGTGACATCACAGGCATTGTTGACGGAGAAACCGGCAAGCTGATGCTTGAATATGTTTATGATGCCTACGGCAATATGAGCATCAAAACACCCGGAAATTCACTTGGTGAAGTATTCGCTGCAATATTAGTTTTGATGTATAACCCGCTGACATACCGAGGCTATACATTTGCCCCCGCATTAGGCTATAACTATTACCTCGGCTCAAGATTCTATATCCCCCAGCTCTGCAGATTCATGAATGCGGATATATACGCAGACACAACACAAGTCGTAATCGGAACAAATATGTTTGCATATTGTAATAACAATCCGGTGATGTTCATAGATCCAGAAGGAACAATTTCAGATACCCATCAACCATTAGGCATTCCAGAACTATTTCTTGCAATATCTGTCGCTTTAAAAAAAGTGTTTATGCTTTTAGGAGCTTCAGCAGGTATATATATTTCAGTAGTAGCGTTAAATGAATTTATTGCATATGTTGATGTTTGTATAAATAATTTATTCACTGATCTTTCAAATCATATTAATAGTAAATTGACTCAATTTGAAGATGATTTACAAAAAGTAATGGATAAAATGATTGAAAAATTAAAAAAAATAAAGACAAGGAAAAATTATAAATCTCCAACGGAAAAACACCATATTTGTGCACGAGGTGCAACTAAAGCGGCAGCAGCTAAACAAACGCTTTACAATATTGGACTTAATGAAGAACATTGGATAAATCTAATATATCTATATACTGTTGTGCATAGGCATCTTCATACTAATTTATATTATTCTGTTACTAACAGAATTGTTTTGTACTCTTATGAATTAGGGCAAACTGAAGAGGAAAAATCAAATAATGTATTAGTTGCATTATTCTCTTTAAGAGCGTTTTTAAAATCAATAAATGATGCCGTTGAAGAAAATTTTCCTGGATTAATATGATAAATAAAAATTTAGGTGATATTCTATGAATGATAATATAAACAATTACCATAAACAAGCAACTAGTTTTTTGAGAATAGTTGAAGAAAAGATTAGTGAAAACAGAGATGACTTTTCCTCTATAATAAAGCATAATCTTGCCCTAAACAATAAACTATATTGCAAAAACAGTACATTGTTCTTGGGATGTTTTAATCCTTGCCCCATTGAGGATTTGATCGTAAAGGATTCAAAAAGAGGGAAAATAGTTTCAAAAGGTTCTTTATCAAAAAATATAATTATATACTATTTTGAAAACAATTTAATAAAAATGGCTGAAGATGCTTATGCATACTATCTGTTTTTTTATGTTGATGTAAGATCAGTTTATATTTTAGATATTTCAAAAAATATAAAGTTAAATTCTCTTTTAAAACTCGTAATTTGTCAATATGATGAAAATGACAGAATATGCAAATTAACAGATTTTTGTGCAACATTGATGAACAAATCGACATTTTTATCTGACTTTACAAAATCAGATTTACTGTTAATAAAAGACAAAAATCAGCAAGAGTATATGTTTGATGTAACCGAAAAAGAATATTTATATTCAGGAGAATTAATCGCCAAAACAAAAATAACAAAATATGATTCGTATAATAAAAAACATTTTCAACAATATGATTTTCATTATAACGCAGACAGATATTCTTCATATTTATTCTATCAAAAAGAGTATGAGATCTTGCAAAATAGAAAATATTATGAATTTCTAAAAAAACCGAATTTTTTAGACTATTATAAACCTTGAAAAATCAATGAACGGTTAGAAACCACTAAAAAAGTAATTTTTTGAAAAATTCAAACTACCAAAGAATCAACCTAACTTTGTCTGCTAAAACATTTTTTTAATTTAGCATAAAAGGAGAAAAATTTGACCGAAATGGCGGTGCTTCTCTTTTCAAAGCACCGCTATATGGGCCTCAAAACACCCGGAAATTCACTTGGTGAAGTATTAGCTGCAATATTAGTTTTGATGTATAACCCGCTGACATACCGAGGCTATACATTTGCCCCCGCATTAGGCTATAACTATTACCTCGGCTCCCGCTTCTATATCCCCCAGCTGTGCAGATTCATGAATGCGGACATATACGCAGACACAACACAAGGCGTAGTCGGAACAAATATGTTTGCATATTGTAATAACAATCCGATATCTTTTATTGATCCTAATGGTACATATGCAGAATTTTTTAAAGCAATTCGAGATGTAGTTTACAACTATTATTTGTTTGTTAGAGCATATAATTACTGTGAAAAAATTATACGAAGGAACATTTCTCCTCTTAAAATTAATATATAAAGATTTAATTGTGTTGTATATAACA
>JAZSJT010000044.1:0-5659 GCA_045534425.1 Acutalibacteraceae bacterium | reverse complement strand
GAAAGTGTAGGTCTGCCATCATTTCTTACAAAAAATGCACCTGCAATGTTTAAAATGAAAATGGGAGCACCTAATAAAATAATCTGCACATATGTTTTTACCTTATCAAAAACCAGTTCATTTCCTGCACCGAGCAGAAATGTTATCTGCCTTGAGAAAAATACACCTGCGAAAAACAGAATCATAGATAAGAAAACAAGACATATTGCTGAAACACTAAAAGCCTTATTTGCGCCCGCTTTATCGCCTTTCCCTGTATCAACACTTACAGCTATGCACCCTCCGATAGCAAACAAAGCGGCTATCATATTGATTATCATATAAATCGGCGTTGCATAAGTTACAACCGAAAGGGACAACTCATCAAGATACTGACCTATTATGACAGCATCTGCCATTGAGCCGATTGCTGTTGTAAGATTCATAAGAATTGTCGGCAGGAGAATAGACAGAAAAGTTTTAATTACAAGAGGACTTCGTTTAACGCTAAATGAATTTACCATTTTTATCCTCCCTAATTCTGAATTCTGTGGTCTATTACACTTCTTATCTTGCCGCCTCCGGAGCTTAGTTCAAAGCTGTCCTTATCTTGTTTTACAATGTTTACAATGCCTGTTTTATCTGTTAAGCACTCATTGATTTCAGGATAATTATTTTTAAGAATTTCAAGGGCATTAGATTCGGAATCAGCAAAATCAGGTTCAACGCAAATTGTCATTACACTTAATTTGTCATAGGATAAAATAACCTGCAACCATCCGTTATAATTCATTTTTTTCGCAAATACGGATTTGATGGTTTGATAATTTACATAATTAGTTGCAAATTTAAAAACATCACCAAATCTTCCAAGAAGTTCAAATCTTGGTGAAAGTCTTCCGCATTTACACGGTTCTTTTACAAACCTTCCAAGGTCACCTATTTCGTATCGCTTGATTGGTGTATTTTCCTGATTGATAGGTGTCCAAACAAGTCTGCCAACCTCACCGGCTGCTACCGGCTCATCTTTATCAAGCTTTAATATTTCAAGGTATTTGCTTGGAGCAACGTGATGAATACTTCCCTCGCAATACTCACAGGCATACCCCATAGAGCCGATTTCGTTGCAACCATATGTAATGGACGCAATTCTTTTTACATTAAATGTCTTTTTAATATATTCTGCCTGTGCAGGATCAAAATGCTCTCCGCCATAGAGTATAAGGTCAATACCACCGTAATTCTTAAGCGTTTCTTCCTGCTCGGAAAACAGTCTCAAAAGGTAAGTAGGCATTCCCATCAGAACATTTACCTTGCTCTCTACAATTTCGTTTGCCACACGTTCCATATCCATAACTGCCGTCATAGGAAGCTGGATTATCTCAGCGCTTTTCAGAGCTTCATATATACTTATAAAGCCCCCATATAATTCGCCTGAGTAGAACAAATTCATACAAATATCCTTTTTAGGATTAACACCTGCTGCTATTATAAAGCGACCGGTTTCTTTATATGTAACTTCAGCATCAGCATATGTGTGAAGTGCATATTTTGCTTTTCCGCTGCTGCCACCGCTTTTTAAAACAAGATAGCCCTCATTTTCAATTTCTCTCTCGGCAGGGAATTCATCTTTTTTAAGCACGGGAGTACCATCATCAAAAGGTTTATGCATCTTGTCGCTCATCTCAACAAGGGACATAGTTCCTGCAGGTAATCCGTGATTTATAAAACTAACCCTTTTAAGATAGCGTGTCATAGCATAAACACCATCGTGAGGCTCTCCTGTATAGCCGCCCATCATAAGTCCAGGTTCTGTTATACGATTAACACCGCCGGCAAGCAAAAGGTTTGTAAGCGGAACAATTTCATCTGTACCGCACGCAAGACCAACACTCTGAAGATATGAACGGAACGGTCTGAGCACACCGACAAGCTCACATCTTTTAATTCCTTTAACAATAACCGTGCGATAAAGCGGCGATGCACAAAGTTCATTATCAAACTTTACAAAAATACGGCAACCGTTTCCGTTTAAGAGTTTTGCATCTCCCATAATTTCTTCAAGATAGCACATTTTAGTTTGTGCCGTTAGTTCAGCCTTTTCAGGTTCTGTCATAGGATGGAGAGGATATGTATCCGATACTTTTTGAAGTTCGTTATAAAATTCTTCTGCAAAACGCAGAAGCTTTTCCTTTGAATCTGTTTCATAGTACACAATCTGAGGTGCACTGCATGCTTGTTGGTCGTTTACACATACATCATGAGCAAGTGCCTCAAGCTTTTCTCTTGTACATCCTTTTTCCGTAAAGTAACTAAAGCTTATTCTGTTACCCCATTCAACAATATTAACGCCTTTGGGTGCAAGCTCTCTGACTCCTGAAACAGCCCCATCAGAACCCCATACAGCAACTGTATGACACAAGCCAAAAAGCTCGGTTAAAAGTTCCTTATCCTTTGATGAGAGAGGGAACACATAAAAATACGGGCATAAGCTCTCATCTTCTGCACAAAGCTTTTCAATCATCTTCATTGCGACCTTGTGCGCTCCTGATGCCGTTTTAATAACATTTATATTTCCTGTTAAAAGTCCTTCCACAGAACTGAAAAACGGGAGCATTGCATCATTTGAGCTTGTAACATGCCCTAAAACACCAACGGGCATCCAGCCCTCGAACTGTTCTTCGCGGCTTGTCTGACGTGAAATTTCAAAAGGCAGTCCGCCAAGCTCTCTGTTTATCTTTTTATAAAGCTCTTTTTCAGATAAAACAGCAAGAGAATCTTTTTTTATCTGCATTGCTTCATCTTTTGAAAAGCCGAGTTCCATAAGTTCCGAAACCAAAAACTCTTTATCTTCTGCCACGAAATGACCGAGCTTATCAAGGCTCGAAATAACTTTTCTAATATCTAAAATATCGTTTGAAAGGTCTATTATTATCTGTTCATTTATTCCATCCAAACAATTTTCTTTTTCAATGTTAACTTTTTTACCTCTTATAATAAATTCCATAACCATCTTCACCTCTATCTTTTCAAAAGTTCGCTTGCTTTTATTGCACAGCTTTTTGTTGCACTTGTTCCGGCTCTTCCAAGAATCTCCATATACGGTGTTTTTATACCGCATCCGCATTCCTCTGCATCATGAAGCACCGCCATATCGCCCATAAGAACCGATACCGCAGGTACACTCATAAGGTGAGGAGTAATGAAGTTGGCAAAACCGGGAGTGCCATTAGGCAATGGCTTGAGATTTTCAACATCACGGATAATCATTCTGCTATATACAGGGATGTGGAAATGATGGTTTTTACACTCAAAGTAAGGAACAGAATGTTCTGTTGAGCCATATCCATCACGGCAATTCTGCTGAGGGATTCCAAGCATTTCTTCCACAAGTGCATAAAGCTCTCTTTTCTGAATTTGCTTGTCGGCGTATCCTTTCCAACCTCCGCCAAGCAATGTCATTGACTTTGTATTAAGTTTTAAAGGTCTGTGTCCTGTGTCTTTCATTTGTTTTACTGTAAAATACAGAAATGACGGAAAACCAAAAATTCTGACAGGCTTACCTTGTCTTTCATATTCTTCTAAAGCTGCTATTGTTCCGTATACATCAAAATCGTGTCCCTGACCATTATAGCGAAGGGCAAAGAAAGTATCATTTACGGGAGCATAGCTCAAAAGTCCAAGGTCTGTTTTTGCAGTACCTAAATCCTTGCTGACCTCTGCAGGTTCATATGTAAAGAGAAGATAATTTGTAAGTTCGTCAGAAAGAAATCCATAATAGCGAAATTCGTTCTCTATCATAGAATTTCCGAAATCGAAGCTGTCCTTATCAAAAAACATCTGGCTTTTCTGTCCGCCTGTGCCTGAGCTTGTTGCATGTTCTGTAATTGTTTCAAAGGGAACAGAAAGAACCTCATATTGTTTAAAGAAGTTTGCATGTATAGGTGGGATTTTTTCTAAATCCTTTTCTGTTTTCAAATCCTCAACCTTAAAGCCTGCATCGTCACACAAATTTCTGAAAAATTCACAATTTTCAATATGATGTGTTAAACATTCTCTCATAGCATCCAAAAAAAGTTCCGATGAATTTTTCTGGTCGTAAACATCTTCAATTTTTAAAAGTCCATGTCTTGCAGTCATAAATATCACCTCGTTATTTTTATACTTTTTAAATGATTATCTAATTTTATTTTTAATGCGATTCCAGAGCAAAATCGTACCATAACAAAGAACCCCGACTACAACAGACATTGCTGTGCAGAATCCGGCTGATAAGGGCAGATATGCCGCAGTTGCCGTAATACAACAAAAGTAGAACGGATGTATTGCATAATACGGTGTATTATTCCGACAAAATTGCATTATAAACTTGTGCACGGTTTTGTTTCCTGCTATCATATTCCGAAGTGCATACAATAGACCGGCAAGCAGGAGTACGCTTGATGCATTTGCAAATGCACGCAAAACACCCGGATACACGTAGCCCATATCCGAATAGGTGTATAATGCCGAAAGCTCGGTATGTGTTGTAATTGCGTACACAAAATAGCCAATCACAATCAAGGAAAGAGGAATAGCCAAAATGCCGTATAGTTTGCCTTTGTTTTTCGTGCGGCACAACAGCTTGCCGAAGCTCACACCAATCAGGGCATGCGGCAGTAAGGAAATAAAGGTTAAGGAAACCGCATCTCTGCCGCCTACAAATGTCATAAGTATATAGTCAATTATTTTATTTCCCGTTGTTTTGTCATTCATATAAAGAAACGGACTGATAACAAAAAGCAATACTCCCAATCCTGCATACCCAAACATCGGCAATCTTAATTTTCGCAGTAGTGCTATTACAAGGTAGCACATCCCTGCAATAAAGAATACATTTATGTATGTTAGCATAACAGGAACGCGCATCATGGTTTCTTCCCATGCAGGTGTGAGTCCTGCTGCCATGCGGAAAAACTGACTTAAAACCATAGGCAATGCAAGCGAAAGTGCATTCCATAAAAATTCCATTATAATAAGCTTTACACCATACAGAGCAAGTGCTTTATCACTTTTTCCGGAAAATGCAGTGCCAACGCCCAATACAAACATAAAAATTGCTGCGCCGGTCATCGTTGCAATGATATAAATGATTTCATACGGTGCCACAATCGTATTGGGACCACCCAGCATCTGAAACGCATGGATAAATAAAATCATAGGGACAAACAAGCCTTTCATATAATCAAGCTCCACTTGTCTGCCTGTATTTATATCTGTTTTTGCAAACATCTCACAACCCCCTTGTCGTCTTTATGAATGCTTCCTGATTTTATCAGTCAGTTGTTGCATATACAGTTACATCTACATCATATATTTCACAAATTGTATAGAAAACATAATCATTTACACCATTTTTGTGATACTGTTCCATCTGATGATCGACAACCTTAACCATATCCTCATAGTCTTCTACAATCAGATTTTCATAGTCTTCCCACCATCTGCCAACTAAAACCACATAATTATCTTTTTCTTCTTTTGTCATAGCAAGCCAGTCTTCCGTTGTCTGAGCGAGAACATATTCCATTTCTTCCATGGAAAGAGGAACAACATCACCTTTTCCGTCAGCATTCACACCTTCAGGTGCTTCGCCAATGCCATCTTCTGCTAAACCAAGACCTTCACCTTTGCCATCATC
>JAZSJT010000071.1:0-1736 GCA_045534425.1 Acutalibacteraceae bacterium | reverse complement strand
GCAATCATAAAGTGCTGTCGGGCAAGAAGAGGCTTTTTAAGTCCCATAAAGGATGCTGCCGCAACTATAAGCACATAAATTGCCGCAACCGGATAAAAGCTGTTGCAAAAAGCAAGGGCTGTATCACATATACCGATTGCTCTTTCAAAATTCCTTTCTCTGTATGCCTTGTACGCCAATATGTATGCTCCGTAAAGTCTTATGCCGTTCGGAAGAAAGTGCAGATATTCCTCAAGGGGCGGCACATCGGGAACAGGCACGTTCAAAAGATATTTTCCGATATATGCGGTAAGCACACCGATAGCATGTAGCTCTTTGGGTGCGTCTTGGTTTTTAAGTCCTTCCTCCAACTCTTTTGATACACGCTCGGAAAAGAAACCGGCAAGGTGAATATGACCCCTGAATATATTTGCAAAGGTACACATAACGTTGGCAGAATAGCGAAGCGATTCGTCATCTGAGTCAAAATACTGCTCCAAAAGCTGTGCGGCTTCTTCTGCCTGACCACGATAATAGTAGTATTCGGCAAGAGCAATATTTTTGTCATCAGGATCGGGAATAGATTCGATAAACTTCATCGCTTCTCCCACGTTAAAGGAGCAACGAAGGAGCGGAAGCTGATAACGGGTAACAGTTTTCTTAGGCGTTACTTCATTTGTCTTCAGCGGCTCTTTAATATCATCCGGTATCCACCAGACACGGTTATCAAAGTATGCACCCGGAAGTCTGCCTTCCTTTGCCCATTTTTGTATTGCACGGCTTGTTACGCCCATACGCTCTGCCGCTGATTTTACGCTTTCATATCCCATATATCACACCTCGCTTACATTTTTTCTGCAACCTGTGCAGGCACCGTATTCATCTTCGCTGATAAAACAGTTATCACACACCCAAGAATGGCAACGTTTGCATTGATTCATCTTTATTGCAATAATTTGCGTTGAATTTGCCCTTGCTCTGTTATAGAGGCTCTGGCAGATTTTATTTGCTTTTCCTTTTTCGCATCTTGCAAGGGTTTTTATACTGCGGCATAGAACAGGTATTTTTAAGCCATATTCTTTCTTTTTACAAATTTCACATTCGGCACAAAATTGCAAGGTTTCCGTATCCACTTTTACATTTTTATAAAACTGCCTCATTGCCATCCCTCCGTTCTTTTTTGACAAATTTTGTCAAAGTCTTGAATTTTTCAAGGTTTTGTGATATTATAATTATATAAATTATTTTCAATATTTCATATCCCACGTTGGTGGGGTTTTTAACAAAAACGTGGGATTTATGCAAAAAATCACGGGGGATGCCCCCGAAAAAGAAAGGTATGGCTATGAATAATTCGATTCTTTTTGAAAATCAAAAAAAGAGGAGAGATATTCCTCTCCCGTTGCTCGTCTGCTTCTCAATGTTCAGTTTTTGGCAGATGGCATTTATCTATTATTTCCTTGAGCCGTCCTCGGCTCTCGACGGAAAGATCCCAATCGACATTAACATTGATTACGGCACTACGCTGACAGCGGCCTGCTACATACTCGGTATCCTTACGATGATCTTCTTGCCGAGGATTATTACGTGGGCGCAGAGGATCGCCACGGGCGTTGCGTTTCTTTCGGCTATCGCTTTCTTCCTACCTCTGCCGGAGGATGCTCTGCGCTTTAACATTTACCTGCAGATCTTCTGCTGCTGTCTAATGATCGGCTTTGAGACCTTCCTTGTGGTCAACTGCTTTTCCGAGAAAAGCA
>JAZSJT010000101.1:0-13927 GCA_045534425.1 Acutalibacteraceae bacterium | reverse complement strand
GAAACTTGTCAAGATTAGTGGACAGATAAAAGAGTGAAAAAATGGTTTGGAATACAATAACCAATACCTGAATGCAGTCTTGATGAATTGTAGTAAAGTTCAATGTAATCAACTATTGTTCGTGATGCCTCCTCGAATGTGAGATGGGAGATATCTCCCATCTCACATTCGAGAGTTTTCCAAAAACTTTCGATGGGCTGATTATCGCTCGGTGTTCCCGGTCTTGACATACTTTTTCTGAAACCGTGTTCCTCAACGAGCTGTTTTGTTTTCTTCGCAGTGTACTGACATCCTCTGTCACTGTGATATACAGCTTCTGCAGGTCTGTCCGGATTTCTCCCTATTGCCATCTTAAATGCATCCTGAACCAATTTCTGTGTCTGATTTTTTGCAATGCTCCATCCGACTATCCTTCTGGTTGCAACATCTATTATTCCGCAGACATAGACCTTGCTTCTGATACATTTAAGTTCGGTTATATCTGTACACCACAGATAATTTGCTTCTGTTACATCAAACTTATTCTTAATTAAATTCTCTTCTATATACTGCTGTTCTGTCGGTTTGGGGTGTCTCGGCTTACGTTTTCTTCCACCCTTTGATATCAAGCCGTTTTTATTGAGTATTTTGGCTATTCTGTATTCGCTTATATTTACATTTTTTGCCTGTAATTCTTTGCGGATTCGTATTCTGCCATAATTACCTTTATGTTTTTCAAAACAGTTAATGACCTCTTTTTCAAGCTCTTTTTCTTCATTATCCTGTTCTTTGGAAATACGGTAATACTCGCTTCTTGACACACCCAACAGCCTGCATACTTCACTCGTTTTATATTTGCTTAATTCCTTTTTGGCGAATTTTACTCGTCTGCCGGGTGTTTCGCAAAGTATGCCGCTGCTTTTTTTAATATTTCGTTCTCCATTTTCAATCGCTCATTTTCTTTGCGAAGCTTTCTCAGCTCCGCATCCTCTGAACGCTGATGCCCTTTTCCTACAAAGGCTTCTTCTCCATGGGTTTCATATTCGTCTATCCATCGATAGAGCATTATATGACTTATGCCCATTTTTTCTGCCACTACTGCATGTTTTATTCCGTCTTTCAAGACTAATTCGCATGCCTTGACCTTAAATTCCTTGCTGAAAGTTCTTTTCATTGTGAACACCTCTTGAAGTTATTTTATCATTAACTCTTCTATGTGTCCACTTTTACTATACAACTTTCACCTCTTCACTCTTCACTTTTTTTGTCCGCTAATCTTGACAAGTTTCCTAATCGAAGCCTATCGTTAAGCAACTGAAAAATGCAACGCAGGCACAATTAACGCTGCATTGTATCAAAATAAAGCACAACAATTCAACGGTATTACTTTAACAAACCATATATTCAATGGCAAAAGAGCGAAGCTGCGTTTTTTTTGTAGCTTCGCTCTTTAATTCAAGCTTTATTCAGTTTTCTTGATTTTTGGCTTCTTTCTTTTTCTGGTGTTTACTCATAAATACTGATGCAGCTATGGCAAAAAGAAGTGCCGGCAATGCATAAAGGAATGTAAAGGGATTTGATAAATCACCGTATGAGCCGAGAAGTGTCCATAACACATTAAGTACAAGAAGTCCGAGATTTGATGCAATAAAATATTTTGAGAAAGGAATGTTCATAGCTCCGAAAATGAGACTGCTTAAATCCGAGGGCATAAGTCCGCCTGCCTTGAAAACGAAAACCACCGCAAAGGAATTTTCACCAGCAAAATCATCGAGCTTTTTTATAGCCTTAAACCTGACTTTAAGAGAATTTACCATATCCATTCCCATAAATCTTCCGAGAAAATACGGAAGAATGAGACTGCAGGCAGTGGCGGCTGCATTAACAAGAACTGCTGTCAACATATTGTCAAAAACAATTCCCGACAACACGAAAAGAACTGCCGGTGGAAAAATAAGTGCAAAGCTCTTTACCACACTAAAGCCTATTATAATGAGAGCAACTGTGAGTGTTCCGCCCGTGAGATAGGTGGTGAGCGCATCCACATTGCTAACCGAAATGTTATTCTTTTTAAGAAAAACAACACAAGCGACAACCATAGCCAGCATAAAGGCAAAAGAAATCAGCTGCAGTACCTTTACAATTTTACCGTATTTATCAGTTTTCTGTTTTTCTTTCATAATTAATTCCCCAATTTTTATTCTGACAGAACATTAAGCTTTTCAACACACTTCTTACATACTTTTTTATCCTTGAAATTAACAAGCTCTTCCATACTGTCACAGAAAATACAGGAAGGCTCATATTTTCTGAGAATTATCATATCGTCTTCCACAAAAATTTCAAGTGCATCCTCCTGAGAGGTGAGACGAAGCTTCTTTCGAAGCTCCATAGGAAGAACAAATCTTCCGTTTTCGTCAAATTTTCTTACGATACCCGTTGCTTTCATCATTTTCATCCTTTCAGTATTATTTTCAATCATAAATTAACATTTTTTACCATAACAGTCAATATTTAATCATAAATTTTCTTTATTTTTTCATCCTTCAACAATTTTTCCGAAATATTGTCTTTTTATTTTGTACCTTCCAAAAATATATTCAGTCATAATCCGCACAAAATTCACATAAAATTTAGTATGATGAATTATGTATGGGGCTTTATTCTTGCCTTTTCTTTGATTACTGCAATATTCAATAACAAAGGAGCCGAGCTGTCGGGAGGGCTTCTTGAAGCATCCGTTTCGGCGGTGGAAACTGCCTTGAAGCTGTTGGGAAGTCTCACCTTGTGGAACGGGATTACGGAAATTATGAGCGAAGCGGGGCTTGATAAAAAGCTTGATAAGCTTCTCTCCCCTGCTATCGGTCTGATTTTTCCGACCTATAAAAATACACCTGCAGGCTCCGCCATAACGGCAAATATAACCGCAAATCTTCTCGGACTGGGAAACGCCGCAACACCGCTGGGAATTGAAGCTATGAGAAGAATAAAAGCAATAAACGGCTCTGACACTGCCGACAACGAAACAGTGCGTTTTGTTGTTATCAATTCGGCGGCACTTACCCTTATTCCGACAACAATAGCAACAATCCGTGCGGGACACGGGAGTGCCTCACCGTTTTCAATAATCATCCCCGTGTGGCTGACGGGGATTTCAGCACTGACAGCAGGTCTTATTGCGGAAAAAATATTCTCAAAAAGGTGGAAGTTATGAAAAAATATATTCTGTTTGCCTGTGTAATTGCTTTAACCATTGTTACGGTACCTCTTATGACACTTTTTGCTGCGGGATATCGGGCAAATGATTTTTCCGTTAAGGAAAAGACTGAAACTGATTTTTCAGGCGAAACCATAGCGGTATATATCAGCAAAGAACAAACAACCGAAGAAATGAATTTCAGAGACTACATAATCGGAGTTATTGCCGCCGAGATGCCTGCTGTTTTTCACAGTGAAGCCCTGTCTGCACTTACCTGTGCGGCGGCAACCCTTGCAAGAAAAAATATGCAAAGCGGAGGGGATAAAAGCCTTGACGGTGCGGTTATATCCACAGATTCAACGAAGCATCAGGCATATATGAGCGTAGAGGAAATGAAAGAGAAATGGGGAAAGGATTTTGATTTATACTATAAAAAGCTGTGTGAAGCCGTTGACAAAGCCATTGATTATTCCATTACATATGAAAACGAACTGATTATTGCGGCATATCACGCCATAAGTCCGGGACAAACGGAAGAAGCGGGAAATATCTGGGGAAAAGACGTGCCTTATCTCACAGGTGCTGTCAGTGACGGTGATAAAATATGTGAAAAATACTATTCTGAAAAAACGGTAAGCTTTGAAGATTTCCGAAAAATAACAGAAAAAGAGGGAGCTGCTTTACCCGAGGACAAGTCACAGTGGTTTGACGGCGGAAAATATACCGATGCGGGAACACTTGAAGAGATAAAAATAGGCGGAAAATACTTTTCAGGCTCCGAAATCAGAAAAATTTTTTCTCTTCGTTCCGCCGCAGTTAAAATAGGCATAAACAGTGAGGGGGTTGTTTTTTCCGTAAAAGGTTACGGTCACGGAGTGGGACTTTCGCAATACGGAGCGGATTATCTGGCAAGACAGGGCTATACCTGGCAGGAAATTATAAAGCATTACTATAGCGGTGTTGAAATTGAGATTATTTAATTCTTAATATTTATTTAAGTGACTTGATTGTACACGGGATTTTTTATAAAATCAGATTAAAGGATGTGAAAAATATGAAAAAATGTAATGTATGCGGTTTTGAATGTGAAGATGAGCTTAATACCTGTCCCACCTGCGGCAGAAATACTGACGGCAGTGACAATATGAAAAACCCCTCAAAAGCCGTTGATCCATTTGAGAGATACAGAAAAGAAATTGATGAACAGATTAAACAGCAGGAAAAAAGAATTGCCGATTTGCAGGAAAAAATGAAAGCAGAGAAAGAGGAAAGCGAAACTCCGAAAAAGAAAAAAGAAAAGCTTTTCGACGAATACGATAAAACGGAGCTTTTTGAAGAGACGGATGTAAATGAACACCGCTTTTTCGCAATTCTCATTTATCTCACGGGAGTTGTGGGAATTATACTTGCCCTTCTCAAGGACAAAAACTCTCCCTATCTTAAATTCCACATTCAGGAAGGAATAAAAATAGTTACCCTTGATGCTCTCGTTCTTATTTTTTCTGCAATTTTAAGCTGGACTGTTATCGTCCCTATTCTCGGAATAATGACACTTATCACTTCAACGGTAATAAAACTGACAAGCACCTTCTGGACCTACAAAGGTCTGACCAAAAATGCCATTATCATCAGAAAAATCATAATTTAACGGCGTAAGCCGTTAAATTATGAGAATTCGGAATTTTTATCGGGCTTCAGCCCGATAAATTATGATTTACTTTTGTTGTTTTCTGTGGTATAATTTTGTTGATTAACGGATGTTTCGGGTGAAAAAAGGATGAAAAAGATTTCGAGGATTTGTATTGTTTTCCTTTTATGCTTTATTATGGCAGCGGGGGAAATATTTGCCGTTACTGCAAGTGACGGACTTAATAAAATTCTCTCTGATTTGACATCGGGCATAAATGCCGTTGTTATATATGATGTCACGGAAAACAAAACGGTTTTCGCCAAAAACGAAAACCGCAGAATTTCAATTGCAAGCACAACAAAGCTTATGACCTGCCTTGTGGCATTGAGATATGTTTCCCCCGATGAGGTTTTTACTGTCGGAAAAGAAATTGAGATGAGAAAACCGAATTCAAGCATTGCGGGGCTGAGCTATAATGCTTACGGAAATGTCCCCCACAAGCTGAAGCTTCGCACGCTTATTGCGGCACTGCTTCTGCCGTCGGGCAATGATGCGGCATATACTGTTGCAGTTAATGTCGCAAAGCTCCATTCCGGCAACAGCCGCTTGGGAAATGAAGAGGCTGTTAAATATTTTTGTTCGCTTATGAACGATTATGCAAAAGAATTAGGCTGTAAAAATACAGCCTTCGTAAATCCCGAAGGCTGGGATGACTCAAATCACTATTCCACCGCTGATGATATGAAGCTTATTGCCCTTGAAGCGATGAAAAATGTATTTATTACATCCACCGCAAAAATCAGTCAGGACAGATTTACTTTTGCATCAGGGCACTGGATTGAATGGAAAAACTCCAACAAGCTTTTACATAAAACAATTGACGGTGAACAAAACCCTTATTTCTACGAATATGCAACAGGCTTAAAAACAGGAACAACCAATGCGGCAGGTAACTGCCTTGTTGCCACTGCCGAAAAAAACGGTAAACAGCTTCTTTTGCTTATTTACGGTGCCGCAACAGAAAATGACAGATATGCAAGAGCACGGGACATTTTCGAATATGCTTTCTCCGCTCCCATAACGGGTGATGTAAAATTAACAGGTGATGTAAACGCTGACGGAAGCATCACCGCCGCGGATGCAAGAATAGTGCTGCGTGCTTCCGTAGGTCTTGAAAAAATCACTCCTTTTCTTCTTGAAAAAGGTGATATCGATAAAAGCGGCAAGCTTACCGCCGCGGATGCAAGAACAATCCTTCGTGCGTCTGTAGGACTTGAAAAAATTAATTAAAACAACTTTCTTTAACCAAAAAATCGGGCATATGCCCGATTTTTTACTTATATAAATTATCCGAATAACCGAAGTATATATCCTGAAGATAGTCGTCAAGGTATGAAATACCTTCTTCTTCAATTTCTGCCGGGATGCCGAAATATGCTTCGGCTATGGCACCTGCCATAGCTCCTATGGTGTCACTGTCTCCTCCGAGGGACACGGCATTTCTGACGGTATCTTCAAAATCTTCACCCTCTAAAAAGCACATAATTGCCTGCGGACAGCTTCCCTGACAGGTTACATCAAAGCTGTAGGCGGGGCGGATTTCATCGAGAGTGAAATTGAGGTCATAAAAATTTTCTTCAATATATTCTCTTATTTCATCCTTATGGGCTCGAGTTCTTGCAAGAAAAATCGCTGAGGCTATTGCCTCGGCTCCTTTTATACCTTCGGGATGGTCGTGAGTGATTTCGGCACTCCATCTTGCAAGCCGTCTCACTTCCTCAAGGCTCTCACCAACCCATGCACAGGGGGAAACTCTCATTCCCGAGCCGTTTCCGTAGCTGCCGTATGCATTTTTTGTCTCACCTAAAAGCCATGCATAAAAATTCCCGCCGTAGCCCGCATCGGGATACATTCTGCCCAGCTCTCTCATATGCTCTCTTAAAGACTCCTTAAATGCCTCTTCATCATAAACAGCCTCGTTACACGCACAGCCCACGGCTATTGTCATAACGGTATCATCCGTAAATCTGCAGTATTCATCAAATAAATCAAACTCCTTTGTTTTTTCGGAAGAAAATTCAAACCGAGAGCCAACAATGTCACCGATAATGGCACCTAACATAAAAATCCCTCTCTTTCAAACGCAATATTAAAATTCATTTCCGAAAAAAAACTCTCCCGCAAATGAAGGCGGGAGAGTTTCTTCGCATAAACCTATCTATTAGTCCTGAACAGGAGCTTCTACGGGACAAGCATCTGCACAAGCACCACATTCGATGCAAACGTCCTCATCAATTACATAGATATCGCCTTCGGAGATAGCTTCAACGGGGCATTCTGCTGCACAAGCACCACAAGCGATGCAAGCATCTGTAATTTTGTATGACATAGTTGTATCCTCCTTTGTGGGTTTTTCTTAATTGTAGCACATAATACAAAAATTTCAATATGTTTTTAAAAATTTTTCGGAGATATTAAAGATTTTATTCAATATCCTTCAAAGCAGCAATTTCCTCACGGTTAAGTCTTATCTGTCCGTCACGGATAAGCTTTACATCGTTACGGTTATATTTGCCCGGTGCGGCATCGGGATGACGGTCAAGTCTCACCTTGAGCATACCCGTGAGAAGATTGTTGTCAACAACCTCTCCCTTGCCGTCAACAGTTTCAACAATAGCACCCACTTTAGGTGTGATTTTAAGAAGATGCTCATAGGAAGCCTGTTCGTATTTAAGACAGCACATAAGTCTTCCGCAGGTTCCGCTTATTTTTACGGGATTGAGGGAAAGTCCCTGTTCCTTTGCCATTTTAATTGAAACAGGCTGGAAATCGTGAAGAAATTCCTTGCAGCAAAAGCCTCTGCCGCAAATTCCAAGTCCCCCGAGAAGCTTTGCTTCATCCCGGACACCGATTTGTCTGAGCTCAATTCTGACCTTGAAAATAGCCGCAAGGCACTTTACGAGCTCTCTGAAATCAACCCGTTCGGGAGCCGTGTAGAAAAACAGCACCTTTGAGCCGTCAAAGGTATATTCAACATCAAGAAGATTCATATCAAGACCGAACTGGGCAATCTTCTCCTCACATATGGAAAAAGCCTTTTTTTCCTTTTCCTTGTTTCTTTCCATTGTAAGAATGTCTTCCTCTGTGGCAACACGGACAATGGATTTCAAAGGCTTAACAAGAACATCCTCATCAACCTCCTTGTTTTCAACGGCACATTCACCGCATTCGAGACCTCTGACTGTTTCAACAACAACAAACTGTCCCTGTTCTACCTTATGTCCTGCGGGATCAAAATAATACACTTTTCCCGTATTCTTGAATTTTACTCCGATTATTTCAGCCATTTTTCTGCCGCACGGTTATCCGTGCCCTTTCTTGTATATATATTAAAGTCTTTCTTTCAGTATAGCCGCCGTAAGCGAAGAAAATCTTGAAATAAGAAGATTTTCATTAGCATTATATCCGGCTTCTGTTATTATTTTATCCAAAACCTCTTTAATTTGCAAGAGTGAAGATATTTTATAGCTTCTTGACAGTGCATATGCCGCAGTTTCGTTTCCCGAAAGCACTGCAGCACCGCTTCCCTGTGCCATGGCATCTCTTATTATCAGAATAAGCCGTTCGGATACTGATGCCATCATTTTTCTGTTTTTTACCATAGGAGCGACACTTAACATCATGCCGAATTCATCCTCATTACACAAAGCCATAGCAACATTATGGGCGGTTGTGAGAACATTTTCCTCCACCTTTTTCTGTGCCGTAAGATGGTCTCCCAGAGAATATTCCGTGAGACGGGACATAACCGTTGTCAGAAGTCCCTCACCGGCGAATGCTCCGAAAATAAACATCGTGTCCTCGGGCGGCTCCTCAACAGACTTGAGAAGAGCATTCTGCACCACAGACTGAAGTCCGTCGGACTGCGGAAAGAAAAAGACCTTGCTTTCCTCCTCCGTCGGAGCGGCTGCAAGTCTTGAAAGGCACTTTTCTCTGACAGTTTTTACCGAAAGAATTTTCTTTCCGTCTTCGGGAAGCACCACCGTCACATCGGGATGAAGTCCCGCCTTTACTCTCATACAGGAGCTGCATTTTCCGCAGGGAAAATTTCCGTTTTCCTTTGTATATGGGCAAAGCACGGATGATGCCAGCTCAAGTGCACATTTCTGCCGCAGCTCTTCACTGCCGCCCGTCAGCAGAATACTGCAGGGCAGTCTTCCCAGCTTCACGGCGGAATTGACCGCATTTCTTGTATTTTCGGGAATACTGTTATCTGAAAAAAGCATATTTCCTCACATCTTGATAAATCTTTCTACATCAACGATAAAAACGGTGGCACCGCCAACCGTAATTTCAACGGGAAGAGATGTAAAAAACTGGTCTGCGTGATTTCCCGCAGCAGTGCTTACCACCTGAGTACGCTTTGAACAGCACTCCTCCATAATTTTAATGCAATCGTCAACCTTTTCGTCTTCAACGCCGATAAGAAGAGTTACATTTCCTGCTCTTAAAAATCCGCCTGTAGTGGAAAGCTTTGTGGACATAAAGCCCGCTTTACTGAGTTTTGCGGTAAGGTCTCCCGAATCATCCTTGTTTACAACAGCAACAATAAGTTTCATAACGACTCTCCTTTATTCTATTATTTCAAGGTTTCTGTCAATTACGCTTTTTCCTCTCCAGTTAAAGGCACGGTTTTCAATATCCGTTTCCTTTGTCACCGTGGGACAGGCGGTTTCAACAAAAGCCTTAATGGGTGTGATTTTTGCATTTATGTTATGGGGGCATACCTTCTGGCAGATATCGCATCCCCAGGCACATCCCGTTTCGGCAATTTTGCGTTTTGTTTCTTCGTCAAGCTCACCTTTTTTCTGTGAAAGAAAAGAAAGGCATTTTTCTTTTATTATTTCTTTTCCCGTCAGAGCATTAACGGGACAGGCATTTATACATTTATTGCAACCACCGCAAAGAGATATTTCTCCGTCAAAGGGCTCGAAATATCGGTCCGTTACAATTTCCCCGATAAAAACCCATGAGCCGTAATCCTTATTTATAAACAGATTATTTAGCCCCATAACACCAAGCCCTGCCATAACGGCACAACGCACCTCGGGAACCGGAGAATTATCAACGAAGGCTTCAAACTTATTTTCGGGGAAGCACTCAATAAGCTTTTCTTTTATATCATTTATTATATGCCCCACAATATTGTGATAATCCTCACTTACGGCATATCTTGAAACATTTGCCTTTTCATATACCTTCTCGCCGAGATAATAGGGAAAAAGAATGCTTATCACCGTTTTTGCATTTTCGGGAATTCTTTTTGCTGCCGCACAGGGTAACAGACTGTCTTTGATTTTTTCGAAAGAGCAAAACCCGTAAGGAAGAGAACCGAATATATCATCCATAGCTTACACCTGTGTAAGTGCTATCATAACGGGCATTGTGAGAATTGATGCAAAGCTCACGAAAGCCACTGTCTTTGATGCAACACCCGTATCCCTGTCATATTTTGCGGCAAACATAACCGTATTGTTTGCACTGGGAGCAGAAGCCTGAATCATACAGGAGGTGAAAAGTGCTCCCGAAAGAAGTCCCGTCACCTTCATTATACCATAAAAAGCAACAGGCACCATAATAATTTTTACAAGTGCAACAAGATACTGATTTTTATTCTTGAATATGGTTTTAAGCCCCGCATTTGACATATAGGTTCCCAGCATCAGCATAGCAAGAGGGGTGTTCATTGAGCCTATAAACGAAACGGGAGACATAATAATCTGCGGCATTTCGACTTTAAGAAGGAAAAACGGCAGTCCGATACACACGGCAATTACACCGGGATTGAAAAACAGCTTTTTGGGTGTGAATTTTCCGCCCCCTGTTCTGCCCCAATTCATCTGCCATATTCCGTGGGTAAAGGTGAAAACCTGAAAAACTATTATACCTGCAGAGCAGTAGAATACACCCTCGCTTCCAAGCACCGCTTCGGCAAGAGGCAGTGCCATATATCCCATATTTCCGTATACACAGGCAAACTTAAAAACCGCATTATCGGGGTTTTCCTTGTTTCTGAAAAAGGGAACGGATAACACAATACCCAAAATATGGGTAAGGGCTCCGCCCAGTGCTGCAAGAAGAAGTCCTTTTGTGGTTTCGGGGGTAAATTCGGTTGTAAGAAATGATTTTATTATTACGCAGGGGGTGATTATATAAAATAAAAGGTCGTTTGCCGCTCTTGATGTTTTTTCCGTAAATATCCCTTTTTTATCGCAAATAAAACCAACGGCAACTATGAGATAGAGTATTACAACCTGTTCGGCGGCTATAAGACAGTTCTGAAAAAAAAGTGAAATATCCAATTTATCCGTTCTCCGTCATATCATTGATTTCTTTGTTCTTTTCGGAAAAAATCTCCTGTGCAAGCACGGAAGTTTTTTCTTTTGCACCGAAACGTGAAATAACAGATGCTACGGCATAAAGTCCCGCAGTAATGAGATTAAGGTCATAAGGACAATATAAAACCTCTTTTTCGGGAACAAAAAAGTGAGCTGTAAGAGTGGGAATACCGGCACTGAAGCAAAGAGCCGCACTTATAAGTCCCGTTGCAAAGAAAAGCCACACCGCGTCCTTTCTTCCGATACCTGTCGATACCCTTGCCGACTGAAAAAGAAAAACCATAAGAAATGCAAATGCAAATATTGTGAGAAGAAGACTCACAACCTTTACATAACTGACTGTAACGGAAAAGAAGCCGAGAGTTTTGAGAAATGCCCATATTGCAGGGAAAAGCATAGGTATTTTGAGCTTTCCCGTAAGAGTACCGTTTTTGATGTAAACTATGAGTGAAAGAAGAAGACTTATTGCGGCAAGAATTGAGAATATCATCAGAAGAAATCCGATATTTCCGCCCACTGCCTCTTTTTTCAACTCAAATCTTCCCTCTGTTCCTAAAAACAACAGAACTTTTTTTACCCCCTCAATAACAAGTGAAGCGGCAAAGAAAATCACGGAAAAGATATAAATGAAGGAGGGCTTCTTCCTTATATCCCCCGAAGGCTTATCGGAGCAGATATAGGTGAGAATAAGAGGAATTAATACCACCGCAGCCGTAACTATATACATCACGGGAACACTTATATTATTCTGAGTAAAAAATCCCGTGCTGCCGTCGGTTATTGTGAGAGCCTGATAAATACGAAGTATTGTGAGAAGAACACCGAGTCCCCACGACACGAAGCATATATTTTTAAGAGAAATTCCTTTATTTTTCATTTTTTTCACCTTTCTTTATCTGTCTGAAAGATTTTTATATTCCTGCGGCCGGGAAATGCTCTTATATGCAGGACGCATAATTTTTGAACAGGTGGCAACCTCTTCAAGACGGTGTGCACACCAGCCTGCAACTCTTGCAACGGCAAAAAGGGGAGTGAAAAGGTCTTCGGGGATACCGAGAGTTCTGTAAACAAGTCCCGAATAAAGGTCAACATTTGCACACATCTGCTTGCTGTAGCCCTTTTCCTCGGCAAATACCGCGGGAGCAAGTCTTTCTATTGTGTCAAGAAGCTTCCACTCTTTAAGAAGTCCGTTTTCCTCGGCAAGCTCCTTTGCATTTTGCTTGAGAAGAACCGCTCTAGGGTCCGAAAGAGTATAAATTGCGTGTCCCATACCGTAAATAAGTCCCGAATTGTCGTTTGCTTCTTTTCTGACAATTTTTCCGAGATAAGCCTTTACGGCATCCTCATCGTCGGTGTCGGGAACATTATTAAAAATATCCTCAACCATCTGTGTCACCTTGATATTTGCACCGCCGTGACGGAAGCCCTTGAGTGAGCCTATTCCCGCACCGATTGCGGAATAGGTATCCGTTCCCGTAGAGGAAATACAGCGTGTGGTAAAGGTTGAATTGTTACCGCCGCCGTGGTCTGCGTGAATCATCAGACACAAATCGAGAAGCTTTGCTTCCTTATCCGTAAAGGTCTTATTAGAACGGATTGAACGAAGAACAACCTCTGCCGTCTTCTGTTCGGGCTTCACCTGATGGATATACATACTCTTTTTATAGAAAAATCTTCTCTTTACCTGATATGCGTAGGACATAATTGCGGGAAGCTGTGCTATAAGCTGAATGGACTGACGAAGCACATTTTCAAAGGAGATATCGTCGGGATTATCGTCATATGCATATAAAGCGGTTACGGAGGAGCCCATTTTATTCATAATATTCGGAGAGGGTGCTCTCATAATTACGTCTTCAACGAAATCATTGGGCAGCTCTCTGTTTGCCGCAAGAAGACCGCAGAAGCCCTCAAGCTCTTCCTTTGTGGGTAGTGAGCCGAAAATAAGAAGGAAAACAAGCTCTTCAAAGCCGAAACGGTCATCCTTTTTACAGCCGTCAACAAAATTATAAAGGTCAATACCTCTGTAAATAAGACGGCCTGCCTTGGGAACCTTTTCACCGTCGTCTATATAGTAGCCCTCAACATTGCATATTTTGGTAAGTCCTACCATAACACCCGTTCCGTCTGAATTTCGAAGACCTTTCTTTACGGGAAAACGGTTAAAGTCATTCTGCGGAATGGAATTATTTTCAATAAATTTATCAGATAAACGGGAAAACACATGCTTGTCATCATAAAAAGATGTTCTGTCCATGCTTTTCTCCCCCTTTCTTGCAAAGTGGTGTTTTTTATAATAAATTCTTTCTTTTGTAAATAAATATTATAATATAATATACTCTTTTAGTCAATAATTCACGAAAGATTTAAGGAGACAGATATGGAAATTTTTCAGAATTTGTTATTGCCCTTTACAGTAGTTTTCACTGTTTTATACGGTCTTTTCAAAAAGCTTCCGGTTTTTGAAATATTTATACAGGGAGCAAAAAAGGCACTGAAGCAGACAACGGACCTTCTTCCGGCACTGACTGCCCTTTTTGTTGCAGTGGGAATGCTTATGTCATCGGGAGGAACGGAAATCCTCTGCTCTCTTCTCTCACCTGTCACAAGCTTTCTCGGAATACCCGAAGAGGTTCTTCCCCTTTGTCTTCTTTCTCCCCTATCGGGAAGCGGCTCGCTTGCTGTTTTAGAAGAAATTCTCACAGAATATTCCCCCGACTC
>JAZSJT010000140.1:0-2648 GCA_045534425.1 Acutalibacteraceae bacterium | reverse complement strand
GTTTCTCGTGCTATTGCTCACAGTTGCGGGATATCTTTCTTATGTTCTTTTTACATATTCGAGAATTGAAGATAATGAACAACTTACACCTCTTGCTACAGGTGTGGGGGATACGGTGATAATCGGTGAAGAATATTCCGTAATTACACAGAATATCGGGTTCGGTGCATACACTCCCGAATTTACTTTCTTTATGGACGGCGGCGAAAGGTCGTGGGGGGAAAGTGCCGAAAGCGTTACGGACTGTGTGAATACGGCAATTGACGAAATGAAATCTCACGCTCCCGATTTTATACTTGTGCAGGAAGTGGATTTCGATTCCACAAGAAGCTATCACATTGACCAGAGAAGAATGTTAAGAGATGCTTTTTCTTCTTATTCTTCTGTTTTTGCTGTGAATTATCACAGTGCATATCTTTTTTATCCCTTAAACGAGCCCCACGGGGCGTCAAATGCGGGGATTTTGACTTTAAGCAGATTTAATATTACTTCGGCTTTAAGAAGAAGTCTTCCCATATCAGAAGGCTTTTCAAAATTTCTGGACCTTGACCGTTGCTACAGTGCTTCGAGAATCCCTGCAGACAACGGAAAAGAGCTTGTGCTGTTTAATGTTCACCTATCCGCATACGGCGGCAGCGATGAAATTCGTTCGGCACAGATGAATATGCTATTCTCTGATATGAAGGCTGAATATGAAAAGGGTAATTACTGCGTTACGGGCGGTGACTTTAACCACGACTTTACGGGTGACTCAACGAAGAAGCTCAACGGAGACAAGGGCCTTGACTTCGGCTGGGCACAGCCCTTCCCCATAGAGATGCTTCCCGACTGCATTGAAAGATGCGATAAGTATTCGGAGGATAAGCTTGTTCCCACCTGCCGTAACTGCGACATTCCCTACGAAATCGGTAACGACGTATTTATTGTGGACGGCTTTTTGGTTACGAAGAATATTGAAGCGGTGAGTGTTGAAAACATTGACACAGGCTTTATTTATTCCGACCACAATCCCGTTAAGCTTACATTCACTCTCAAATAATTTTTCAGGAGGATGAAAAAATGAGTATATATTCAATTATTCTCAGCTTTCTTATGATTTTTGCTTCAATTTTTGCTCCCTTTATGTGTTCACCGGATTTTGAAGCGGTTGATGATGATTTTATACCCGTGATGCGTTTTGTTGCCACAAGTGACACTCATATTATTGCTCTCGGTGACAAAAGCTGTCACAGAATAAACAATATGATAGAGTCTTCCTATGCTTTGGCGGCTCTTGATAAGGATTACGGTGAGGTTGATGCTTTTGTGTTCTGCGGTGACATCACCGATGACGGAACCTTTACTGCATTTTCCGCTTTTGCCGCAACCACCGACAAGGCAATAAAGGACGGCACCGAAAGACTTGCAGTTGTGGCAAAATCTCACGACGGCAATACATATGATGCAAAGTCCCTTGAAATTTTCTCTGAACTCACAGGACAGGAAACGGATTTTCACCGTGTGATAAACGGAATTCATTTTATCGGTGTTTCCCGTGCTCACGCTGACGGTGTTCATTATTCCGAGGAGCAGGTAAAATGGCTTGACGGCGAACTTAAAAAAGCCACGGAAGCAGATGAGGATATGCCTGTTTTTGTATTCCAGCACGAGCATGTTCTTAATACCGTTTTCGGAAGCTATTCCTATGACGGCTGGGGTATGGATACCTTTACGGAGGTTCTCGAAAAATATCCTCAGGTTGTTCACATTTCGGGACATTCACACTATCCCGCAAATGATCCCCGCTCAATATGGCAGGGAAGCTTTACGGCTATAGGTGACGGCGGACTTGCTTATTATGAATTTACGGTTGATGACGAAACAAGCGTTCACCCCAAGGGCTATAAGGCTATGACACAGGCACTTATGCTTGAGGTTGACGAGGACGGCAGAGTGCTTATAAAGGTTATGGATATTGATGCGGGTGAAATTGTTAAAGAGTATCTCGTTGATAATATTACCGAGACCGTAAAAACAAAATACTCTCACGACGAAAGACGCGAAAATTCTGCCTTTCCCGAAGAATTCAGAGATTTTGAAGTGAGCGTAAAGAATACCTTAGGTAAAAAGGAAATTACAGTTAAGCAGAATAATGTTGTAAGTGAAGACAATGCTGTTTATCTTTACAGACTTTTCGTTTATGATGAAAACGGAAAACTCATTCACGAGGACAAGGCACTTTCGGGCTATTATTATGCAAAAGCTCCCGAAAAGGTGACTTTTGAAAAGGTTAAGTTGCCCGATAATGCCGAAATTACGGTTGTTGCCGAGGATATATGGGGAAACAGGTCATAAATTATTTGGTTCAATAATTTATGACAGCGGTATTCTTGCTTTGCAAGAGTGATATTGTCCTTAGGACAGTGATATATGCTTTCGGTATGTGATATATTTTCCTTCGGAAAATATTCGGAAGCTTGTTTGTGTTTTGTTTATGTGCGATAGTTCGTGCCTTCGGCACAATGAATTAGTTGAATGATTTATTTTCTCCCGGAGTTTTTGCTTCGGGAGAGTTTTTTTGATGAAGTTTTTTGTTGCAAAGAGGGTGGTTGAACGGAAAAATAAGATTACAGGTATATATCAATAAGATTGATATATATTATCAAAAA
>JAZSJT010000008.1:0-5153 GCA_045534425.1 Acutalibacteraceae bacterium | reverse complement strand
CGACAGGCTCTGATATAACACTCTGTGAAATAATCTTTCAAGGACATTTTTTCATACTTATCGTTTTCATGTCTGTCGGGCTTTGATAATTTGTTGAGTTCAAAGGTGAGAATACCCTTATAATCACAATCTCGGAAACGCCTTGCCAGTTCATCCCAGTCTCTTATTCCGTCAAAAGGCAGAAGATGAAGGTCGTCGTGCCAGAAAATTTTTCCGTTATAGTCTTTAATTCCGAGATTATCGTTTATATGAGTAGCTATAAGCCTGTCTCCCCATTTTTCGAGAAGATTTTTCCCGCAGTTATAACACATTTCGTGACCTGTATCAAGACAGAAGCCCACATTCTTCCTGTCACCGAATGTATCAAGAATTGCAGATAAATATTCTTCCCCCTCGGTGTTTTCAAAGGCAATATTAACTCCGCACTTCTCCGCTTCATCAATAATTCTGCCGTATCTTTCAAGTCCCCTTTCCGTTATATCAACAATTCCGTCAAAACCGATATAACAGTGAGATACCATAAGATTAACCCCGTTATCGGCACAAGAATGAATGCAGTCAATAAGTTCTTTCTGTGCGAAATCGGCTTTTTCACAGTCTTCCCGCCATAAATGGGCAACACCGCCGAAGGGTGCGTGAATTGACTGATATATCATCCCAATTTCTTTTGCAAGAGCCACCCATTTATCTATAGGATAATCCTTTTTCCAAGGAGTAAAGAAAGCCTCAAACCCCACCTGATGCAGTAATTCTATCTGTTCTTCAAAAGAACCCCCGAAAGCTTCAGATGTGTTCATACAAAGAATACGACGGTACATAAAATTCCTCCCGAAAGAAAATCAATCTCTAGCATAATTCTACCACAACACATATATATTATCAATAAAAACAACAAAATCTCAAAAACAAAGCTCCTGTTACCGCCCGACAAAAAAACATTACCGTATCCCAAATAATACCAAAACACATTCTCTTTAATTATTGACAACCTAAAAAAGATTTGCTATAATTACAAAGCAAAAATAACGGGGTGTGGCACAGTTTGGTAGTGCGCTTGGTTCGGGACCAAGAGGTCGTGGGTTCGAATCCCGTCACTCCGACCATCGAAGAAGCCTTATATATCAACGAGTTGTGTGGTATATAGGGCTTCTTTGTTTTTTGCTCAAAAATAACTTTTCTAACAAATTTCTAACACAATTCAATCTTAAATGTATCTGACATAGATTTTGCAATGCTCTCTTTCCTTGTAATATCAAGGTGAGCATATATGTTAGCAGTCGTTCTTATATCGGCATGTCCAAGCCATTCTTGAACATCTTTGAGTGTAAAACCTTTAGAAATCAACAAACTTGCACAAGAATGTCGCAAATCATGAAAACGGATATGCGGAAGATTATATTTTTTCAGCAGCTTTTGAAATTTCTTTGTTACATAATCGGGCAAATATGGTCTTCCGTCATCCCACTTAAAGATGTATTCATTATTGTTGTAAGCAGAGCCAAAAAGCATTCTGTTTGCATTTTCTTTTTCTTTGAGTTTTAACAATAAACACTCGACCTCATTCATTAATGGAAATGTTCTGTAGCTCGAATTTGTTTTAGTTGAGTCTTTTTCCACCAATTGAGTACAACACACAACAGTATGTTTAATAGTAATTGTTTTATTTTCAAAGTTTACACTATCCCATTTAAGACCTAAAACTTCACTTCTTCGCAATCCGTAAACAACAGTAATATACAAGAGAGCATATATATCTTCATCTTTAATTCTGCTAAAAAACTCGGTAATTTGAGTTTCTGAATAGAACTGTGGTTCTCTTCTTTGCATTTTTGGAAGTACAACATACTCACAAGGATTTTTTGCTATCAAATCATTTTTTATTGCTTCTTTTATAACCAATTGAATAATAAGTTTATGTGTTTTCATTGTCTTTGGAGAAAGACCGCCTTTACCATTCAATTTGCCATTTTCACTTTTTATATTTATGTATTCTTGTATGTTTTCTCTGTTCAGATTACATAATTTTATGTTCTTGTTTTCAAAATATGGGATAATTTGAGAATTTGCTACAATCGCATAACCTTGATATGTTATTTCATCAACAGACAATTTAACCGAATTTAGCCAAAGTTTGATATATTCACTAAAAAGAATTTCACTTTGAGATATATTTGTTGTATTTTCATATGTCTGCAATGTATCTCTCAAAAACTTCTCAGCCTTTTTCTTATTATTCTTTTCTTCAAGACCTGTTGCAATCCATTTTTGTTTTCTTTTACCATTACTGTCGGTAAGATTTATAACAGCATAATATTTGCCATTTTTTATTTGTAGGCTTCCCGTCATATTACTTCTCCTTTCTTTTAACAGAAACCTATCATTACAAACTAAATTAACGATATTTATCAACGAAATCAACTAAATATACTTTTGGTATTAAATATTTTCTTCCAAGTTTTATACTTTTAATTACATTCAATTTTAATAATTCATAAGCAGTATTTTTTCCTATACATAAGGCACTACAAACATCTTCAACAGTCAATACATCACTGAAATTTTCAAACATATATACACCGCCTATCTATTTTTAATACAGTATATTTGCGGTGGTTCTTCAATTTTTACGATATTATTTTCATTATCAGAAAAAGGTAAATCCGTGTTTTTTTCAAATTTAATTATTCTGTTTATTCTCCGGACAAAAGCATTCCAACTTTCCGGCTCATTTCTCTGTATTTCTCTATATTGTTCATTAAACGGAATATTGCTTATAATAAATACTTTTGTAAAACTTGCACTCTTATCAGAATATCGGCACGGCAACTCAATCGGATATCCGTCAAGATACTGCAACATATCTTTAAGAGATAAAGAACTGCGAAATTCATCCAAAAGTAAAACATCTTGATATTTATAATTATCAAACGGATGATTATAATTTGTGACTTTGCATACATTCTCATACCCAAATGTTTCCATTACTGACCGAGTTTTACCCGTGCCAGTTTCACCGTAAATATAAACAACTTCAATATTACGCCATTTATTATTGAAATTTTCAGAAAAAATTATTTGTCTTGTTTCCTCAATACAATGTATTTTTGTCATATAAGACGGATATTGTTTTACAATATCTGATGTTGAAACACCATCTTGAATTAACTGTAAAACTTCATCAGAAATCTTGCAATTCTTTGCACTTTTGCTCAACGGCATATCTCCGTATTCTTCAAAAGTTTCAATAAGATTTGTTTCTTTTTTCTTACTGTCAAGATACTCTCCTTCTTTTCGTATATAGTCACGATTCTGTTCTGCTGTACCTTGTGCCGCTTCAATATGTGCAACGGAAAATCTGCTTTTGACTGTATCAAAAGAAACTGCATTTTCAAACTGCATAAAAAGATGAATGTGCGGTGTTCCTTGCTCTCCGATTTCGTCACAAAAACAAAAATAAAGATATTTGTGGCTTTGCATTATTTCTTTGATTTTTTCATGTGTGAAACCATAATCAAGGGGATTGTTAATTGTAATTTGCCATTTACGGCTTCGATTTGTGCCCATGTCAAGCACCTCCTTAATATAATATTGAATGATAAATTACACAAAAACACAAGTTATGCAAAAGGGTAATACTAACCTTTTGCTTGTGCAGTTGTGGAGTGACTCCCCTAAAAAGACCCTTTTTTAGGGGAGTTATCACTTTCTCACTTCCGCAATACTGCAACAACTTACTATTATGTTAATTGCAACTTACAGTTCAGTTATCATAATAACACCACAAAAACAAAATGTCAACAATAAAATAACATTTTTGTGATTTACTATTTACAATTTTGTTATCATATGTTATTATTGCTACGAGGTGTGATGTGATGGCTTATACTGTTTTACTTAATAACATAATAAACGAAAGCGGTTTATCAGTTAAAGAAATCGCAAAAAGATGTAATCAGTACGGTGTAAAAATTACGGCTTCATATATAAGCACATTAAAAAATGATACAAATAACCGCACTCCGTCGGACGAGGTATCAAGAGCAATTGCTAAAGCCTGTAATTTTGAGGATGAAAATGCACTTATTCTTGAAGCATATATAGACAATGCTCCAGAAGAATTTAAAGGAATAATTGACTTCATCAGAAACACTACTTTATACACTGTTTTCGGCTTATTTGAAAATAGTTTTCCGAAAGAAATTATTGATAAAGCAAAAGAAAATTTTAAAGCAATGCCACTGTATAAAATTGTGCAATTGATGAACAATGAAGGAAATAAAATAATTGAAAAAGGAATAGGTGCAATGAACTATACATCTGTTTCAACAGATGATGAATTAACAATAAAACAAGAAATTTCAACTCCGCCATTTTTTGATGTTAATGATGATTCAATGTTTCCAATATTACCTAAAGGAAGTAAAGTATCAATAGAGCATTATGAAATAAAAGAAATAAAAGACGGCGATATTGTAGTTCTCGGAGAAAAAGAAACAAAAAATATATACTACAGAAAAATTGCTTTTTTGGATGATGAACACACAAAATTTATGTTATATCCACTAAATACAAGCTATCCAACAGAAAAATTATCAATTAATGATGTTATCGTTATCGGAAAAGTTAAAAAAGTTACAACAGAATTATATTAAGTACAGAAAATTTACTTTGTTCGGCAACCGATAGTTTTCTGCGGATTTTCCGCAGTTTACAACATTTTTTTGTTGAACAGCAAGTTTCCAACAAAAAAACATTGAAAACTGCTACTGCTTCGAAGTGCTTCGCACTGCTACGCAGTTTAAACATTCCTATCCTGAAAAAAGTGGAGAAAAAAGACAAAATGCCTTTTCTCTCCACTTTTTTTGATTAAACTATAGGTTGACTGCAATAATCAGACTTACTGCAAAATTTTAACTTTTCTACATCAAAATATACTTTGCTAATTTTTGTAATGATAGGTTCAATTTATTTCTAACATTTTTTCTAACATAATATAAAAACACATAAAAATATTTTTGTTTACGAATAAAAGATAACTTCTAAAATCCCAACAATATCAATGTTTGTCAAGATTTAATAAACTTTAATAATGAATAGAATTTCACATTCGGGACCAAGAGGTCGTGGGTTCGAATCCCGTCACTCCGACCATA
>JAZSJT010000011.1:0-1640 GCA_045534425.1 Acutalibacteraceae bacterium | reverse complement strand
GGTTCAATTATGTCAACTTATATGGCTAATCCCCAGAATGTTGAACGCAATTGGTACGTTCTTGATGCAGAAGGCAGAACACTCGGCGAACTCGCTGTTGAAGCTGCAGTTCTTCTTCGCGGCAAGCATAAGGTTACTTTCACACCTCATGTTGACTGCGGTGATAACGTAATCATCATCAACGCATCCAAGGTTGTTCTCACAGGTAAGAAGCTTGATCAGAAGATGTATTATCATCACACAGGTTATATCGGCAATATGAAGTCTGTTAAGTACAGCACTCTTATGAAAACAAAGCCCTGCTTTGCAGTAGAAAAGGCTGTTAAGGGTATGCTTGCTTCCAACTCCATAGGCAGAGCCGCTATGAACCGTTTACACGTATATGCAGGTGCAGAGCATCCCCACGCTGCTCAGAAGCCCGTTATCAGAGAATTTTAAGAAAGGGAGGCAAAATTAAATGTACGAAGGAAATCCTTATTTCTACGGCACAGGTAGAAGAAAGAAATCAATTGCCCGTGTAAGAGTATATCCCGGCACAGGTAAAATCATAATCAATGACAGAGAAATTGACAATTATTTCGGTCTTGAAACACTTAAACTTATCGTTCGTCAGCCTCTCGTTCTTACAGAAACAGAAGAAAAGTTCGACGTTATCTGTAAAGTACAGGGCGGCGGTGTTACAGGTCAGGCAGGTGCTATCCGTCACGGCCTTTCCAGAGCACTTCTTCAGCATGATGAAAATCTTCGTCCTCTCCTCAAGAAGGCAGGTTTCTTAACAAGAGACCCCAGAATGAAGGAAAGAAAGAAATACGGACTCAAAGGCGCCCGTCGTGCACCTCAGTTCTCCAAGAGATAATTATTTCAATTATTTCACTATCCCGATGCCCTTTGGTGTCGGGATATTTATTAATACTGAGGTGGTCCTCACGGCAAAGCCGTTGCGGTCGCAGCTAAAAACAGTCCCCCGGACTGTTTTCTTAACGCTACGACAGTTCTCAAAGAGATAAATATTTCAATTATTTCACTATCTCGATGCCTTTTGGTGTCGGGATATTTTTTGTTATAAATGAAAATAATTTTTATACATTTTTAGTATTTTGTTTTCATTGACTTTTATATGTTCTGCATATTATAATATTATTAAAGCAATATTAAGTTGTTGTATTTCAGAATTCTTCTTTTGTCGGAGGATATATGACAGATTTTAAGGATAAAAGAGTGCTTGTTTTAGGACTTGCGAGAAGCGGTATGGCGGCGGTAAAGCTTCTTCTGAAGCTCGGTGCCGAAGTCACCGTTTCCGAATCAAAGGCACTCGATTCAATAGAAGAATTGCCGTGGCTTCTTGAAAACGGAGTCCGTGTGGTAAATCAGGATAAAGAGATTTTTGAGGAAGATTATTTTCTTGCAGTAAAAAACCCCGGGATTAACGGCAAGCTTTGGTTTGTAAAGCGTCTTCGTGAAAGAGGTATTTCGGTTATAACGGAAATTGAGCTTGCTTTTATGGTTTCTGCACCTCAGCATTATGTGGCAATCACGGGTTCAAACGGAAAAACCACCACTGCCACACTCACTTATGAGATTATAAAAAAGCAGTACCCCGAAAAAACTCTTCTTTGCGGAAACATCGGTATTGCTCTTTG
>JAZSJT010000031.1:0-3531 GCA_045534425.1 Acutalibacteraceae bacterium | reverse complement strand
CTGTTCCGCCATCTTTCACTTCGTCTATACACTCCTGAAGAGCTTTTGTGTCGTCGTGAATACCGTCAGCAAAAACGTTTTTATTGTCAGTAACTTTTATAAAATTCATAGGGATTCCTCTTTTAAATAATTGTTATCTCTGTCTTCACGGTTTATTACGCGGGCTCTGATTCGTGGTGCTTTTTTGAAATTCTCGGTGCCGCACCTGTCAGATGTGAAATATCACGATAGTCACATTCATAATCATTAAAAAGCCTTTTTGGAATTTGTGAAGTCCAGCCCTTTTCATCAAAGCCGGGAGCCTCTATACCCATAGCATAAAGGACAATAGCTGCAAGGTCACGGATATTCATTTCTTTGATTTCACCGCTTTTTATATTTTTGCCGACTGCGGCAAAGGTTACATATTTCTCTTCATCAGTCCAACCGCCGTGAGTACCCTTGCCTTCTCCGTTATTAGTACCGCCGTGGTCTGCAATAACCATAAAGAGTGTATCGTCAAGTATGCCTGCACCTTTAACTGCAGAATAAACATTTCCGAGAAGCTTGTCAACCTCTTCTATTGCACTTATGTGCTTAGGCGTTCCGTAACCATTGCTGTGACCTGCACCGTCAACACTGTCAAAATGAACAAAAAGAAAATCAGGCTTCTTCTCATAAATATAATTACAGATAAGAGGCGTCATCTCCTTATCCTTTGCTGTTTTCTTCTCTGCTCCAAGTCCTTTTTCAACGATACCCTTATTAATAGGATTCCATTCACAGTAAGCACCGAGCTCAGCCTTAGGGTAAGCCTTTCTTATTCGGCGGAAAACCGTAGGATGCTTCGACCATACGGGATAAGGCAAAACTGTAACCCGTTTGTTAGTAAGCCTATGCACCTCAGGACCAACGCCGATAAGCATTGAACCCCAGCACTCTGCACTTATGGTAGGCTTTGAAGAAAGTGCATTGTATGTAACGGCACCGTTTTCAAATATTTTATCAAAAAAAGGTGTGTCGGCAATCTTAAACCAGCTGCCTGCTCCGTCTACACCTATAACTATTATATGCGAATATTTTCTTTCCACTTATATTTCTCACCTTCCGAAAAAATGCAAGCCTCCCCGCAAAAGCAAGGAGACTTCGCTTTTTTAGTTCCATTCCTTGTTCATTACAACAAATGTCATTCTTTCCTGGATGCTTTCGCCGCCGTGGTTAGTTCTGATGCCACCGTGGTCAGAAGTAATAATGATAAGCCAGTCTTCTGTTTCAAAGGTTTCTCTTGCTTTTATTGCTTCGAGAGTTTCAAAAGCACAGGCATCGGAATCTTTGAAAGCTTGCTGATATTCGGGATTATTGATAGTGAAGCCTTTACCGTGTCCTGTGGAATCAGTATGCTCGTAAATTACAAAAACAAAATCAGCACAATTCTCTTTTTTTACTTCCTCAAGTACAAATTGATGAGATGCTTCGTTGTTTTTGCATTTGTTGAAGCTTACACCGAGATTGTTTTCTTCACAATACTCTTTTTCAAGAAGATATGTAGCATTTCTTCTTGAAAAATGGCCTGCCCATTTTGTGATAAAAGAAGCACTGTCAATTACCTTTTCTTCAGTAAGAGTGGTCATAAGAGTCTTAGTATCCATACTCTTTGTAATATCATTGCCTGTAATTCCGTGCTTATCTGCCCATACTCCTGTAAGGATTGAACACCAACCGGGTGCGGTTGAAGTATCCTGAGTGTTAATTTCGGGATAATTTACACCGCCACAGTAAAGAAGATTAATTGAAGCACCGTCCTGAAGCAGTGCATTTACAGCGCTGTTTTCCTGCTGGGCTTGTGTGAGCACATCGGCACGGCAGCCGTCAAATCCGATAACAATAGCCTTCTTTTCGGTTTTACCTTCAGGTAATTCTGAACGGAAATGCTCATCAATAATACCGTAAAGGTCAGTCTGAGGATATGCTGTTTCAACAGTATTTTCGTATCCTACAGAAGCTACATTTTGTCTGTATAATTCCTCGGTATCATTTTTATCTTTGGAATACCTCTTCGTATAAAGACCTATTCCTGCACCTACAATACCGATAACAAGAACAACCGCTATAACAGCAGTTATAATCTTCTTTTTGTTTTTCATAATAATATCTCCTTTTTGTTTTACTTATATTCTTTTGCCTGAAAATTTCTAACTAATCTACATTTTCTACTATTTCAAGTTCCCTTTTTAAAATATCAGGTCTTCTTGTAGTAATATTATCAGGTCTGTAGGATATGATTTCGTGCATTTCCGTTTTTTTATCAACTGTCCATATGGACACAAGAAGGTCATTTTCCCGGAATAAGTGCACAAGTTCAAACGATGCATTATCCTTGTTAAAGTTTATACCAATCGCTCCTGCATCTTTAACCTTTTTAATAAGAGATTCAATATACTCTTCGTTCTTATTTTTCGCTTTATCAACATCAACATTAAGATAGTACACCACTTCGGGAGCATCTTTTCTTACAGTTTCAACAAATTCATCTTTTACACCCGTAAAGAAAATGCGGTCGAGTATATCCCACTTCTTTGCAATTTTTACTATCTCTTTTAATTTTGCAACACTTTTAAGGTCAACATTCACTTTAAGGCTCTCTATAGACTTGACAATCTTTGCCGCACAAATGAAGGTAATCTCGTCACCCTTCGGCTCATCATGTGATAAAACGGGTACGCCCTCTTTTGTAAAGTTCAAATCAAACTCTACTACATCCGCATACTCTGCACCCTTTTGTATGGACTCCAGCGTGTTATCTTCTGTACCCATACAGCCTGTATGTGCAGTAATAGTCATATACATCCTCTCGCTTTCATACTTAACTTAAAGAAAAACTTCTTATCATACACCTTGTTACTATTTGTTTAAGTTTAACACTTTCTTTCGTGGTTTTCAAATGCTCTGGTTAATATCTGTAATTTATTTGCACCTATCTGTTTAGGATTTATTTTTATGTTACAATATCCTCAATAACTACATCAATATCAATACAAGGCTTGGCAGACATTCCTTCGACAGAGGTGCTTCCGACATGTTCAATGCCGATGATTAAATCGCCAATTGCTTCTTCAATCTCACCCTTTATTTTTTCAAAAGCTGATTGCCATGCCACATCGTATGGCAGTACAACAACCTTTCTTGTTTTCATATAATTCACCTACAAATTCTTGTTTTCCTAACTGTTCTACCTATTGGAATTTATCGTTATAACTCAATATTGATTTCGTACTTATCGTCAATGAGTATATAGTTCACATTATGCTCTTGTGCAAGGGCTAACATTTCTAAATTGTCTGCTAACACACTCTCCATTGTGCACCATTCATCATCCAAACGATTTTCAATGACTCTTGCATATTTCTTAATGTCGGCAAAGTGGTTTCTGATATATTCCTCACTCATTACCAGACAGTAATATTTGATGCTTTCAAGATATTCGGAGTCAAAGTCTTTCTGCCAATCGAATGGAACATAGCAACCTTCGACAATTAGGTTCTGATTATTTTC
>JAZSJT010000061.1:0-23206 GCA_045534425.1 Acutalibacteraceae bacterium | reverse complement strand
GGTTGCCCTTTTGTCTTTTTTTGCTTTGTTTTTTGCTTGTTTTCTATGCTTTTATTACTGCTTCCCATAGTTATTTCCACTTGTTTCTCAGTGTAAAATCTACTGGTGTACTACTGTGGAACTTACTTTGGGAATTTACGTTTTTTTTTGCAGAGTCTTAAAAGTTACTAAAACCCGTGTTTTACATTTGGTGAAATAACTAATTGAAACTTAATTTTTTTAGTGCTATAAATAATAAGATATACCAAAAGGAGGCAGATTTTATGTCCGGAAAAACAAAATATATGAAAAAATCTGAAATCATTACCTTCGGAATAGGGCTTTTCGGTATTGCACTTCTGACAGGCTGGATGCCTGACTACACGGCAACCTTTTTTGCAGATTTTGCATTTAAAGGAAAAGGCTTTGATCCCGATTTTATGTCAAATATGATATCAATGGTGTTCTTTGTTGCAGGTATTGTAGGAGCGGTGTGTGAGCTTGTTATCGGATATCTTGTTGATAATACGAGAACAAAATTCGGTAAAGTAAAGCCGTGGGTAGGCTTCGGTGTTATTCCGCTTGCACTCATTTCAATGTTTGTTTTTGTATCTCCCGACACCGATAATCAGACAGCTGCCGTTGTGTGGATGTTCGTTATTTATTCCGCATATACCATGATTTGCTGTGCGGTTGAAAGCCCCGCTAACTGCTTCGGTGCTTTGTGTTCTCCCGAACCCTCGGAGCGTTCAAGTGCCATTTCTATAGCATCTTTTCTTAAATCCGTGGGACAGTCCGGCGGTATGGTTGTTATTCTTGTTGTTGGTCTCATAATGAAAGCAGTTATGGGTGAACAGCAGTTCAAGAATGCGGAAGGACAGGGACTTGACCTTGTTATTTCAACAGGCATATGTGCTCTCGGTATTATTCTCTTTACAATGATTTTCTTTGTGAATAATAAAGAAAGAGTTCCTTTTACACAGGAAAAGGTAAGCCTTAAGGATGCCGTAAAAGTGGTGTTTACAAACAAAAATCTTCTTATGGTTTCTCTGACAAAGCTCTGCGGCTTCGGAAGAGGCGTATACGGTACGGTATCTCTTTATATTGCTATATATCTTCTGGGCTCTAAAGACCTTAAATTGGGACTTCTTCTTCCCATGGGTATAGGCACAGCAGTGGGCACGCTTCTTGTGAACCTTGTTCTCAAAAGGTTCTCAACAAAGCAGACCTTCATTCTTTTCAGCCTTTACGGTGCATCGTCTCTTGCTATCCTTTTCCTTGTGTCCCGCGGAATAGGCTTCAATGACGGGCTTATAATTCCTTTCCTTATATTAAATTTCTTCTGCGGACTTCAGCACGGCAACACCAATGTTACCCCCAATATTATGATTGCGGACTGTGTTGATGAAATTGAATATAAAACGGGAAAGCGTCAGGAGGGACTTGCATATGCCGGCTACGGACTTTTTTCAAAGGTAGCTTCCGCCTTCACAAAGGCACTGGGGCCTTGGCTTTTATACACATGGTCGGGCTATCTTGTTTCAACGGATGCCAATGTGGCATACGCTTCCCAGACAGACGGCACTCTCAATAAGCTTCTTATGATTTACACCATAATTCCCGCGGCATTTGTTGTTTTGCAGGCTGTACCGATTTTCTTTTATGATATGATAGGAGAGAAGAAAGAGCAGATAACAAAAGAGCTTATTTCCCGCCGTGAAAATAAAGCGGAAAACGGAGGTGTCTGATATGAATAAAAAGGAAAAAAGCTTCAATATCAAGGCTTATGCTGTAATTTCCATTATTGCAGTTGCCGCAATTCTTGTTGTTGTATGTGTTGCGACATTTAACTCCAAATATATAGCATTTCATCCCGAAAAGGTTGCAGAAAATTTTGTTTCAACCATAGTTTCGGGCGGTGACGGATATAATGCATATAAAAATACCGTGCTCAGTAAAAATGACAAATTCGGAGATTTTATAAGAAAAAACTATATTGAGCCTGCCGTGAAGACGGATGAAGACGGAAAGCTTTATTCCGATGACCTTTTCAAGGGTGAAAAAACTCTCTCGGATGACGGAGCTTTTTCGGGAAAGCTCATTTCCGAGATGTATCCCGTTTATGAAAAGCTCGTAAACACCTGCGGATGGGATGATTATGACAGTATCTTCACCGGTTACATAGAAAAGCTCAAATCAGCCCGTGAAGAAATTTTCGGTGATAAATTCTTTAATGACGAAGTATTTTTCACAGCATTTGAAGCAAATGTTTATTCATATGCCGATAAATTAAAGGGTACTCAAGAGCTTTTTGATGAGAATACAGGCGTAAAGCTCAGTGAAAAATCAATCGGAATTTATCAGGAGCTCTACGGAGAAGACTATCGCTTTGAAGTGAGTGCCGTGAATGTAACGGATGTTGATAAAACGGAATATTTAAGCAAGGCCGATACAGAAAGATATACCTCATACGGTGTTGAGACTGAAGACATCAGTGCAGTTAAAACTGTTGCGGTCAGTGTTTTTGAAGACGGAAAAGAGCTTCTTAAAGCAGATGTAAAGCTCATAAAAATCGGAAAGTCCTGGTATGTTGATAACACGGCTACAACAACATCGGCACTCTATAATTTTTACAAGTAAGTATGTTTTTGAAAAAGGAAAACCGGAACTCACAAAAGTGAAATCCGGTTTTTTTCTTTTTGATGAAAACTATATGAATTTTTTCTGAAAATATTGATTTGAAATTAAAGATTTACTTCATCAAGAAGCTGCTGAACGGCTTCCCAGTATTTTTCGGGAGCTTTTTCACAGGCTTGATCGTGACCGACTCCTTCAACCGTGAGCTTGCTCTTTTTTGCGGAGCATTTTTCAAAAAGAGCTTCCATCATCCAGAAAGGGACTACGGGATCAGCCGTACCGTGAATGAAAAGCGTAGGGGTTACAGAGCGGGATACTGCCTCTATAGGTGAACAGTCCTTGAAATTCCAGCCGAGAAACAGTTTTGCGAATGTGTTTGCGGCACCGAGGAAGGGAAATTCGGGAAGCCCCGCTTCTTTCGTGATTGAGCCCTTGAAAAGCTCATAGCAGTCCGAATATCCGCAGTCTGCAATACAGCATTTTACATTTTTGGGAAGCTTTTCTCCGGTTGTGAGCATAACTGTGGCACTGCCCATTGAAATACCGAGAAGCACAATTTGGGCTTCGGGGTCCTTTGAAAGAATATAACTTATCCACGAAACGATGTCATATTTTTCATAATATCCCATTGATGTGAATTTTGCTTCCTGATTTCTGTGAGCACGCTGACAGGGAAGAAGACAGTTATATCCCCTTTTATAGAACCATATAGCCTGTCTTGCCATAGCTCTCGGACGGGATGTGTAGCCGTGAACCGCAATAAGCCATTTGTGAGAAGCCTTCTCCTGAAGTATTTCCTTTGAAAGAAGTGTTTCTCCGTCTGCATTTTTAAGCACGGTATCTTCGGGATTAATTGCATTATACCAATCGTCTGCAGTTCTGAAAAGCTCATCGTCAAAATATCTTTTCATATTATCCGGAATGTCAAGAAGCTCTTCGGGATGCTTGTTGCAGGTTCTTTTTGATAGAATCCCCCAACAAAGAAGACCGCCCATTCCCACATATGCAGTGCCGAGCCCTGCGGCAATTCCTGCGGCTGTTGCGGCAGCTTTCAGTGCTTTTTTCATAAAAATATCCTCCCCGCTATAAGTTATTTATATAATAACACATTTTTCATACAAATCAACACCTTTTTATGTGATTGACTTAATAGGAAATTACGGATATAATAAACCTGTATATTCATTAAAAGGAGAGAATGGGTATGAGAAAAATAACTGATCTTAATTTCGGCTGGAAATACAGTGAAACCTTTTCGGAGGAAATGGTGAAATCAGGTTATGATGACAGTGCCTTTGTTAGAGTTGATATCCCTCACACAAATAAAGAACTGCCTTATAACTATTTCAGTGAAGAGGAATTTCAGTTCGTAAGCTGTTACAGAAAGTTTTTCCGGGTTCCCAAGGAAGGCTTTGACGGAAGCAAGCATATTTTTATAACCTTTGAGGGTGCCGCAAACTATGCAAAGGTATACCTTAACGGTGAATATATCGGTGAGCACAAGGGCGGTTACACTCCATTTTCGTTTGATATAACAGATAAAGTAAATAAGAGCAATAACTGTCTTGCTGTTATGCTTGATTCCACCGAAAGACCTGAAATTCCGCCTTTCGGCAAGGTTGTTGACTATCTCGGCTACGGCGGTATTTACAGAGAAGTACATCTTGACATATATGACGAGGTCTATATTGAAGATGTTTTCGTAAAAACTCCCGATGTGCTTTACAGTGAAAAAATTCTTGAAGCTGATGTTACTTTTTCCGAAAAAATCACGGGTAAAGTCAATTTTGAGCTTCTTGACGGTGACGCTGTAATCGGAAAGAAAATTGCTGATGCCGACGGTAAGGCAATTCGCATTCGCTGGAAATTGAAAAATGTTAATTTATGGGATATTGACAATCCCAAGCTTTATAATCTTCGCGTAACCTACGGTGATGATGAGGTAGTTAAGCGTTTCGGCTTCAGAGAAGCAAAATTCACAAGAACAGGCTTTGTTCTTAACGGCAGAAAGGTAAAGCTCATAGGTCTCAACCGTCATCAAAGCTACCCTTATGTGGGAAATGCAATGCCTGCCTCCGCACAGATAGCCGATGCCGATTTTATGAAATATACTCTCGGCTGTAATATCGTAAGAACTGCACATTATCCAGATTCAATACATTTTCTTGACCGCTGTGATGAAATCGGTCTTCTCGTATTCACCGAAATGCCAAGCTGGCAGTTTTTGGGTGAAGGCGAATGGAGAGAAAACTGTCTCCAAAACATACGTTCAATGGTTATCCGTGACAGAAGCCACCCCTCGGTAGTGCTGTGGGGTGTCAGAGTAAACGAAGGAAACGACTGTGACGAATTCTATACCGAAACGAATGCACTTGCAAGAAGTCTTGATCCCACAAGACAGACGGGCGGTGTCAGAAACTTCCCGAGAAGCCACCTTTTAGAGGATGTATATACATATAACGATTTCATACATTCGGGCGGTCCCATAAACCTTGTTCCCGCAATCATAACCTGCGGAATAAAGGCTCCTTATCTTGTAACAGAACATAACGGTCATATGTTCCCCACAAAGACCTTTGACAGAGAAGCACTCAGAACAGAGCACGCATTAAGACACCTGAGAGTTCAGAATACATCCTTCGGCTCAAAACGCCATACGGGTGCTATCGGCTGGTGTATGGCTGACTATAATACACATAAAGACTTCGGAAGCGGTGACAGAATATGCTATCACGGTGTTGCTGATATGTTCCGTATCCCCAAGCTTGCCGCCGCAGTATATTCTTCACAGCAGGACGACATTCCTGTGCTTGAAACCTCTTCTGCTATGGATGTCGGTGAGCATCCCGGTGCCATTATCGGTCAGACATATATCTTTACAAACTGCGATTATGTTGAAATCTATAAAAACGGCAAATATAAGAGCACTGCATATCCCGATAAAAAAGCCTATCCCAATCTTCCTCATCCCCCCATTCTTCCGAAAGACTTTATAGGAAGCTCTCTTGAAGAGGAAGAAGGACTTTCTCCCGATGTTGCAGGTCCTCTAAAAAATGCACTTGTTGCAGCAGGTGTTCACGGCTATATTATGCCTCCTCAGCACTATCTTGAAATAGCATATTCATTCCTCAAGGGCAAAATGAAGATATCCGAAATTGTTGATATCGTTACAAAATATTTTGCCAACTGGGGTGACGAGCAGGTTGAATACCGTTTTGACGGCTACAAGAACGGAATTCTCGTAAAATCCGTTACACGGACCGCCGCAAACAGTCAGTCGCTTACCGTAAAAGCAGACAGTGACACGCTCACAGAAGACAAGACATATGATGTTACAAGAGTTGAGCTTATGTGCGTTGACCAGAACGGCAACCGTCTTCCCTTTGCCAACAACAGCATAAAGGTTGAGGTTGACGGTCCCGCAAAGGTTATCGGCCCCGATGAATTTGCCCTCATTGGCGGTGCCCGTGCTTTCTGGATAAGAACAACAGGAAAGTCAGGAAACATCACTGTTAAAGTCACAGGCGAAAACCTCGGCGAGCACACTCTCACCTTCAAGGCAATTAAGAAATAAATAAACACACCCTGCTTCCGATAAAAAAAGGAAGCAGGGCATATTTATTTTGCTTTATTTTGTAAGCTCAATGGCATACATATGCTGACATTTGATTTCGTCGGGATTTATTGCGGGGAAGTTGATTTTAAGCTTGCCGCCGTCATTTTCCGTAGTAAGAACAGCATCGTGAGACAGAAGTCTTGCTTTGAGCCTTTCGTCATAATCCACTTCGGAAAGAGTGACGCTGCCGAATGGGAAGCGGTTGATTATTGCAAATATCTTTTCTCCCTTTTTGGTGTAATAAATATCCTTCTGTGGATTTTTTGTGTAAAGACGGGTGCCGTAAATTGCATCGCCGTTGATTTCGAGCCACTGACCTATTTGAAGAAGTCTTTCTTCCATAATTACGGGGATTGTGCCGTCTGCGGCAGGGCCTATGTTAAGAAGGAAGTTTCCGCCCTTTGAAACAAGCTCAACAAGCATTTTAATAAGCTCTTTGGCAGAAAGATAGTCCTCCGTGGTTTCAATTCTGTTGAAGCCGAAGGAACGCCCGATACCTCTGCATTCCTCAAAGGGACGGTCAAGCTCAACATCCTCAATTTTTCTGCCTTCTTCAATATAACCGTATTCGGTGGTGAAGTTTCCTCCCAAGCGTCCTCTTGTTTCCTTGCCCCAACGGTCGTTGGGAACAATGTAATCCTTAACGGGAGATTCGTTATAAAGCCATGTTAAGAATTCCGTTGAATGCCATGTGGAGCTGGGGTGGTCCCACTCACCGTCTGTAAAGAGGGTAGCCGGCTCATATTTTGTGATAAGCTCCTTGAGCATAGGATGAAGATGCTTCAGTGCATATTCCTCTGGGTTCTTGAGATAGAGAGGGTGGAACCATTCATAAACGGAATGATAAACACCGAAACGCACTCCCGTATTCTTCATAGCTTTCTTTAATTCCATACAAAAATCTCTGTGAGGACCGACATCCGCAGAGTTCCAGTTCCATGCATAGTCTGTCTTGAAAAGACAGAAGCCGTCGTGATGCTTTGAAGTGATATTTATATATTTGGCACCGGATTTTTTGAAAAGCTCTGCCCACTGCTTTGCATCAAAAAGCTCAGCCTTGAAGCCTTCAACAAAATCGGTATATTTATAATTTTTTCCGTAAACGCTTTCGTGCCAGTCCTTTGTTGTGAGCTCAGGCTGTTTTTCAAGCTGCCACTGATACCATTCGGCATACTGTCCTTTTGCGGTATATGCAGGAACGGAATAAAGTCCCCAGTGAATAAAAATGCCGAATTTAGCATCAGCAAACCATTCGGGGACGGGACGGGAATTAAGGGATTCCCAGTTATTTTCGTATTTCATAAGAAAGCTCCTTGAGTTTTTTCTTTATTATACAATCAGGTTTTGTTTAATGCAAATGTTTTTTACAGTAAATTTTTTCTTGCCAACAGTTCTTATTTATGCTTTAATATAAGTAACTTTTTTATGTGAGGTCTTTTTTTATGACAGATTCAAAAATCAAGGCAGTTGTGAATTATGCCGTAGCTTCGGGGCTTGTTGAAGAAGCCGACAGAACATACTGCATAAACAGCATACTTGCTCTTTTCGGTAAAAATGACTACGACAGCTCTGTTGAGCCCTTTGACGGTTCACTTGCCGCAGTGCTTGAGTCCCTTTGTGACGATGCCGTTGAAATGGGGCTTATTGACGGCGGAACAGTTTCAAGAGATTTGTTTGACACAAAAATTATGGGAATTCTCACCCCCCGTCCCTCGGAGGTTATCAGAAAATTCCGTGATTTATATAATGATGAGCCCGAAAAGGCAACAGACTGGTATTATAAATTCAGTGGGGACACAAACTATATCCGCCGTGACAGAATTGCAAAAATTCTCAAATGGCAGCAGACGGGTGAATACGGAACAATTGATATAACCGTAAATCTTTCAAAGCCTGAAAAAGATCCCAAGGCTATAGCTGCCGCAAAAAATATGCCTCAGGTGGGCTATCCCAAATGTATGCTTTGCCGTGAATGTGAAGGCTATCAGGGAAGAATTGATTTTCCTGCCCGTCAGAATCACCGCATAATCCCCGTAACAATCAATGAATCAGATTGGTTTATGCAGTATTCACCCTATGTTTATTATAACGAGCACTGTATCGTTTTCAACGGCAAGCACACCCCCATGACTATAGATAAGAGTGCATTTGCAAAGCTTCTTGAATTTGTAACATATTTCCCCCATTATTTCCTCGGCTCAAATGCCGACCTTCCCATTGTGGGCGGTTCAATTCTTTCCCACGAGCATTTTCAGGGCGGAAGATATGAATTTGCAATGGAAAGAGCACCCATTGAAAAGGAAATCTTTTTTGAAGGATTTTCAGATGTAAAGGCAGGTCTTGTAAAATGGCCTATGTCTACAATAAGACTTCAGTCCGAAAACAAGAAAAGCCTTATTGAGCTTTCCGATAAAATTCTTTGTAAGTGGAGAGGCTACACCGATGCGGAGGCTTTCATTTTTGCAGAAACAGACGGCACTCCTCATAATACAATAACACCCATTGCAAGAAGAAGAGGAGAGCTTTTTGAAATGGATCTTGTTCTTCGTAACAATATCACAACCGAAGAGCATCCTTTAGGCGTATATCATCCTCATGCAGAGCTTCATCACATAAAAAAAGAAAACATCGGTCTTATCGAGGTTATGGGACTTGCAGTGCTTCCTCCCAGACTCAAGGATGAGCTTGAAGCTGTAGAAAAACACATTCTCGAGGGCACAGATCTGACAGCTGATGAACTTACCGTTCACCACGCAGACTGGGTAAATTCATTTATTAACGATTATACCTTCACAAAAGATAACTGTATGAATATTTTAAGAGATGAGGTTGGCAGGGTTTTTGCAACAGTTCTCGAACACGCAGGAGTTTACAAGAGAACAGATGCAGGCAAAGCTGCATTTATGAGATTTATTGAAAGTGTTTGACAGGAAAAAAATCTTGTGATACAATAATAAGTGTATACATTCAATTAAATTCAGTTTAAGGAGTAATTGAAATGAAAAAAATTATAAGTCTTGTTCTTTGTTCGATAATGGTAATTTCTTTCTTTGCTTTTTCAGCTGCTGCTGCAGAAGAATGCAGTCATTCTTATACAACGACGGTTGTTTCTCCCACCTGTGTTGAAGACGGCTATACTCAGTATATGTGTTCGCTTTGCGGTGATAATTACAAGGATTACGATACAGGTTCCGCAATGGGGCACAATTTCGGTGCTTGGTACAGTGTTGACACTGCCACCTGCACGGAAGAAGGCTTTGAGCAGCGTGACTGCAGCAGATGTAATTCTTATGAAACAAAAACTATAGGTGTTCTTCCTCATAATGATAAGGACAGCGACGGAGAATGTGATGCCTGCGGCTTGCTTCTTGATACAGAAGTTATAATAAGTCCTTTTGATTGGCTCATAGCTCTGTTCAATTTCATCATACAGTGGTTTACAGACCTTTTTGCATAAGCACATAAAAATTCAAAAGCCCTGAGATGCTTCTCAGGGCTTTTTTTTGCGTTTTTATTCAATAGGATTGCCGTTTTTATCGAAAAGGGGAAGCTTTTCGATATATTTTATATCGTCTCTTGATGTGGCATCGCCTTCTGCAAGGATTGTGAGCTTGCCGCAGATGATGCCGCCTGCCTTTTCAACTAACTGTTCAATGGCATAAAGTGATTCTCCTGTTGAAATAACATCGTCAACAATTAAAATTTTCTTGCCCTTCATAAGCTCGGCATCTGCAGTGTCGAGATAAAGTGTCTGCTCCTTTTCTGTGGTGATAGAACGAACCTTTGCTTCGAAAACACCTGTCATATAAAGCTTGGGAGCCTTTCTTGCAAGAAAATATTTCTGATTTGAGTTAAGTCTTGCCATTTCGTGAACAAGGGGAATGCCCTTTGCTTCTGCAGAAATAAGATAATCATATTCCGGAGCCATAGAAAGCAGCTTTTCGGCACAGGCGGTTGTGAGCTCGGGATCGCCGAAAATAACAAACGCACCTATCATAAGATTTTCATTAAGAGGGCAAAGAGGCAGATTTCTTTCGCAGCCCGCAATATTCATTGTGTAATGCATACAAAACATCCTTCCGTCAATCAGATTATATATCAATATTAAGCTTTCGGGAGAAAAATGTCAATAAATTATCCCGAAAAGTCTTCTATAAGGCTGTAGAGCTCTTCAAGTGAATTAACTTCAATTCCGTTTTTCAGCTTTTCTTGGTCGTTTTTCGGAAGACTTTGAAATTCAGTATCAATAATTTGTTGGGGGGTGTCATCTCCTTTTATGAAAACTGCGATTTTCCCCTCATATTCTGTCAGAACAAAAGCTGTCGTAATATCATTTTTTTCACTGTAGTATATTCCTGTCAGAAAAATGGAAAGAAAGCATATGCACAGAAAAATATAAAGATTTTTTTTGTTTTTGCTCATATTATCAACTTCTTTAATTATTTTTAAAGAATATTTGGTAATTTTTTTTAAAAATATACTAAACATTTCGGAAAATATGTGTTATACTATATGCCGTATATGAAAAAATAATAATTTTACAATAATTACATAAAAAAGGATGAGTGATTTGAGTAAAGACAATACTGCTCCCGTAAAGAAAAAAAGAAGAAAAAAGAAAAAGACAATGAGCCGCGGTCTTACCGCCTTTCTCACGGCATTTCTTATGATTTTTATGATAGGTGTCCTTACGGCAGGAATGATTGTTCTTGATGTTTTCACTGATGTGGGACTTCTGACCATTGGTAAAAATCCCGAAAATGATATTGCAGGCGTGGACTATATAGACCTTAACAACTATATAGCCAACCAGAGCCAGACAACTATCATATTCGGATATGATGCAAAGGGAAATGAAGTTGAAATTGCCCGCCTTCACGGTGAAGAAAACCGTGAATGGGTAGACCTTGAAGAAGTCTGTCAGGACCTTCAGGATGCCGTTGTTGCTCTTGAAGACAAGCGTTTCCCCACTCATAAGGGTGTTGACTGGATTAGAACCATAGGCGTTGTTGCAAAATACAGCTTTTCACAGGGCGGTTCAACTCTCACGCAACAGCTTATAAAGAACCTTACAGGCGAAAACGAGGGTACATTTGTAAGAAAGTATAAAGAAATAAAAAACGCACTTGCTCTTGAAAGACATTTTGATAAGGATGAAATTCTTGAGGCATACCTTAATACCATTTATCTTGATATGGGCTGCTACGGAATAAAGACGGGTGCCGAGTATTATTTCAATAAGGATGTAGGCGACCTCACTCTTATGGAAAGTGCAATTCTTGCCTCCATAACAAAGGCTCCCAGAGGCTATAATCCCATTGTGAATTATGAAAACAACCGTGAGCGTGCAATCGGTTGTCTTAACTATATGATGTCTGAAGGCTATATCACACAGGAAGAATATGATGCCGCTCTTAAAGAAGAGGTAATATTCTACGGAGAAAACCGCAGGGATGATAAAGAAAAAGAGGAAGAAAACACGGTTATTGAAACAGAATATAACAGCTATTATGTTGACCTTGTTATTGAAGCTCTTATTGATGACCTCAGAGAGCAGTACGGTTATACTGAAGCCGAGGCATTCCGTAAGGTATATTACGGCGGTTTGAGAGTTTATGCCGCTCTTGATATCGATATTCAGGACAAAATTGAATATGTATATGAAAACAGAATAACATTCCCCAAGGAAGAGGATACAGAGAATAATCCCGCAATTCAGTCCTCAATGGTAATTCTTGATTATGAGGGAAGGATTGTTGCAACTGCAGGCAGACTCGGTAAAAAAGTCGGTGACAGAACTCTTAATATAGGCACGACGTCTCCCAGACAGCCGGGCTCAACAATAAAGCCCCTTTCCGCTTATGCTCCTTCAATTGAACTCAATTACTGTACATGGTCAACCTATATTCCCAACTACGGTATTACCGTTAAGGGGGAAGACAGACCATGGCCCACAAACTACGGCGGTGTAACGGGTAGTATTGATGACCTTAAAAACCTTCCTCAGGCTATTGCACCTTCACTCAATACGGTTCCCGCAAGAATTATTGATATGATGTCTCCCACAACAAGCTACCGCTTCCTTCGTGACCGTTTCCATATTTCAACACTGGTTGAAGGTGATGCAGACTATGCTCCGCTTGCCATCGGTGCCATGAATTACGGTCTCACATGTCTTGATATGGCGGCGGCATATGTAACCTTCGGTAACGGCGGTCTTTATTACGAGCCCTGGTGTTATTATAAGGTTACCAATGCGGCAGGAGATGAAGTAATTCTTGAACCCAACCGTGAGGGTGAACAGGTGATTTCAGAAGGCACTGCAGACGTTATGCTTCAGCTTCTCAAATGTGTTATTACCTATCCTAACGGCACCGGCGGTGCTTATGCTGTTTCAGGACAGGAAAACTGGGCAAAATCAGGTACCACCTCAGATAATCACGATAAATGGTTCTGCGGCGGTACAGGCTATTATGTAGGCTGTGCATGGACCGGTTTTGAAAAGGTTCAGAAGGCTATCAATACCTCCTTCTACGGACAGAATCCTGCAGGTAAGGTTTATAAAGAGGTTATGAACCGTATCCACGAAGGACTTGAATACAAGGGCTTCCAGATGGGTAACGAGGTTGTAAGAAGAACATACTGTACTGCAACAGGTCTTCTTGCAAATGCAGACTGCTCAGGTGCTACAGGCTGGTATAAGGTTGACCATCTTCCCGGCGTATGCCGCGGTTGTTCAGGTGCATCCTCACCCTCAGGCGGTTCACCCGGAAATCCCGATGAACCCGTAACTGCACCCAACTATGAAATCCCCGAATTTTAAGGTGTTATAATGGTAATATTGGCAGTAGATTACGGCGATGTCCGCACAGGTCTTGCCGTTTGTGATAAAAGTGAATTTCTTGCTTCTCCTGTTTGCGTTATCACAGAACGAAATGCAGATAAGCTGGTTTTGCAGATAAGTGCGAAGGCAAAGGAGCTGAAAGCCGAGGAAATTGCCGTAGGTCTTCCTAAAAATATGGACGGCACAGAAGGCTTCAGAGCGGAGGCTTGTAAGGAATTTGCCGCAAGGCTTCAGGCTGAAAGCGGTATAAGAACCGTGCTTCGCGACGAACGGCTCACAACTGTCAGTGCTCATAAATTTATGAGTATGAACGATGTGAGAGGAACAAAGAGAAAAAATACAGTCGATGCGGTTGCCGCTGTAATTATTCTTGAAGATTATATTGCATACAGAAAGAATCACAGATAAATTACAATAAAAAACAATACAGGTCAAAATCGAATGAGCTGTATTGTTTTTTTTGTCCGCAGAAATAACAGAATGAATATATTTTGACTTAAAGCCGATAAAACGGCTTTATTTATTATGTTCGGATTGTTTTGTGAAAGAGCATATAAGTCTTCGTTTTGCCCTGTTTTTGTGAAAAATAAGAAAAATCTTACAATCTATCAACTCCTTACCCCCAAGCTTGGGGGCTGTAGGTGTTTCTTTTTCAATAAGCTTGCGTCATTCAATGAGCACATTGTGAGAATTATATGTAAATTGCTCACATACGCGAGCAATTTCCTATATAATAAAACAAAAAGTGCTGTACCGTTAAGATACAGCACTTTTATTATTCTTGAAATACAGATTTTCTGAGAATATCTCTTGCATCCGCACTGCTGAGCTTGCCGTCACCGTTTATGTCGCCGACGGTTTTCTGAAGGGAAGTGGGGATTTCAAGCTCAACCGCAAATCTCAAAGCGAGTCTGGAGTCTGATGCTGAAACATTGCCGTCAAAATTAAGATCGCCTTTTTCAATGAGACCGTTTTCGTAATCCTGACTGTTGATGAGGGAGGGATAGTCAACGTAAAGACGGTTCATATCAATGTCTTTGTTGCCTGCACCCTTGAGTCTGCCGTTTTCTGTATACTGCCACATATCAACTCTGCCGTTGAAGCAACATACATCTGTGCCCCATTCTGCAATCCATGCGGAGCGGTTATTGAAAACCTCGGGCTTTACGTGTGTTTCGGCAAATGAGCTGCTGACATAAATGCCTGCCATATAACCTGCGTTTTCAATGGTTTTACAGAATTCGTCAAGAACCATTGAGCAGACCTCTTTACCTGCATTAAGGTGGGATTTATCGCTGCCGAAATCTTCCATATCAATGTATACGGGAAGCTCAAGCTTGCAGTTATTTATTTTAAGAACATCAAGAGTATACTGTGCTTCTTCAATCGCTTGGGCCTTTGTGAGTGCATAGCTGAAGAAATATACGCCGACATACATTCCTGCGGCTTTTGCAGCCTTATAATGCTCAAGGAAATACTGATCGGAATAGATAACTCTGCCGTTTGCCGAGCCTCTTCCGCCTACGCGAATTATAACACCCTGAACACCTTCGCTTTTAAGCTGCTTCCAGTCAAGGTCCTTGGGAGACTGTGAATAGGAGATATCAAGAACAAGCCAGTCAACCTCAGGCTCGAATTTTACGCTCCAGTTAAGGCTCATCCAGCCTGTAACACCGCCGAAGGAAACCTTTCCCCAGTTGTCTTGTGTAACCTCAAGCACCTCAACAAGTGTTCCTTCGGGAACAGAGCCGATTATTCGGCTGCTTGAGGTGTAGGATTCACGGATGTTCATATCTTCAGTAACTCTGTACTGGTTATTCTGTGAGGGGGGTGAGGGGGGAGTTACGGGAGTGCTGTTTTCTTCACTTCCCGAATTGTTGTCTGTTGCAGGCTTATATACACTGTATTCAAGGGAAATCCAGCCTGTTTTGCCGTTATATTCTGTTTTGCCCCATACTCCTTCTATTGCTGTAACCTGAAGTGTGGTGCCTGCATCAATAAGGCAGATAACGGTTGAGCCGGGTGCTTCACGGAAATTCATTTTTTCCTGTGTGATATATGTTCCTGCTTTGTATGTGGACGTGTTCGGATTACTGAGGTCAACTCCGTCATATTTCGGTGTTGCGAATCCTGCTATATAAGTTGAGTATTCTCTGTTGATTTGACGGACTCTGTCAGGGCAGTTGCCTTCAATACAGGTAACATATGATGAAGTTGCACTGAGAACAAGTCCCACATGTGATAAATCGTTAGGATTTCTGTTGTAAGGGTTAGAGCTGGTGAAAAATACGATGTCGCCTGCTTTGGGGATATAATTTCCGCCCCAAGCCTTTGCTTTGTGATAGAGTCCCTGTCCTTTGAAATAGTTGCACATAGAAGTGCTTGAAAGATTTGTGGGAATTACACTTTCGGGAATTCCTGTTGTTCTTGCACACCAGGAAACAAAAGCACCGCACCAAGCGATGTAAGGCTGACCGAAATATGCACCGTATTTTGAATAGCCGCCGGAACCTTCATATGTGCCTACCTGCGAGGAAGCTGTTGCCATAATTGCAGTAGCACCGTCTACCTTTTGAGTTTCTGTTGCAGCTGCTGTCACCGTGAGAGATGTGAAACAGATTACAACACTCAGAATGAGACTGAAGACCTTCAGCATCTTGTTATTATGCATTAAAAAACCTCCGAATATTTGAACATAATTCAAACCTTTGATTTTCGCAACACGGATATTATGCCCTATTTTGTAACAAAAAGCAAGTGAAAAATTACAAAATGTAACCAATTGGCAACAAATTTGTTTACATTTAATAAAAAAAGACGGCACTCTGCCGTCTTTATGTTAATTATATCAATGATTTTATTAGAGTAATTCTATTTCTTTTAGAAACTCTCTAAATAAGTTTTCTTCGGGAACCTTGCGGAGAATTTCACCTTTTTTGAAAATAAGGCCTTCACCGTTACCGCCCGCAATACCGATATCCGCTTCCTTTGCTTCACCCGGTCCGTTTACTATACAGCCCATTACGGCAACCGTAATATTCTTGTTACAGCCTCTTAAAGCCTCTTCAACCTTTGTTGCAAGACCGATTAAATCAATCTTTGTTCTTCCGCAGGTGGGACAGGAAACGAGGTTTACTCCGGTTTTTCTGAGGCCTGCAGCCTTTAGAATATCAAAGCCTGCATAAACCTCTTTCACGGGGGGAGCTGTGAGAGATACTCTTATGGTATCTCCTATGCCGTCAAGAAGAAGTGAGCCTATACCCATAGCTGACTTTATAAGTCCCATTCTTTCTGTTCCCGCTTCCGTGACACCTATGTGCAAAGGATAGTCGGTTTTCTGTGCCATAAGGCGATAGGCTTTGCAGGTTGTTGAAACATCGGAGGATTTTATTGAAATTACAATATCGTCAAAATCAAACTTTTCCAAAAGTCCTACGTGGTACAGTGCACTTTCAACAAGTGCTTCGGGACAGGGGGAGCCGTATTTTGCAAGAATTTCCTTTTCAACAGAGCCCGAATTTACACCTATTCTTATGGGAACACCTTTTCTTTTACATTCGTCGGCAACAGCCTTCACTCTTTCGTCTGAGCCGATATTGCCGGGATTTATGCGGATTTTGTCCACTCCTGCAGCAAGAGCCTCAAGAGCCATACGGTAATCGAAATGAATATCTGCAACAATGGGAACCTTCACATTTTCCTTGAGGGCGGAGATTGTTTTTACCGCCGTCATATCGGGTACGGTGGCTCTTATTATTTCACAGCCTGCTTTTTCAAGCTCAATTGCCTGCTTTACCGAGCCTTCAATGTCGGAAGACAGGGTGTTGAGCATAGACTGAACTCTTACGGGAGCACCGCCGCCGAGAGTGATATGTGCAATTTTAACCTGTTTCTTACTTGCCAAAACAAATCATCCTTTTATAAGATTTGAAATATCGTTGAATGTTATAAATGCCATAAGTGCCAGAAGAAGGACGAGTCCTGCCGCGTGGACAACGGCTTCAAATTTTTTAGGAACCGGCTTTCTGAAAATAAATTCAATTGCAATAAACAGAAGTCTTCCGCCGTCAAGTGCGGGCAGGGGTAGAAGATTTACAAGACCGATATTTACGGTTATAAAAGCGAGTATAAAAATAATTGCGGAATAATCTGCTGAATTTACCGCGTCGCTTGCGGTATCGGCAACAATTCCTATTGTGCCCACAGGTCCCGAAAGCTCATCCATTCCGAAATTGCCGCCAATCATATCAATGAGGCTCAGCCAAATCATTTTTGTCATTGAAAGAGTTTCTTTGACAGCTCCGGGAAGTATATTGAGAGCTGTTACTTTTTCACTTCCCACGATAAATGAGCAGTAGCCCTGTTCCATATCGTATAATACTTCCATTTGTTCGAAGGTGAGTTTTTCGCCGTCACGTTTGAGGACAATGTCATATTTTCCGTCATTGTTTCTGTAAAGACAGTAATAAAGGTCTCTTGCGGAATGAACCCTTGTGCCGTCGATACTGATAATCCTGTCACCCACAAGAACACCTGTTTCAGAGGTGTACATACCGTCGGAGGTGTCGCTTACAACAGTGGTGGGAGCCGCCCCGCTTATGCCCAGCATAACTGCAATAAGCACAAGACCGAGAATTATATTGAGAACGGCACCTGCAGCAATTACAATAAATCTTTTCCAAGCCTTCTGATTTCCGAATGCACGGGGATCCTCGGAGAGCTCATCCTCACCCTCAAGAGAAACAAAGCCGCCGATGGGAAGAAGCCGCAGAGCATAAAGAGTTTCACCCCTCTGCTTTTTGAACAGAGCAGGTCCCATACCTATTGAAAATTCATTTACCTTGATTTTGAAAAGCTTTGCAGTGCTGAAATGGCCGAATTCGTGAAGTGCAATTATAACACCGAAAAAGATAATTGCAAAAAATATCGGCCATACCTTTCCCCATACGGCACCGAAATTAATTGACAGGAGAAAATTTTGCAAAAAGAATCACCCTTTTAAATATTTTATCATAATAATATATACAGTTTTTGTCAGATGCCTTCAAGAACGGCTTTTCTTGCCGCTTTGTCAACCTCGAAAACATCCTCCAGAGTATAGTCTTTTTTGTCGGGAGTAACGCTGAAAGCGGTTCTTATAAGTCTTCCCAGATCAAGGAAGCCGATTTTATCTTCTCTGAAAAGTCTGTTGGCTTCTTCGTTTGCACTGTTTACCGCCGCAGGGAACAGACCGCCCTTTATAATAGCTTCACGGCAGATGCCAAGACAGTCGAAAACCTCATAATCGGGATTATAGAAGGTTAATTTTCCGATTTCGGCAAGATTCAGTTCACCTACGGGAGAGGGGAAGCGTTCGGGATAAGTCAGTGCATACTGAATGGGAATTCTCATATCGGGAAGACCAAGCTGTGCGATAACCGAATTGTCGTCATACATAACCATTGAGTGGATTATGCTTTCCCTGTGAACGAGAATGTCAATATCCTCGGGTGCAACATCAAAAAGGAAGTGAGCCTCAATAAGCTCAAGCCCCTTATTGAACATTGAAGCGGAGTCTATTGTGATTTTTGCACCCATATCCCAGTTAGGATGTTTAAGTGCATCCCGTGCCGTAACATTTTTTAGCTCATCTCTTGTTTTCCCGAAGAAAGGACCGCCGGAAGCGGTGAGAACTATCCTTTTCAGAGCCTTGTTTGAAGGTTTTCCCTCAAGACACTGGAAAATTGCCGAATGCTCACTGTCAACGGGAAGAATTGCTTTTCCGCTTTTTTTGGCGGCTTCAAGAACAAGTGTTCCGCCTGCTACAAGTGCTTCTTTGTTTGCGAGTGCAAGAGTTTTTCCGCTTTCAAGCACTGTGAGTGCGGGACGAAGACCTGCAAGACCTACTATAGAGTCAATAACCGTGTCGGCACAGGTTTCAGCCGCACACATACAAATGCCTTCGGCACCCGAATACACCTTTGTTGCTGTGTCTTTTACTCGTAAGCGAAGCTCCGCCGCCGCCGCAACATCGGAAAGTGCGGCAAAACGAGGCTTGAATTTTCTTATCTGTTCCTCAAGCCTTTTGAAATCTCTGTGAGCAGTAACGGCATCAACCGCATAATCGGATTTTTCCGCAACGTCAAGGGACTGCACACCTATTGAGCCTGTTGAACCTAAAACGGCAATTGTTTTTTTCATAACATTACCCCATATGTTAAAATGTAGCAGTTAAAATGCATTTACAAGGGAAATTATTGCATAAAGTGCAGGGAAAACGAAGCAGGAGCTGTCAAAGCGATCCATAATTCCGCCGTGACCGGGAAGAAGATTTCCGAAATCCTTTATTCCGTGATGTCTTTTGATTGTAGATGCGGCAAGGTCGCCGAATATGCTTATAACGGAAAGAATAACCGAGGAAATAAGCACGAGAGGAAGATTTATGCTTTCGGAAAGATTGAATTTTATTCTGAAAACGAAGAATAAAACTGTATTGAGGGCTGCTGTACATATAACTCCGCCGATAGCTCCTTCAACGGTTTTCTTTGGTGAAATTACGGGGGAGAGCTTGTGCTTTCCGAATTTTCTTCCAACAAAATATGCGAATGTATCTGAAAGCCAGCAGCAGAAGAAAGCGAAAAGAATAAAGAAAATACCGTCACTCTTTATATATGAATCGGGAAATGCGAGATATGTATCCCTGAAAAGAATGATGCAGGAAAGTGCCGAGGGCACCATAACCGCACCGAAAAGAGAACAGGCAACCTGTTCAAATTTCAGGTTCTTAAAATCAAGTACCATAATTATGAGTGCAATAAGAACAACTGCGGTTATTATGGGAAATAACGGCAGGTTTAATGCACTTTTATATGTGAAATAAAAGGGAAGAGCAACGGCAATTGCAATTGAAAGAATTCTCAATATAATATTTTTCATTTCAAATGCCTTGAGAAGCTCATATACACCTATTGCCGCAACAACTGAAAGAACAGCCGTGAAAACGGGGGTGTACATTGAAAAAAGCCATCCGATAACAACAACAAGTCCCACAAGACCGGTGATAATGCGAGTTTTCATAAAATTTTAATTCCTATCTCTAATTTAAATCAGGCGGATGAAACAACATCCGCCGCATTTTTTTACACACCGCCGAAGCGACGGTTCCTTTTTTCAAAAGCTCTTAAAGCTTCATCAAAATCGTTTTCCGTAAAGTCTGGCCATAAAACATCCGAATACCAGAATTCCGCATAAGCAGACTGCCATAAAAGGAAGTTTGAAAGGCGTTGCTCTCCGCTGGGGCGTATAACAAGATCTACGGGAGGCTGTTCAGCCGTATAAAGTCCTGCTTTTATGGTTTCCAATGTTATATCATCAGGCTTAATTCTTTCTGAAAGAATATCCTTTGCAATATTTTTTACACTGTGAAGAATTTCCTGCTGACCGCCGTAATTTACGGCAAGGTTGAGATTAACCTTTGTCATATCCTTTGTCGCATCCTCAAGATAGTCCATAGCATATCTCAATTCATCGGAAAGACCGCTTCTGTCACCTAAAAAACGAAGTCGTATACCTTTTTCAAGGTTTTCCTGCAAACGGTCCTCGGCTTCTTTAAGATAGTCTCCGAAAAGCTTCATTATTGCATTGACTTCATCCTCGGGACGAGCCCAATTCTCTGTGGAAAAGGCATAAAAGGAAATGTGGCGGATACCGAGATTACCTGCATATTCGCCTATTCTTCTAAAGGTTTTTGCCCCCTCGATATGCCCCATTTTTCTCGGAAGACCGCGTTTTTTTGCCCATCTTCCGTTTCCGTCCATTATAACTCCCACATGGGCGGGGAGAATACTGAATTTACTGTCGGACATAATCAGATTTCCATAATTTCTGCTTCTTTATTTGCAGCAACCCCGTCAACCTGCTTGATGAAATCGTCAGTGATTTTCTGAACCTCTGTTTCGCCGTATTTAAGGTCGTCTTCGGTGATTTCGGAATTTTTCTTCATAGTTTTGAGCTTTTCAAGAGCATCACGGCGGATATTTCTTATGGCAACCTTTGAATTTTCTGCAGTTGCCTTAACGTCTTTAACAAGGCTCTTTCTTCTTTCCTCTGTGAGAGGGGGGAAGGTGAGGCGGATAACGGAGCCGTCGTTCTGCGGATTGATGCCGATATCGGATGTCTGGATTGCCTTTTCAATAAGCTTGAGAGCAGATTTATCCCAGGGCTGAATAACGAGAATTCTTGCTTCTGCAACAGAAACTGCAGCCATCTGATTTACGGGAGTGGGAACACCCCAGTAGTCAACTCTTATGGAATCAAGCACTGCAGGGTTTGCTCTGCCTGCACGGATTGAATTATATTCTGAATTAAGTGCAGAAATGCTCTTGGTCATTTTTTCTTTTGCAAATTCAAATACGGTTTTCATAGTTTTACCTCCGAAGTTAATTTATGTAATTTATTATTTCACGATTGTGCCGATGCTCTCACCGAGAACTGCTCTTTTTATGTTTTCGGGATCGTTAAGATTGAAAACAAGAACGGGAAGACGGCTGTTTCCTGCAAGTGCTGCCGCTGTGTTATCCATAACACCGAGATGCTTTTCAAGAATTTCATCATATGTCAGAGTGTCATATTTTACCGCATCGTCGAATTTGTTGGGATCCTTATCGTAAACACCGTCAACGTTTGTTGCTTTGAAGAAAATGTCACATTCTGTTTCAATGGCTCTTAAAGCCGCACCGGAATCGGTGCTGAAAAGGGGACTGCCCGTGCCGCAGCCGAATATGACAATTCTTCCGCTTTCAAGATATTTCACTGCTTCATCCTTGTTAAAGGGAACTGCCATTCTCTGAATGTCAAGAGCGGTCATAACAACGGCATCATTTCCTGCCTGAATGAGACCTTCCTGAAGAGCAAGGGAATTTATTACGGTTGCAAGCATACCCATATGGTCGGCTCTTGTTCTGTCCATCTGTCCGCTGCTTCTGCCTCTCCAGAAGTTTCCGCCGCCAACGACTATTGCAATCTGAACACCGAGCTCACTGACTTCTTTTATGGTAGAGCAGATGTTATTTACCATATCAAAATTAATGCCGTGTCCCGCGTCACCCGCAAGAACTTCACCGCTTAATTTGAGAAGTATTCTTTTATAAACAGGTTTCATAAAGTCCTCCTAAAGTTACTCTACGGTATATTTTACCCGAAATTTTTCCATATGTAAAGATAAAAATACAAACTTGACTATTTTTTTTAATATGATATACTGATATACAGTAGCATAAGGAGGAACGGACTATGTTTACTAACGAAGAGATTAAAGCTATACTTGATAATTTTGCAATAGCAGGTAAATTTGTTGAATTCTATCCCATAGATGACGGTCATATAAATGACACACTGACAGTGGTATATAATGTTGACGGTATGGAAATGCGTCATCTCTTGCAGAGAATAAACACCACTGTTTTTAAAAATCCCGATGAGCTTATGGCTAATGTTGACTGTGTTACATCGTTTTTAAGAGATAAAATCATTGCTTCAGGCGGAGACACAGAAAGAGAAGCTCTTTACTGTAAGCCTACGAGAACCGGAAAAAAACATTATACTGACGAAAACGGCAGAGTATGGCGTCTTTATAATTTTGTGGAAAACAGCTTTTCCCATAACACCATTGACGCTCCCGAAACATTCTTCAATGCAGGTAAAGCCTTCGGTGAATTCCAGCGTCTTCTTGCGGATTTCCCCATTGATAAGCTCTATGAAACAATTCCCGATTTTCACAACACAGGAAAGCGTTACAGAAATCTTATTAATGCCATTGAAAAAGATGCAAAGGGCAGGGTGAAATATCTTGCGGAGGAAATCGGCTTCTGCCATGCAAGACGTGATGAAACCTATGTTCTTACAGGAAAAACCGTAATCGGTGACCTTCCTTTAAGAGTAACCCATAACGATACAAAGCTTAATAATATTCTTTTTGACATGACAACGAAAGAACCCTTGTGCATAGTTGACCTTGATACAGTTATGCCGGGGCTCAGTCTTTACGATTTCGGCGATGCCATACGTTTCGGTGCAAACACCGCTGCAGAGGATGAAAAGGATGTTTCAAAGGTATCTCTTGATCTCGGACTTTATGAGCAGTATGTCAGAGG
>JAZSJT010000078.1:0-53224 GCA_045534425.1 Acutalibacteraceae bacterium | reverse complement strand
ACGGAATATTCTTCACCGATTATCACCGTATCCCCCACACCTGTAGCAAGAGGTGTAAGTTGTTCATTATCTTCAATTCTCGAATATGTAAAAAGAACATAAGAAAGATATCCCGCAACTGTGAGCAATAGCACGAGAAACACTGAAAGCAAGGATTTAAGTATTATTCTGACTTTTTTATTCATAAAATCACCCGTTACTTCAAAATAAAAAAACGAAAAATATCATAATCACATAGTCAAAAAAGCATAAAGACAGTTTTCGGTTATTTTATATTGTATTTCTTCTTTATTCCGGGAAAACAGTTGGCATAATAAAAGATTTTTATAAATTCCGCACCGGCAAAAAATGTAGAAATGATAAAATTAAGCAAATCGCCCGTTTTCACCGATTTCAGGGCATCGGTAATAACCTTTTTCGCGAAACCGAATTTTTCCGTACCCGGCACATCAGACCGATTCTACAGTAATTCCCTGATTGAATGTGGAGCCGTTTTTTCCGAACCAGGTAGACTGAATTGCATAATCCTTCCAATTATCGGCAATAAATTCATTTGCAACAGTAACCCTGTTTTTAACGTGCACAAGAGGTATTCTGTCACCCTCATTGAAAGCGGTAAAATACTCATGCCAATTATAATCAAAGTCCACAGAAAAATTGTTTTTTGACGGATATTTAAGAGCTGTTTTTTCATACTTTATCAACTCTTCAATAATATTTTCCTCAAGTGAATATCCTCTCAAAACATCCTTCAATTCTTCGTAAAACTCATCAATACGGTAAATCGTATCAAGGTGAGGCATTTTTTTCGGAATCCAAGTAACGTCTCCGTATATTTTGTTTGCATAAAGTTCCAGGGGTTTTCCGAGAGATACGGATTCAAAATATGCATAGAGCTTTTCATAAACACTGCGAAGCACAGTATCCGCATTTTCCTTCGCAAAATCAACGATTCTATTATAAAAAACTTCATAGGGTATGTCTTTTTTATCAAAAAGATACATCGAAATAAACTTGAGAATACCATGATGATGATATGACTCTTCAAAGCACGCAAAGATATTACATTTTATCCAATCTTCTCTGGGGAGAGTATTGGTTTCTATAATATAACTTGTCTTTTCCTTGATTTCAGCCTCATTCTTTGTATGGGCAATCTGGTTTTCAACAGTAACAACCTTAATACCGTATTTTTCCATATAGGTAGGCTCTGCCATAGGAGCATTAGGAAGAATCTCACAATTATATGCAGTAATGAGTCTGTGCTGACCTGCTGCAAGAAGTGAACCTATTCCCTTGCAGAAACTTTCGTATGTCTCGCAAGGAAGTCCTGTTATAAGTTCAGAATAAGTGGTAACACCCTCTTTTTTATAAAGCCCGATAAGTCCCGTAAATTTGTCAAGGCTCATATTCTTTCTGCCTATAGCCTCAAGCGTTTCGGGATTAAGACTCTGAAAAGACAGGGTTGCTCCTTCCTTACTGAGCCCATATTTTTCAAGCTTACGGCTTATTTCAAAAACTTCTTTGTGCCTTGTCATTGAATAATTTATTCTTATCCTTTCGGGACACCCTGTTTCCTGTCTTGTCTTTACAAGATAATCAACAATATCCATATCCCGGTCATATGCTCCAAAATTAGCATCTGCTCCCCAGATAAATTTCACATTATGAGCAGCGAACCAATCTATTTCCGCATAAACTCTTTCTATGGGGAAAAGCTTTATTCTCTGTGAGTTGCAGCCCCAGTCACAATATGCACAGTCCCTGGGACAGCCTCTTGATGTTTCAAGAATTGCATCAAGCTGATAATCGGGATATTCAGTGAATATGTAATCAAAATATCCCTCAAGATAAGGAGACGGATAAACTGTTTTTGTAAGAACCTCGGTGGGATTCGTAAAGCACTTTCCGTCATATCTCCATGAAAGGTTCGGAATATGTGAAAAATCGGGTTTTTTTTCAATTAAAGCAAGTAAAAGCGAACGAAAAGCCTCTTCACCCTCCCCGTGAATAAGAAAATCTATGAAGGGATATTTCTCTAAAAATGAATTATCGGGAGGAACATTATGTCCACCGAAAAGTATTATGCAATCAGGATATTTTTCCTTTATTTTTCTTGCAAGCGTCAGATTATACTGTGTATTCCAGATATAATTTGAAAAACCCACAAAAGCAGGATTATCCATACATCTGACAACACTATCGGTATCTTCACGGATAAATACGAAACGCTTGAATGCATATTCGCTTTTTATTTTTTCATCAGAAAAGGCATACGCAACGAGAAGCCCCACGGCATAAGGAAGATATGCCGCCTTGAAGGAATTTCCCGTATATGTATTTGAAGCCTGTACCATATATAGATTTTTCATCATAAACTCCTTTATATGTTTACCTTTTCATATATTCCCCTTAAGTGACTGCCGTATATAAGTACAGTTGCTGTCTTTTCTGCCGTACCATACAATAACTTTCGAGTACATTTCCCAGTTATCAAAAGGTCTTGCAGATATTTTTATTTCATTTCTTTCATATGTAAGCACTGCCTTTTTACAGTCAAGAAGTGCATTGAAATATGAGGGGAAATTATAAGAACAGTCAATAAATATTTCTGTATCAAAAGGTCTTTTTATCATTTTTTTCTGAAAAGAAAGAAGAGACTCAAAGATCTTTTCGTCGTCAAAATATTTTTTCAGAAATTCTGCAATTTCATCATAAAAAACATCAAGCTCATACACACAGTTCAGAAAAAGATATTCTTCAAAAGGCCATTGAACCTTTCCGAACCGCTCATCAGAACAGCTAAGTGTGCCTTTTTCAAGTAGAACATCGCAAAGGTACTTTTCTATGTGTTTGAATGTCCTGCCTGCAACCGTATTTTCTTTTTGCATAAAAAAAGAAAGAACATCCAAATAAAAATCTCTGTAAGAACAGATTCGTTCATTATAAAGATATAAAGAAAAAAACTGCAAAAGTCCCATATGATGAAATGCTTGGACTGCATATGAAAACAGATTCATTTTCTTCCACTCTTCGTTATCCATAGAATAAGTGGAAGTTACGATACTCGAAAATTCAGGGATATTATCATCGTCATTATTCTCACGATGCGGCTGATTGAGAGGTATATGAGATTTTTTTATCTTATATCTTTCAACATAATCTGCTTGTCCCATAATTGAACATGGCAGCCATTCGCAATTATGTATATAAATTGAATTATGCTGGCCTAAATTAAGCAGTTTATCAATTCCGTCCACAAGACTTTCATATGTTTCACCGGGAAGGCCTAAAATCAACTCAGTATAAGTGGCAACTCCCGCTTCGTTATACATTTTCATAAGCTCTGAATAGTTTTCAATGCTTATATTCTTACGCCCTATGTTTTCAAGAACCTCTTCATTCATTGACTGAAATGAAAGAGTTATTCCCTTATTCATTCCTGCTTTTTCAAACTTCATTCCCATATTAAAAACAATAACATTACTGTTTTTTGCATATGATGTCTGAAATTTCACAGGGTAACCATATTCTTTTTTGAATTTAATTATTTTATCGGCTATTTCTTTGTCCCTAGAAAACATACCAAAATTAGAGTCAGCAGAACCGAGACCGTATACTTTATTTTTTGCTAACCATTCAATTTCTCCGTATATTCTTTCAAGAGGAAACTTTCTTATCTTAGATTTCATATTGCTCCAATCGCAATATGCACAGGAATTGGGACAGCCTCTTGATGTTTCAATAAGCCCCATAAATTCAATATCAGGATTTTCTTTTATAATTTTATCAAAATATCCGTTAAGATAAGGAGACGGGAAATCACATTCCGAAGAAATCATTTCAGGATTTGTCAGAATTCCGTTTTCTGTCCTTAAAGAAATTCCGGGAATTTCTTCCGCTTTTTCAAGTCCCAGCAGCGATCTTAAAAGTCTTTTGAAAATGATTTCACCTTCACCGTGAAGGAGATAGTCTATATACGGACATTCATCTAAAAGATTTCCGCCGGGAGACACGTGATGACCGCCGAAAATTATCACGCAATCGGGATATTTTTTCTTAATCAGCCTCGCAAGTGTCTTATTATAGTTAAAATTCCAGATATATGTGGAAAAAGCTGCAACTGCAGGTTCTTTTATCCGTTTAAGCACCTCGTTCACATTCTCACGGAGAAAGAAAATCTCTTCAAGCTGAAAAGTTTCACCTACATCTTTATCAGCAAGTGCATAAGCGGATAACTGACCTGCTGTATAAGGAATATGTGCGGACCTGCCGTATGAATAATTTACCTGAAAAAAATATAATTTTTTCTTCATATCCGCACACTCCTTTTCTTATATTAATCAAACATCTTTTTATAAAGCTGAGAATCTTTTTTCAGAATGTCTTTTTTTTTCATAAACCGCACATGAAGTGCAGTATTGAAATACATAGCCGTTTGTTTACGAGAATTACTTGATTTACCCTGCTTTCGCGGATAACAATTGGTAGGGACTTCAATAAATCTGTATCCGAGCCTTAGAGGCTTGAGCACCATTTCTATGAGAATAGGAAAACCTTCATTTTCCCATTTTATTGCCTGATATAACTCCGTGGGAACAATCTGACAGGGATTTGTGAAGTCTGTCAATTTAGCACCGTATAAAATTTTCAGAAACTGCTGTGCCAAGAAATTGAGCATTTTTTTGAATGTTCCGTATTCAACAAAGGTACATCCCTTCATCCATCGTGAAGAAGAAACAATCCTGTCTCCGTCTTGCTTTGCCTTTTCAATCATATCAACAACACAGGACAAATCAAGTGCCATATCGGATGCTACAAGTATAGTGTGAGAACCGCGGCATATTTCCATAGTATCAACAAATGCTGCAAGCTTGTTTCTTTTCTGGGTAAATGCAATAACAGGTACATCGGTTTCAAGCAAAAGAAGTTCATCAACAACTTTTCTGCTGTCATCAGTTATATGAGGTGCACAACAGATAAGAATTTCGCACAAATCCTTACTGTCGCATATATCAAGAAGCGTTAAAACTGTCTGTCTCAAGGTATCTGTTTCATCCACTACCCCGAGCATAATTGAAACATTTCTGAATTCTGTCATTTATCAATACCAGCCGTTCGAATTATATTTTACTGAAAATCCTGGGTAATATTTATCAGCGTTTTCACCAAATCAAGCTACATCAAAAGCATAACACAATCGGGGGTGGCTTGAGCATCCTTGCAAGTGTCTTTTCGCAATTAAAATTCCATAAAAAGCTATGACAGCAGGAATCTTTACTCTATCAAAACGCATCATTGACATTCGCACCAAGAAAGAAAATTTCTTCAAGACAGAAATTTTCTTACACATCCTTATCTTCCAATACATAAGCGGACAGCTGACCTGCCATATATGGAATATGTGCGGACTTGCCGTATGAATTATTAACCTGAAAAAATATAATTTTTTCTTCATATCCGCACTCTCTTTTTCTCAACCGAACATTTTTTTATAAATCGTCGAATCTTTTTTAACAATATCTTTCTTTTTCATAAATCTTATATGTAAAGCTGTATTAAAATACAAAGCTGTCTGCATAAAAGAATTGTTTGATTTACCCTGTGTTCTCCCATAACAGTTTGTGGGCACCTCAATAAACTCATAACCTAATCTCAAAGGCTTCAAAACCATTTCTATAAATATAGGAAAACCTTCATTTTCCCATTCAACAGACCGATAAAGCTCTATAGGAGCTATTTGACAGGGATTTGTAAAATCTGTCATTTTTGCCCTAAAGAGTATTTTCAGAAACTGTTGTGCAAAAAAATTCAGAACTTTTTTAACTGCTCCGTAACCGACAAAAGAACAGCCTTTCATCCATCTTGATGCAGACACTATTCTGTCACTTTTTTCCTTTGCCTTCTCAATCATTTCAGTGACACACCCAAGATCCAGTGCAAGATCGGAATCAACAAAAATACAGTGTGTTCCCTGTGCGATTTCAATACAGTCAACAATAGCACCGAGTTTTTTCCGTTTCTGAACAAAAACTTTTATCGGAACATCAGTTTTAAGCTTCTCCAGTTCTTTTACTGTTTTTTTGCAGTCTTCACTTATATGGGGAGCACAGCAAATCAATATTTCTGCAATATCCTTATGGTCACATACCCTAAGAATTGTCAGAACAGTTTCTATTAATGAATCCGTTTCATTCACAGCACCTGTGGCTATTGTAACATTCTTAAATACTGACATAATTTTTCCGCCGTTTTCTATAATACTGCAAAACCCTTTTACATAAACTGCTTCAGTCATTAAAAAACTCAACAGTGATTTTTTCTCTTGCGTTGGTACAAAGTGTTGCACTTCTTCTTTTGCCGTACCAGATTATTTCACGGGCATATTTTGCCCAATCGTAAATTTTCTTTTCGAGTTCAATTGTAAGCTTTGTCCTCTTCTTTTCGAGAGGCTTATAATTATCCTCATAAATATTTTCAAAATAATTATAGAAATCATAATCGCTTTCTACGGTTATAATTTCCTGACCGGGGTATCTAATAATATCATTCTGATACTTAAAAAGGCTTTCCTTTATAGACTCGTTTATTCCGAGAGAATCAACAAAGCCTTTGATTTCTTTGATGTACTTTTCCTTATTGTAGGCCATATCAAGAAAAGCACCCTCTTCAAAATACCAGCCGACCTTGCTGAATATATCATTCTGATAACACCAGTCCGAATATTCCGTATCTCTTGTTTTTTCTCTTATCATATTAAAAAGAGAATAAAGATAGCTGTTTTCATCTGCGTATATATAATCAAGAAGACTGTTATAAAAATCGTAATACGAAACACCGAGCTCATATCTCGCATATACTGCAAAACATCTTAAAAGTCCGAGATGATGAAAGGACTGAAGGCAGACCGAGAACATATTTGCTCTCACCCATTCTTCCTTTGACATATCCTTTGTTTCAACAACAACATCGTAGTATTCCTGAACACCGTTGAAATTTGCAGGATAGTGAATACCGTGAAGAGGCACTCTTTCCCATCGGATACCGAATTTTTCTTTATAATCGGGCTGTGCCAAAGGTGCATTACAGTAAACCTGACAGGTATAAACAGTCATGGAATTGTGCTGACCTGCTTCAAGAAGATAGCAAAGCCCCTCACAAAATGATTTATACGTCTCTCCTGGAAGTCCTAAAATAAGTTCCGTATATGTAGGTATGCCTTCTGCGGTATATCTTGCATTGAGCTTTGTATAATATTCAATATCAAGATTTCTTCTGCCGATATTTTCGAGTACTTCCGGATTTATAGACTGATAAGCAAGTGTTACCCCCTTATCCACACCGTTATTGTTGAGAAGTTTTCCTATCGCAAAAACACGCTCATCGCTGTTTTTAGCATAGCAGGGCTTGAAAATTCCGGGATAACCTGTACTGTTGTGATAATCAACAACGCATTGTGCAACTTCCATATCTCTCTGAGAAATACCGAAATTGGAATCCGCACAATAGCAATAAGCTATTTTTTTGTCACTCATCCAACTAATTTCCGCTTTTATCTTTTCCATGGGAAAATATCGGATTTTTTCGGTAAAGCACCAATCACAAAAAGCACACTGATAGGGACAGCCTCTGTTTGTTTCAAGAGTTGCCTGAAATTCTATGGTAGGATAGTCATCGACCATTTTATCAAAAAGTCCCGCAAGATAGGGAGAAGGATATTCTTCAAGAGAAAAACATCCGTCAGTTCTTTTTGTCATAACGCATTCTTTGCCGTTACGGTACGAAATATTTTCTACGGAAGCTATATTGCCGTTTTCAAGAGCAAAAAGAAGCTCTTTAAAGCATCTTTCACCCTCACCGTGAATAAGAACATCAATAAAATCATTTTCTTCAAGCACAGATGTATCGAAAGGAATGTTATGACCGCCAAAAACAATAACGCAGTCAGGATAAAGCTCTTTTATTTTTCTTGCAAGAGCCTTGTTGTATTCCATATTCCAAACATAGCAGGAAAAACCTACAACAAAAGGATTTTCTATTCTTTTTATTGCATCGTCAATTTTTTCTCTGAGAAAAAGAATTTCTCCGAGATTAAATTTTTCTTTTATTGCACTGTCATTCCACACGTATGCCGCAATACAAGCCGCAGCATAAGGCAGATATGCAATTCTGTCACTGTATGTAACATTTATTTGTGCCAGATAAACATTCTTCTTCATTTTTTCACCTGTAAAAAACAACATTTCATAATATTATAATACTTTTTTTCAACAATAGCAATATAAATATAAATAATAAACCACAATCAACAGCAATTTTTACTTTTATGAAAAGGGTTAAATTTCAACTGCCCGGATTTACTGCTTCATTTTATGATATATACTGATCTCAACAAAAAAACACCCCGATTTACCTCAGCAAATCGGGGAAATCTATTATCAGAACAATTCAATTATCCAACCGAAGAAGAAGTATACTACCTTCATCAGTTTTGTAAGAAGAGCGGGGCTGAAGAAGTCTACGAAAACTGTTCCGAGATTTTCGCCTGTGGCTTCGTTGTAGGTGAGAATTCTTGTTTCATAGTTTTCCACGTCGTCTTCATTGAATTCATACACTCTCACACTTCTGTTTCCGCCGACACCGTAGGCACGGAAGCCTGTTCCGCCGTTATAGCCCATAACGATACCGTCATCTGTTGTACCCACATAGTTATTTACGTGGTCGTGTGCGAAGAAAGCTCCCATAATATTGCCCACCTCAAGCCAGGACTGATACTGGCCTGTGATGTTGTCGAAATCTTCACTGCAGGGTGCTTCGCCCACATCACCCTGTGCCTTGGTCTCATCAAGCTTATACCACTTGTTGTCACGGCGGGAGAAGATTGCACCGTCTTCATTCCATTTACATTCTCTGAAAAGGTTATAGATTTCTTTGGGAGGAATGTGCTGGAAAAGAATTGACGGAACATTTTCACCGCCGTTCAAAGCTTTAAGGTCAGCACTGACCTGCTTGTACCATTCATTCTGACCTGCAACAACACCTGAATATCCGCCTGTTTCAGCCTTGTTGTGAGTGTTCATCATAAATACACTCATAGCAATATCTTCCCCGTCTGCAGTATAAACGGGAACATTCACGGTAAATTCATCCCAGCCGTCTGTGGGATTGAGGCAGTTATCATATGAAGAATATGCAGCAAACTGCTCTGCCTTTGAGAAAACATCAAAATGGTCGTGGTCATGATTTCCGAGCGTTACAAGGAAAGGAATATTTCTCTCCTGCACGGGAGCAATAATGTTATCAACAGCAATAATCATATCCTCTTTTGTGCCGAAGGGATATGCATCGGAAAGCTGGTCACCGACAAAAACAACAAGGTCGGGCTGCTCCTTATCAAGAGCTGCTTCAATGAACTTAACCATTTTTTCATTTACACCCTTGCCGACATCCTGCGTATCATTAATCTGTAAAATCTTGAATGTGCCGTCATCATTGAACTTGAGTGCCTTTTCATCCTCTGCGGCAACACCCACAAAAACAAAAGTAAGAGCAAGTGTGAGTGCGAGAATAATACTTATAACCTTTTTCATTTTATGTACCTCCGAAATTATTTTATACCATACTGCTTGAGACCTGACCATTTTACTCCCCAGGAGTTAGCCCAGCTTTCGCAGTAGAGCTTATAATAGGAAACATTGTTTTTCTTTCTGTAGTCAGCAAAGAAATTACACCATATTGCAGAGGGAAGTGCAATAACAACCCAATACAAAGGTCCTAAAAGAAGACACTGAATGGTGTGACCGTATTCGTGAATTTTCGTGTTATTTGTCCAGCCCTCAGCCTTACCGTCTGCAATAAATATAAAAAGACCTAAAGAAAGCCCGCCCCAGTTTCCGGGGATATATGTAATATAGGAATTCATAAATTTTTCCGTGCGGTATTTTTTTCTTAAAATCAGGTAAATTATACCGCTTATAAGATTTACGGGAAGTCCCCACGTAAACTGTATAAAATAAAAAAGAAACCTTTCAAAGCCCTTTGTTGCAATAGATTTATCTTTGACATTTTTTATTTTTGCACGAACCAATTTTATCACTCTCCGTCTTTTCAGTATACAAAAAAAATCATATTTTGGCAATAGAAAAATACAAATTCGCCGCTATATCAAAAGCACAAAAAATATATTGATTTTTTGGTAAAAATAAATTACAATATAATTAGATTAAAATCATTCTAAAAAAAGAGGTGTTTTATGCAATATCTGGTTTCCTTTATTGAAGGGATAATTACTTTCATATCCCCCTGTCTTCTTCCAATGCTCCCCGTTTATCTCACATATTTCGCAGGCGGCAAAGAGAGAAGCACAAAGAAAACACTTATCGGAGCTTCGGGCTTCGTTCTGGGGTTCACCGCAGCTTTTACTGCAATGGGAGCCTTGGCAGGAACACTGGGCAGCTTTATTAAACAGTATGAAACCGCAGTAAACATAGTACTCGGCCTCATTGTAATTATTTTCGGCCTGAATTATATCGGAATTTTTAAGTTAAAAATATTTTCAACCGGTGGGAAAGCCGTTAAAAATACCGAAATGGGATTTTTCTCCGCTTTTCTTTTCGGAGTTGTATTTTCCGTGGGCTGGACTCCCTGTGTCGGAGCATTTTTAGGCTCGGCATTGGCTCTGGCTTCAAGCGAGGGGGACACCTTAAAGGGAGTTATAATGCTTCTTTTATATTCTCTCGGTCTGGGTGTGCCTTTCCTTTTGAGTGCTGTGCTTATAGATAAGCTCAAAGGTGCATTCATCTTCATAAAGAAAAACTACAAAATTATAAATACCGTCTGCGGAATTTTCCTTGTAATCATCGGAATTCTTATGATGACGGGACTTTTAAATAAATTTCTCACAATTTTAAGTTAAGGAGCAGAATATGAAAAACAAATCTCTGATAATAGTAAGTGCTGTTTTCGTTCTGATTTTAGGAATTGCACTTCTTCTTTATCCCAAGCTTTCCGAAAAAGCAACACAGCCCGAAGCCACAACAAAAGAAAACACAAGCATCTCCGACACGGTTCAGTATCAGAAATATAAGGATATAAAAATCTTTGATAAAGACGGCAAAGAAGTGATGCTTTCCGATTTTAACGGAAAACCCGTAATACTCAATTTTTGGGCAACCTGGTGCGGCTACTGCATACAGGAAATGCCCGATTTTGAAGAAGCCTATAAGAATTACGGTGACGAAATTCAGTTTCTTATTGTCAACACCGACGACGGTATTGAAAAAGGTGAAAAATTCATAAAGGATAAAGAATATTCCTTCCCCACATATTACGATCTTGAATATAACGCCGCCATAACCTACGGCATATCAGGAATCCCCCGCACCATAGCAATAGACAAGGACGGCAGCATAAGATATAACCGTTCGGGAATGATAGATTCCTCTATGCTTGAAAGCATAATTGAAACAATAAAATAACCGCAAAAAGCAAGGTCATACCCTATCATAAGATGTGGTATGACCTTTTTTGTTATGATATTGAATTGAACCAATCTGCTGAATTTTCGAGCCCCACTGAACCGCGAAGGATGCTTCTTGCATCGGCGGCGGTGAGCTTTTGTTCGCCGCTGTCTTTTTGTATATTTCCTGCTTCCTTGAACCATTCGGCGGAATTGTTTTCAAGTCCTACGGATGCACGAAGCGTGAGACGGGCATCGGCGGCAGAAATCAGACCGTTTGAATCAAGGTCGCCTTTTACTACCACTGTGTAATCCGTGCCGTCAGGAAGAATTACGGTCATTCCGCTTCCCAGATTCTTGCTTTCATTAACTTCCTTGCCGTTTACGTCCTTAATAACCGCACCCTTTACATCGGTGAGGAAATCTTCAACGGAAATACCGCTTTTTGCCGCAATACTGTTATCAGCCAAGGGCTTGATTTCGGTGTTTTCCGTTTCTTCGACATTGAAAATATTATCGGAATAATCATAAATTCTTTCTTTTGCGGCAATATAAATTTCAATAAATCCTCCGAAATAGTTTCCGGGGGAATCGACGGAATCACGGGAAGCTATAAGAATTGAAGCATAGCCTTCAGAAACAGCAGTTATTTCACCCGTTGCAGAAACTGTTGCAATATCGGGATTCAGGCTTTCATAGGTGATAACTCTGCCATTTTCAATTTCCGATTCCACCCATAAAGGCTTGGGAGCAACTATCTTTTCACCCAGAATAAATGTGGGAGCACCCCATGTCAGAGTGTATTCATCCGCATCTCCTGAAAGTCTCAAGGGCATTGAGCCGTAGGGAAGATACAGCTTTTCACCGTCAAATTCCTTAACGGTACAGCCTGCAATAATGCCGTTGGGCTTTGTATAATAGCTCACTGCATCTCCGTAGGTTATCCAGCCGTCAGAGTAACACTCATCATTTATCATCTGCTGTTTTCTTTCGGGGCTTTCAACATAATTGAAGCCGTCACGGCTGCCGTCATGATATTGCTGATATCTGTTTTTCGTAAAGTAAGGAACACTGCTATTTAGCGATGAGCCGCCCTCTGCCGCATTACCCCAGAATTCGGAAGCGGGCATACCGCTTTTGTAATGCATAAATCTTCCGTCAATATAGAAAATGCTGTCACCGTAATAGACATATTCGCAGTTCATTCCTTTATAATAGGGGGACACACCCTCTATAAAGTCAGTGAAATACCAACGGGAAATGAATTCTCTGTCACTCGTTCCGAAAACATCAAAAAGCGGATCGTAAAGATTCCACGTGTTGTTGTAATATATCATTACCCAGCCGTGGTCAATCTCACGGCTGTCAAGACTTATATAATCTCGCATATCCCCTCTTGTACCCGCACAGAACACCGCCCGAACACCTGCAAGACGAAGCACCTGTGAAATAAAAAGTCCAAGACCGAGACAGTTTCCCGTTCTGTAATAAAATACGTCTGTTGGGAAATAATAGGTTCCGCCGACATAGGATTTATATTTTACGTTTCTGTCTGCCCAGCCAACAACCGCATCTGCTTTTTCCTTGTCGGTTTTGCAGCTTTTTGTGACAGTGTCAGCCAGCTTCTGTAAAACTTTCTTATCAGCCGCACTTCCGAATGAAAATTCGAGTCCCAATTCAGGAAATTTCTTGATATAGATTTCGTTAAGATAATCGTATGTTGCATCGGTTATCTTAGGTGTCATAGATATGGCGGGATTTTCCACGGCAAAGGCTGAAAGAGGGAAAACCGTGAGAAGCATCAGAATTGCCAACACTAAAGATAATACTTTTTTCATTTTATTCATCCTTTTGAAAAATCTCTGCACGCGGAAAACGGGTGCAGAGATTTTGTTTTTTACCAGATAATTCGTGCTTCAATTTCCTCTGCTGCAAGCTTGATAAACTCTGCAGCCGGCACAACTCCCTGGTCGCCGTGGCCGCGTTTTCTTACGGAAACTGTTCCGTCCTCTGCTTCCTTATCGCCGATAACCAGCATATACGGAATTTTCTGAAGCTGTGCTTCACGAAGCTTATAGCCCAGCTTTTCGCTTCTTGTGTCAATATCAACCTTAACGATGCCGGCGTTTTCAAGAGCCTTCTTAACAGCATAAGCAGCATCCTGATGGCGGTCTGCGATGGGAAGAATACGAACCTGCTCGGGAGCAAGCCACAGGGGGAATGCACCCGCATATTTTTCAATAAGAAGGGCAAGTGTTCTTTCATAACAGCCTATAGAGGTTCTGTGAATGATATAGGGATTTTTCTTTGTGCCGTCTGCTGCAACATATTCCATACCGAATTTTTCTGCAAGCATCTGGTCAATCTGGATTGTAATAAGAGTATCCTCCTTGCCGTGAACATTCTTTATCTGAATGTCGAGCTTGGGACCGTAGAAAGCAGCTTCACCAACACCGATTTTGTAATTTATACCGAGATTATCAAGGATTTCAGCCATAATTCCCTGTGCCTCATTCCACTGCTCGGGTGTGCCTATATACTTTTCTTTATCTTCAGGATCCCACTGTGAAAAGCGGTAGGAAACATCCTCATAAAGATCGAGTGTTTCAAGCATAAAGGTAGTAAGCTCAAGACAGCTCTTGAACTCGTCCGCCAGCTGCTCGGGAGTACACATAAGGTGTCCTTCCGAAATTGTGAACTGACGAACACGGATAAGTCCGTGCATTTCACCCGATGCTTCGTTTCTGAAAAGAGTTGAGGTTTCGGCAAGTCTCATGGGAAGGTCACGGTAGGAACGGGCTCTGTTAAGATATGCCTGATACTGGAAAGGACAGGTCATGGGACGAAGTGCAAAAACTTCATCATCTTTTTCTTCATCACCTAAAACAAACATACCGTCTTTATAATGGTCCCAGTGTCCCGAAATCTTATAAAGGTCGCTCTTTGCCATAAGAGGTGTTTTTGTTCTCACCCAGCCTCTTCTTCTCTCTTCATCTTCAACGAAACGCTGGAGTGTCTGGATTATATCACAGCCCTTGGGAAGAAGAATGGGAAGCCCCTGCCCTATGGTGTCAACAGTTGTGAATATTTCAAGGTCTCTGCCCAGCTTATTGTGGTCACGTCGCTTTGCTTCTTCAAGTGCTTCAAGATAAGCATCAAGGTCAGCCTGCTTTGTGAAAGCAGTGCCGTAAATTCTCTGGAGCATTTTGTTCTTTTCATCGCCTCTCCAGTAGGCACCCGTACAGGATGTGAGCTTGAATGCCTTTACTCTTGAAGTATCGGGAATGTGAGGACCTGCACAAAGCTCTGTGAATTCACCCTGCTTATAGAAGCTGATATTTTCACCCTTTTCGGCGTGTTCTTTTATAAGCTCAACCTTATAGATTTCGCCCTGCTCTTCATAGAAGCTGATTGCTTCGTCGGGTGTCATTTCAAACTGAACGATTTCAAGACCTTCTTTTACGATCTTCTTCATTTCAGCTTCAATTTTTTCAAGCTCCTCGGAAGAAAATGCCTTGGAAACATCAAAATCATAGTAAAAGCCCTTATCAATTGCGGGACCTATTGCAAGCTTTGCATCGGGATAAAGTCTTTTTACTGCCTGTGCAAGTATGTGGGAAGCGGTGTGGCGAAATGCCTTTTTGCCCTCTTCGTCGTCAAATGTGAGAAATTCAACCTCACAGTCACTTTCAATTTTTGTACGAAGGTCACAAACTACACCGTCAATTCTACAAACACAGACTGCCTTGTAAAGACCTGCACCGATGGCTTTAGCAATTTCGGCAGCGGAAATACCGCTTTCAAACTGCTTTACATCATCTCTGAGTTTTACATTTACCATATAAATCATCCTTTTATTTGAGGTCGGAGGTCGGAGATCGGAGCAAACCAACCTGAAGCCTCCGCCGGTTTTTAATAAGCTTTTGCCGAAGGCAAAAATACCACTCGCTTCAAAAAAAAACGAATAACACTGCCCGAAAGTCAATATCACTCGCACCGCAGGTAAAAACAAAAACAGCTTCATCCCTGAAAACTGGGATGAAGCTGATATGCTCCACGGTTCCACCCGTATTGACAGAAAAGCTCTGCCCGCTCATAAGTTTCTAACGGCACTTAACCGGCTGACCTTGACTCTTTACGGTCAACACTCGGGAGCGGTAGCAAATGAAAACCAACAAATAAGCCGCTTTCAGCAAGCACGGCTCTCTCTGGGAAATGCCCGTTTTCCGCCTCTCCGTCAACATTTTATAATATTAACAAAATTATTATATACCTTTTTTTGAAAAAGTCAAGAGAGATATATGAAGGGAGTTTGCAGAATACTCCGAAAAATCAATACTTTGCAGTGGCTTCAATCGTATATGAATAACGTGAAATCAAATCAAGAACCGTATCTTCCGAGAGCAAATCAAAATCTTCGTTATACCATCCGTTTGCAGTTCTTGTTACGTCCTTTACTCCGTATGCATTATAAAAAGTATATATGGGAGCAATTTCACCTTTTTCACCCGTAAAAGCATAGACAGCACAGGAAAGCTCTCCCTTTTCGTTGAAATACCAGCTCATTTCGGTGTCACCGATAAATTCACAAAAGCCGGTTTCGGTGTTATAGCTTGCGGAATAGGTAATTCTCTTATTTTCATCAAAGAAAATACCGTGGATTTTTATGTCGTTTTTCACAAAAAAATACTGTGCATTTTCACTTTCAAGAATCTTATCGTGTCCTGCATTCTGTAATACTGAATCCTTCGCATCAATTTCAGTGAAAGAATCAAAATCAATATCTGAAATCTTTATTTCAATATTTTCAGGCAAGGTCACATCCGCTGTATCAGGTGACATTTCACTTAATGAATAGCTTTTTTTTGTGGTCTGTTCAACAAAAGTCTGACTTTCGGCTTCTGTTGTTTCTGCAGTGTCATCGGAACAGGCACTGAATACCAAGGGAAAAACAAGAAGTATTGCTAAAATAATCTTTTTCATAATAATCACACTTTTTATCAGAATACAAATTCAAAAAATCCTACACCTGTATAGCCGTCTTCTTTAAGCTCAAAATATCTGTCGGCATTTACATAAATTCCGTAAATATTACTGAGAACACCTGCAAGAATTCCGCCAAGCTTTCTGAAAAAGCCGATTTTTTCAGGCTCGAAATCGTCATCCTTTGTGAGAGTGAAGCTCACATATTCTTCATCGCTGTCAAGATAATAGCTTGTAACCTTAATGGCATCAGAAGAAAAGTCAATGATGTTATAATAGCTGTCAGTGAGCTTGTCAATACTGAAAGCAACAAGGTCAGAGGGAGTGATTTCACTGTCCTCTTCAGGTCTTCCTATAGAAGTGGAAACAAAATAAACAGTGCCTTGGGCATTGTTGACAGTCTTGCCGTTTTCAATTTTTTCAACACTTTCACCGTTATAGACAACATCCGTTACGGAATAGTGGTGTGAATGTCCCATAAGCACAAGGTCAATGTTAAATTCATCAAATATGGGGGAGAAAAGTATTCTTAAAAGATTACATTCCGTTTCACGGTGAGGAATTGAACCGCCGTAAAGGTCGTGGTGCATCATAACCACACGCCATTTTGCATCGGGGTGGTTTTTAACGGCTTCCTTTATGGTATTTCTGTGTGCGGTTGAGCTTGCATTGTTCGTATCTATAACAAGGAAAAGCACGTCACCCTTGACAAAATAGTAGTTACCCGACTGATAGCCTGCCATGGGACCGAACATCTCATTGGGGAAATTCTTGAAATACTTAAAATCAAAGCTGTGGCGGTCATGATTACCCATAACGTATGAGAAGGTAAGCTCTCTTGAAGCCTTGGAGAAGGTAAGCCCCTCATATTCCTGTCTTTGTCCCTCGGTTGCCAAATCGCCACCCGCAAGAATCATATTAATATCGGATTTTTCCTTTGCCTTATCAATAAGATTTGCAAATGCAAAGGATGTGTCTTTAAGGCTGTTTTTGTCTTCAGGGTTATCATAAACGTGAATATCTGACATATAAAGAGCTGAAAAGCTGTCATCTTCTGTCTTGAAAGAATATACTTCACTCTTTTCTTCACCGGAAACGCAGGTGTAATAATAGGTCTTGTTTTCTTCAAGTCCCGTAACGGTCACCTTTGCGGCATTATCACCCTGATATGTAGTAATAACCTCACCTGTGAAGGCCTTTTCATCTGACATATCCTCTTTTTCACTGATAAGAACCTTGCAGGAGGTTACGGCTTCAGCCATATACCAGGAAAAATTTCTTTCGCTTTCGTCTTTACCGGGATTTATTGTGATACCTCTTTTTGCTTCCTCGGTATTTTCCCACTGACCTTCCAGATGCTCGGGATATACTTTATCTCCATTTTCTTCGGTCTTTTCATCATCAACGGTAACCTTAACGGTTGTTTCCTCCTCGAGCGTTGTTTCATCTGCGGCAACAATACCGAATGCGGGAAAAACGGATGTTGAAAGCATCAACACTGCAAGCAGCACACTGATAACAGTTTTTGTCTTTTTCATGGTTATTCTCCTTTAGTATGTTATAAGTTCATTAAAAACCTTTATTGCATAGTTATCGGACATACCCGAAATATAGTCTATAATCGCACCCATATAAATTTCTTCGGCTTCAAGATGACCGTAAATTTTTCTGTTACGGCACTTTACGGTTTTTTCCGTAATGCTCGCAAACATATCGGGGGAAGTGTCAATAAATTTTGAAAGCCAATCAGCAAAGGCACCCATAAGCTCGGGATAAAACTCTGCCTGTTTTCGGAGCTTTATAATCGTATCCTCACCGTCATAACAGTCAAGAAGCGTTAAAAATATCTGTTCAAGCACAAGACGGGCATATTTTGTGAAAACGTCAAGTCGTTTATTTCTGTAGATGAATTCATAGTTGAACTGCTTTATTTCCTTTAACTGCTCATGGAAGGTTTCACTCAGGCATATTCCCTTTTCGGGAGATGAATTTTTGCATACATCATATATCATATTATGAATTATAACGGTTGTGTTTATTGCCATCTTATCATAAGCCTTAGCCATATCGGAAAGGGTTTCTATGTTTTCCTTTGAAAGAAAACGAAGTCTTATTGCATCCTCAATGTCCCTTCCCACATAGGCAATTTTATCGGAAAGCTTAACTACACAGCCCTCCCAGGTATAGGGCTGATACTGTCCCACGCTTGTGAAGTCATTGAGGTCGATATATTCCTTTCGGGGAAAAATCCCGTTGTCATCCACCTCACCGCAGTGGGAAATTATTCCGTCTCGCACGGCATATGTCAGATTGAGATTTCGCGATACCTTATAGTCATCCTCAAGAAGCTCAATATTATCAACGAAATGAAGTCCGTTTTTTTCGTGAAAAAAGCCCTTGCCGAGATACTTCTTTGAAATGGCGTCAAGCTCTCTTTCGCCCTGATGCCCGAAAGGAGCGTGACCGAGGTCGTGTCCCATAGCTATAGCACGGGTTAAATCAACATTCAGCCCCAGCTCCTTTGCAATGGTGGTGCTGACAGACTCCACATGGGAAACGTGCTCCATTCTCGTGCAGATATGGTCATTTCCGATATTGAAAAACACCTGTGTCTTATGTTTAAGGCGTCTGTAAGCAAGAGAATGAAGTATTCTCGTATAATCTCTTTCAAACTGGTCTCTGCAATCGTTTTCCTTGGTATAAATAGGCTCAAGCCTTTCAATAAGCTTTTCATAACCCGCATTTTCGGGAAAAGCACCGAAAGAGGAAAAAATACCGTCAGCCTTTACAGCCATAAGAACACTCCTTATCTGTGTTTTCTTATTATTCTGTTTACAACGCTCTGAACATTTCTTATTTTATCAAGAAGATGCGTATATGAAAAATACATAAGCTTATCCGAAACAAGAATATATTCACCGATAAACTCTATATATTCCGAACCGAAGCTCTTTTTAAAAGAGAGAATACCCTCAAAATCGGGTGCCGCTTTGCACACTCCAAGTGTGCCGTCTTCTCCGACAGGAGTTTTCTCAAGCAACACATAACCGAGATCGTGATATGAATTACCTTTATTTATACTGTGGCATATTCTTCTGTAATTAAAGAAATGGCTTGCACGAAGATTGTTTCTTAAAATATTTCTTCCTCCACCGAAAAGACAGGAGCTCATACCGTTATAATGAAGAGTCATACCGCCCGAAACACAGATTCTGTCCTTTTCGTTTTCGGTTTCTTTCATTCTCTCCTCAAAATGTGCAGTGTTTTTATCAATGGACTCAATTTCCTCTTTAATACCCCTGATTTTCTTTTCGGGAGCAGTCTCAAGAGCTTTTTCGAGTTCTTCTTTTCTTCTTAACTTTTCTTCCTGTAATGCACGGTCTTTATTTTTATCATAATAAATAAGCATCATATCAAGACCGTCCTTGCCGAAAACCTCCATAATACGCTTACAGTAGTCTCCGCCTCTTTCAACGAAATCGCTTCTTTCGGAGGTGTCTCTCATAACAGAAAGGAAATCTTCCATAATTGCGGGATTTTTTTCTATATCATCAATGGTATATATTTCTTCCGTGAGTCCTCTGCCCTCACCCACTCTTACTGAATATCTGACACCCTTTTCAAAGGTCTTCAGAAGCTTTTCGGGCGTGTATCTCTCACCGTCGGGAGAAACGAGCTTTGTTATAAGCTGAACAGGAGATTTATATAAGGTCTTTGAAGCATCGTCATTGAGCATAAAGCCGTTTTCTGTGAGTAGTCTGTGAGCATTTTTACCATCCTCACAGCCTTCACCGTTCACACGAAGAGGAATAAGCGGATCATAGAAAAGAGCTGTGATGCCATTACTTTTAAGCTCCTTTTTAATAAACTCCGTAAAGGTTGCGAGCAGCTCCTCATTCTTATGGTCACAGCAAGCCCCCGACGGACAATACCATATCTTTCCCGCAAAAGGTATTCTTCTTTCCATTATAAGAGCCGTGAGAACTCTCTCACCGTTTTCATCAAAGCCTGAAAAGAAACGGGAATTCCATTCTTTTTTAACCTGTGCCCATTTCACTGAATGAAGATAATTTCCGCCGTGAGACAGCACAAATTCCTCAAAAGCATTCAGATCTGTTTCTGTTTTAATTATATATTTCATAGTAAATTTACCTTATTTCTCAAAAAAACTTGCCACACTTTCGTGGTCGGAATAGTGAACCTTTTCACCCTTTATCTTCTGCACGGTTTCATGTCCTTTTCCTAAAAGAAGAACGATATCACCGCACTGAGCCTCTTTAAGGGCGAAGTGAACCGCTTCGGTTCTGTCGGGAATTATCACATATTTTCCGCCCTGACTTTCCACAAACGATGCAATTTCCTTTGCAATCTCCAAGGGATCCTCCATTCCCGGATCGTCACTTGTGATAACGCTCAAATCCGCTTTCTTTCCCGTAACAATTCCCATTTCCTGACGGCGAAGCTGTGCACGGTCTCCGACGGAGCCGTAAACACAGATAATTCTTTCGTGGGGGAATTCCTTAACCGTATCAATAACGGAATTGAAGCTCTGACCGTTGTGGGCATAGTCTATAATAACCGCAAAATCTGCCCGAACATCCATAAGCTCGTTTCTGCCCTTTACCCTTGCTTTTTCAAGAGCGGCAGCAATTTTTTCATTTTGTGCCCCGTAATATTTACAGACAGCCACAGCAGACAGGGCATTATATACGCTGTAAAATCCGGGCATCGCAATTTTCGCATCAAATGTGCCGTCTTCGGTCTTAACAGTAAAGCCCACACCGAAGAATTTATCGGTTCTGATGTTTCTCATACCGTCAGCAGAAAATGAAGCCTCTCCCATAACAGATACGGTGGTATAGGGAATATTTATTTCCTTTATAATTTCATATGAAAATTCATCATCCGCATTAAAAACCGCAGCCTTGCATTTTCTGAAAAGCTGTTTTTTCCAGTAGGAGTATTCTTCAAAGCTGTCGTGCTCCGCACCGCCTATATGGTCGGGGGAAAGATTGGTAAACACACCCACACTGAAATTCACATCGTCAACTCTGTTGTTTTTAAGTCCTATTGATGACACCTCAATACAACAGGTCTTACAGCCCGCATCTGCCATCATTCTTAATATTCTGTGTATTTCATAGGATTCGGGAGTGGTGTTGACTGTTGGTATATGCACATCGTCATAATATGCACCGACAGTGCCTATAACACCGCTTTTTATTCCGCACTCGTTAAGACAGGCACAAAGCATATGGGTGACAGTGGTTTTTCCCTTTGTACCCGTAACGCCGATAACGTCAATTTCCCTGTCCGGGTGATGAAAGAAATTGGCACTTATAGCTGACAGCACCGCTCTGGTGTTATCGACAGTGATAACCGTTGCATCAGAGGGCAAATTAACCTCTTTACTCACAAGAAAAACCCTTGAGCCTAAAAGATATGCACTGTCAAGGTAACTGTGTCCGTCGGAAAATGCACCAATAAGGGCAACGAACATCTTCCCGGCCCCGGCATTTCTTGAAGAATAAACTATTTCTTCAATGTCACAGTCATTAAAATTGTTACAGGTGTAACTGACACCCGAAAAGATTTCAGATAAAAGCATAACAAGCCACCTTTTTAACAGTCAATAAGTGCCGAAATAATTGAATTGGAAAGAAGAAAGCCCTGTGAAGTGAGAGAAAATCTGTCATTTTCCCGATTTCCCAAGCCTTTTTCACAAAAAAGACTGATTTTTTTAAGAAAATCGGAGCTTCTTCCTTTTAATGAAATACCTTTATATGTACGAAGCGAAAGCATAAGCTCTTCATTTTCATCTCCGCCCTCACAGTCAAAAACCGCTTTTTCGCCGTTTATGAATGAATTCATATCGGAAGGAAAATAAAATCTTTTTCCGCCGAAAAAGGAATGTGCCGCAGCACCCAAACCGATATAGGGCGTTAATTCCCAGTATTTCATATTGTGCCGTGAAAATAAGCCTTCCTTACAAAAATTGGAAATTTCATAATGAAGAAAGCCTTTTTCTTTAAGATAGGCAGACATAAAAAGATACATATCCGCCGCTTCCTCTTCTGTCGGCAAATTCAGCCTATCACGGTTTTTATAATAATAGGTGCCCTCTTCAATTTTTAACATATAAGAGCTTATATGAGGCACACCGAGATTTATTGCAAAATCAAGGGAGTCTTTAAGTGAAGTGAGTGTGCTTCCGGGCACTCCCGTCATAATATCGAGGGAAATATTTTCAATTCCCGCTGCTCTTGAAAATTCAACCGCATCAAAAACCGCCTGTTTTTTACCCGCTCTTCCGAGAATTCTTCTCTCTGTATCCGATGAAGACTGCATACCGAGAGAAATTCTGTTTACCCCCAAAGCCGCCGCAGCCTTGAGAAAGCCTGCAAGGTCGGGTGAGGACGGATTACATTCCACTGTGATTTCACAGTCATCTGACAAAATAAAACTCTCTCTGACGGCAGTCATTATATTTTCAAGCTGTTTAACACTTAAAAGAGAGGGGGTTCCGCCGCCGAAATATACGGTATCAACAGGAATTTTTTCATCTTTTTTTATAAATTCTTCGGTTCTTTTACCCGTTTTTATTTCATCAACAAGGGCATTCACATATTCATCGGTGCAGCCTTTGGCGGTAACGGAATAAAAATCACAGTAGGGACATTTACTGCGGCAGAAGGGAATGTGAAAATAAAGCCCCGTTTTATCAGTCCTGTCCATCGAGCTTGAGTATTGCCATAAAGGCTTCCTGCGGAACCTCAACGGTACCGAACTGACGCATTCTCTTTTTACCCTCTTTCTGCTTTTCGAGAAGCTTCTTCTTTCGGGTAATGTCACCGCCGTAGCACTTGGCAAGAACGTCTTTTCTCATAGCCTTAATGGTTTCGCGGGCAATAACCTTGCCGCCGATTGCAACCTGCACGGGAATTTCAAACATCTGTCTCGGAATATTGTCCTTGAGCTTTTCGGCAATTTTTCTGGCTCTCGGATATGCCTTTTCGGAGTGAATAATGTATGAAAGAGCATCTATAAGGTCGCCGTTGAGAAGCACGTCAAGCTTTACAAGATTTGATTTTTCATAGCCTATAAGCTCATAATCAAATGAAGCATAGCCTCTTGTGCGGGTTTTAAGAGCATCAAAGAAATCATAGATAATTTCATTAACGGGAAGAACATAGTGTATGTCAACACGGTCGCCCGTGATATAGTCCATATTCTTAAATATTCCTCGCCTGTCCTGACATAAATCCATAATTGTTCCGACATATTCGGTGGGAGCATAGATATGTGCATCGGACATAGGCTCTTCAACGAAATCAATTATTGCAGGATCGGGATAGTTTGTGGGGTTATCAATATCAAGCACTGTGCCGTCGGAAAGATGTATTTTATAAATAACACTGGGCACTGTAGAAACAAGGTCAAGGTCATATTCCCTTTCAAGTCGCTCCTGAATAATTTCAAGATGTAAAAGACCGAGAAAACCGCAACGGAAGCCAAAGCCCAGTGCACCCGAGGTTTCGGGCTCAAAGGAAAGAGCGGCATCGTTCAGCTGAAGCTTTTCAAGTGCTTCCTTGAGAGATTCATAATCCGCTCCGTCTGCTGGATAAATTCCGCAGAATACCATGGGATTTACCTTTTTATAACCGGGAAGTGCCTCTTTTGCGGGAGCATCCGCTTTGGTTACGGTGTCACCCACACGGGCGTCAACAACACTCTTTATGGATGCTGTGATATATCCTACCTCACCCGCCTTGAGCTCGCTTTTGCTTTCAAGAGAGGTAGCACCCATTCTGCCCACCTCAACAACGGTAAACTGTGCCCCTGTTGCCATCATTTTCATAGTGTCACCGGGACGAAGCACACCGTCCATAACACGCACATATACGATAACACCCTTATAATTATCATACACTGAGTCAAATACAAGTGCCTTGAAGGGAGCATCGTCATCGCCCTCGGGACAGGGTATGTATTCAACAATTTTTTCAAGAACCTCTGCCACATTTTCACCTGTTTTTGCAGAAACTCTCGGAGCTATTGAACAGTCAAGTCCTATTATATCCTCAACATCCGCACACACTCTGTCAGGATCTGCTGCAGGAAGGTCGATTTTATTCACAACGGGCACCAGCTCAAGATCGTGGTCAAGTGCAAGATAGGTGTTTGCAAGAGTCTGTGCCTCTACACCCTGTGTGGCATCAACAATTAAAAGTGCACCCTCACAGGCAGCAAGTGAACGGGAAACCTCGTAATTGAAGTCAACGTGACCGGGAGTGTCAATGAGATTGAGTTCATAATCGTTTCCGTCATTTGCTTTATATTTCAGAGTTACGGCACGGGCTTTGATTGTGATGCCTCTCTCCTTTTCAATGTCCATATTATCAAGTATCTGCTGCTGCATATCACGCTTCTGAACCGTCTCGGTAAGCTCCAAAAGTCTGTCCGCCAGAGTAGACTTGCCGTGGTCAATATGAGCAATAATAGAAAAATTTCTGATGTGTTCCTTTTTAATTTTCATAAACTGTCCTTTGTTTAAAGGTCGGAGGTCGGATTTTTTCCGAGTGCAAGCTTCCTCTCAAACCTTATTTTTAAATATATTTTGAATTATTTTACCTGTATTTAATCTCCAAAACCGAAAGTCCGAGCCGCTCAGACCTTAAACCTCAAAGTGTGTCATTATGAGATTTGAAGCCTTGTCCTAAAACCTCAGAGGAATCGGTAATAATTATAAACGGGTTTTCGTCATATTTTGCAACAACGTTTCTCACACGGGCTACCTCGTGGGTTCTCACCACGCACATAAGAAGCTTTTTGTCCTGTCCCGTATATCCGCCCTTGGCGGGAATCACGGAAACACCTCTGCCACAAATGGAAATTATATCTTTTGTAACCGCTTCATAAGAATCGGTGAGAATAAAAAGAAGCTTTGAATGGCTTCTTCCCGCCACGATATAATCCACCGCAAGAGACGAGAGAAAAACTATAATAATTGAATAGAGTATGCTTTCAACACTCTTATAAACAATACCCGAAAGAAGCACTACTATAAAGTCGCATATCAAAATAAGTCTTCCTACGGAAAAATGGGGGAATTTCAGCTTGAGCAGTCTTGCTAAAATATCAAGTCCGCCCGTTGTGGCACCGCCTAAAAATACTATTCCGAGCCCTGCACCTGCAATAATTCCGCCGAATATTGCACCTACAAGCTTTTCATCGCCGCTGAAAAACCAGTTATATTTCTCTCCGAGATATGCAAGGCTATCAATAAACACGGAAACAAGAGCCGTGGCAAAAACCGTTCTTGCAATAAAACGGAAACCGAATTTTTTCCACGATATTAAAAACAGAGGAATATTTGCGGCAAATACGAACATACCTGTCGAAATGAAGGGAAACAGATAATTTATAAGTATACCGAGCCCCGTCACACCGCCTGCGGCAAATTTCAGGGGGGTTACAAAAATTGACACTGCCGCGGCATACATAAATGCACCGGCAATACAAAAAAGATATTGGGACAACACGGAAAAGATTTTTTTGAAATCTGTCTTTTTATTGAGTTTATCACTCATCATTATCACCTTGTTGTAAAATTAAAGAAAAGAAATAAAAAAGCCTCTCATAATCTTTTTTAAGGTAAAGAAAACCTATAAGAGCCTCAAAACCCGTTGATTTGTGGTATATAGCTTCGGATTTATTTTTCGGAGTATGCCCTGCGTGGGCATTTCTTCCTCTTTTAAAAACTGCTGTTTCTTCTTCTGTGAGAAGCGGCAGAAAAATATCCGTCATTTTTGCCTGAAAATCTGCATTTACAAGCTTAACACAGTCATTATGGAGCGTTTTTACTTTCGCGTCACCCTTGGAGAGAATGTTCTGTCTTATAAAAACCTCATAAACCGCATCTCCTATAAAAGCCAGTGACAGTGCACTCATGCTTTTATAGTCGCAGTCGGGAAAAAGATTACTGAAACTAATGCTATCAGGGCACATATTGGAACTCCAAATCATAAATAATTACGGTGTCGCCTTCCATAATACCGCGGTTGCGAAGCTCCTCAAAAACTCCTGAATTTTCAAGAACTCTCTGAAGATACTGCAAGGATTCATAGTCTTCAATATCGGTTTTATTGAGAATTTTAAGAAGCCATTCCGCCTCAATGTAATAATCTCCGCCCATTTCGGTAATCTTAAAGCCTGTATCCTTCTTCTTTTCCAGAAGCTCAAGAGGCACACCCTCAGTTTCAAATCTCTTTATGGGAGGAAGCTCAGTTAATTTCGCGGCCACGGCATTAATGAGTTCCTGTGTTCCCTCCTGAATGGGCGCGATTATCTCAAAATACTGCAATCCCTGATCTTCAATGAACTTTCTGAAAGCTTCAAGCTGTTCATCGGTTGCAAGGTCAATTTTATTTGCCGCCACTATCTGGGGACATTTCGTAAGCTCGGGATTGAACACCTCAAGCTCTTTATTTATTATCTTGAAATCCTCTATAGGATCTCTTCCCTCACTGCCCGAAACATCAACGATATGAACAAGCATACGGCAGCGTTCAACGTGTCTTAAAAATCTGTGACCGAGACCGACACCCTCTCCTGCACCCTCAATAAGTCCCGGAATATCCGCCATAACAAAGGAGCTTTCGGGACCCATTCTCACAACACCCAGAACGGGGGTGAGCGTGGTGAAGTGATAGTTTGCGATAACAGGCTTTGCTTCGCTGACAACAGAAATGAGAGTGGATTTTCCCACATTGGGGAAGCCTAAAAGTCCCACGTCCGCAAGAAGCTTTAATTCAAGAATAATTTCCCATTCCTCACCGGGATAGCCGTCACGGGCAAAGCGGGGAGCCTGACGGGTGGGGGTTGCGAAATGCTGATTACCCCAACCGCCTCTTCCGCCCTTTGCACAAACGAAGGGCTCGTCACCCGACATATCCGCAAGAACGGCTCCGCTTTCGGCTTCTTTTATAATCGTACCTCTGGGCACCTTGATGGTAAGGCTTTTTCCGCTTTTACCGCTTCTTCTTCCGCCCTCACCGTTAGCACCGTTTTCCGCAGTATACTTTCTCTTGTAACGGAAATCCGCAAGTGTGGCAAGATGGTCGTCGGCAACAAATATGATGTCGCCGCCCTTTCCGCCGTCACCTCCGTCGGGACCGCCGGAGGCAACATATTTTTCTCTGTGGAAGGCAACGGCACCGTTACCGCCGTTACCCGCCTTTATCTTAATTTTAGCAGAATCAACAAACATAATTCTTCTCCTGACATAATTATACATAATATATAATAACACATACATAAATAAATATAAATAGGGAAAACTAAAAAAAATAAAGTTTTTAATTATTTTCAATAATTTTATGTAATACTTCAAACTGTCACAGAGCATTATCCTTGCCGTCTGCAGCTTTTTAAAGCCTCGGTTTCAGTAATATTTTATTTATCTTAGGCAAAAAAATCTGCCAGGCGTTTTCAATAACACCCGGCAAACGGAATAGACTACTCGTATTTATGCATCCTTTGTACCCGTTTCTTGTTTGTCCTGTTTTTCTTTCATATCCTTTAACTGTCGGGAAATACAGTCAAGCCTTCTGCTAATCAGAGCTATTCCCGTTATAACAACAGCCGAAAGTCCCACGGTACAAGCAACGGCAAGCTCGTTAATTTCAAGCAAACCGCAAATTACAAAAGCAAACCAACCTACAAGAAAAAAAACAGCAATCAAAAGCAAAGCAATCATATTAAGACTCCTTTTGTATGAAAATGTTTATTGTAACAATTTTTGCAATTATATTATAACAATAAATATTTTTTGCGTCAACTTTATAAAGGTTGTAAATTGTTACAAAACTTTTTAATACTTTTTCCTTTTATGCGTGGGACAAGATCTTTATAAATGAGAAAAATCTGTAAACTATATAACTCTTAGCAGCAAAGCTCACCTCTACAAGACTACCCAATAACACAATTATCAACAAAGCTATTATATTTTAGTTTTTCCTTTGTTAGTATTTGTTTTCCCGTAAATGGTACCATTATAAATATAATTTTGTGTTATAGTAAAATCTTCAAAAAAATACCCTGTGCAATGCTGTTCATCCATACCTATTCTAAAATCAATACCAACAGAAATTCCGGAACTATTAACAGAATAAGCAGGAACAGCATTAATTGTTGTGTGCCCATAACTAGCATCAATATACAATCTTGCTTGCGACGAACGATTTGTCAACTGAAAATGCCCGTATCCGCTATATGCAAAATGTGTCAAATCATTATTTGAATCAAATAATCCTATAGCAAAACTGGCAGAAATACTATTACCATCCACTGTGTTAAATTGCCAATCTTTCTTTTGATAATATGTTGCAGAAGATGCTGTTGTAACAGGACTTAATGTAGTTTCCACATAAAAATTCTCATTATCAGCATAGTATGTAAAATTATTTGAAGTAGATGAGGCAAATGCAACAGCAACCATATCAATTACTCTAAAAAGAGGAATTCTGTTCCATTGCCACGCATAACTCATCGTAACATAATACATATCACTATTCCCTTCTTCTCTAACACCATTTGTCATATACCTTAAAACAGATGTCAAAGTGGATGTCGAAATTGCTCTAATTGTATTTTCGGGAATATCCTTCATTGCTGCAGCTTTTCGCAATTGGTCAATTTCATCATTTGTATATCCATACAAACACAAAGTTAAATCATCTAAAGCAGCACGCTTTCGTATTTCTGCTTCATAATCAAAATTTCTGATTTGGGAAATTTTGTCTGAAGAAAAGCCATTTAATTTTAACTCTGAATCAGTCATAGATATCAGTCTGTTATATTCATCCCATTCATTTATAACTGCTTTTCGACTTGTTTCAAATTCATTACTGTTTATTGCATAAGACGGAATAGTTATAAATGAAATAAAAAAAACTAAAGCAAATAATACAAATAAACTTTTCCTTACTTTTTTCATTATTTTTTCCTCTCACTGTCATTAATAATATAATTAAAACAAAAACTTATAAAATCGGCCCATTGAAATCTTTCCTCTTTCCCTATACAAAAATCATTATAACCTTTTTCACAATTTTATTATATTTATCAATATTATTTTTGTCAATATTGCAACAGATTTGCTTTATTTTGATTTATTCGGTAATATGATGATTTTTACACAAAACATACATTTATTTCTGCATTTATTCCTTATCTATAAAAAATTTTAGCATTATTTTAATATTTTGACAAAACTATATTTAGCTCCTATGACACGGCAAATCATAATTTTTCAAAGGCTGTCCACACCGTATATGAAAACGATTTGTCAGTTATGCTCAAAAAAAAAACAATAAACCGAAATATGTTGTTGTAGGTAAAAAAATATGATGCCATTCCAATAGCTCTTCAGATAAGAGAAGAAAAACAAAAAACACCGCCGACAAAATAATTGAAAAAATATAAAAACCTTCACAGAACTGACAAAATGACACCGTCACACTTTTACAATCACGGAGGTTTTAATATTTATACAAAAGTATTTTATCTTCCCCCGGCAGAACCGGGGGGTTATTTCGACATCTAAAGACACAAAAAAAATCTGCCTTTTTTACACAAGGCAGACAAAAAAACATAATAAAAAGACCAAAGCCGATTTCCGAAGAAATCAGCCTCTTTTTCGTTCTTTACATCAAGTAAAATTAAACAGCTCTTTCAACCTTACCTGAACGCATGCAACGTGTGCAAGCATATACTCTGCAAGGAGAACCGTTAACGATAGCCTTTACTCTCTTTACGTTGGGCTTCCAGGTTCTGTTTGATCTTCTGTGAGAGTGAGAAACCTGAATACCGAACTTTACGTCCTTACCGCAAAAATCACATTTTGCCATGGAGCGCACCTCCCTTTATTCTTCGGGGTAACCCCCTGATATCTTAATTAGCAACGGATATAATAACAGATATTATTAAAAAAAGCAAGTGTTTTTTAAACTTTTTTTGAGAAAAAACCTTATTCAAGTCGGTGAACAAAAAGACCGCTGAGAAGCTTGGGCTCAAACCAGGTAGATTTCGGGGGCATAACCTTTCCCTCGTCTGCTATGGACATAAGCTCCGTAAGAGATGTGGGGAACATTGAAAAGGCAAGCTCCATATCATCTTCGCATCTTCTTTCAAGCTCTTTAAGACCTCTTATTCCGCCGACGAAATCAATTCTCTTATCGGTTCTGGGATCCTCTATTCCGAAAATTCCCGAAATTACATATTTCTGTAGAAGTGAAACATCAAGACTTGAAAGAGTGTCACCTTCATCGCACAGTCCCTCTTTAAGAGTGAGTTCATACCACTTTTTATTGCAATAAAAGCCAAAGGTATGACGGCGAGAGGGCTTCACAGCCTCCGATTTTTCAGCAATAGTGAAAATTTCTTCCAATTTTCCGAAAAGCTCCCCGTCGGACAGGGAATTTTTATCCTTGAGAAGTCGATTATAGTCCATAATTTTAAGCTCTTCTGCTCTGAAAGCCACGCTCAAAAAGAAATTGAATTCCTCTTTCCCCGTATAATCGGGATTTTCTTCTCTTCTTTTAAGCCCCACCTTAACGGCGGAGGCAGCTCTGTGATGTCCGTCGGCAATATAGAAAGCATCAACCCTTGAAAAAGCCTCCTGCAGCATTTTACAGTCAGTTTCATCACTTATAACCCAGACGGTATTTCTCACGTCTCCCTCGGAGAAGAAATCGTATTCAGGCGTTAAAAGAGCATATTTATTTATAACCCCGTCAATAACGGCTTCGCTTTTATATGCAAGGAAAATGGGCCCCGTGTTTGCATCACAGGTATTTACGTGGCGTATGCGGTCTTCTTCCTTGTCTGCTCTTGTAAATTCGTGCTTTTTTATTACATTATTGATATAGTCATCAACACTTGCAACACCCACAAGTCCCATCTGTGTAACCTCGCCCATTATCTGCCTGTAAAGATAAAAGCAAGGCTTACTTTCCTGAAAGCACACCCCGTCTGCAACGAGCTTTTCAAGGTTTTCGGAAGCCTTTTTATAGACCTCGTCACAGTAAAGATAAGTATCGACAGGCAAATCCACCTCTGCCTTATCCACGTGAATAAAGGAATAAGGATTATTCTTTACCTTAGCTCTCGCTTCCTCGGAATTCATAACATCATAAGGCAAAGCCGCCACAAGATGAGCATATTCCTTTTTCGGTCTTACAGCATAAAACGGCTTAAAAACTGACATAGCATACCCTTTCTTAAAAAAATTATTGATTCGTTGATTTATGGAAATATAATTTATCCTTGCCTGAAAAATAGATAACATCTTTTACGTCTTTGGTACAAACAAAGTATGAGCTTTCAGAGCATACGGGAATAACGAGAGCTTCTGCACTGAGCTTGCTTTCTATTGAGGAATATGCGGAGCGGAAAGTGCTTTCATCTCCGGAATAAAGCTTGGAAATAAGCTCTTCCATTCCAAGTCCTTGATATCCCGTGAAATTATAGGGTGAATTTTTTGTGAAGGTTCCGAAAAATTCATATATGCCGTCCGACTGTGAGGAAAAGCTCGATAAGGCAATCTGAAAATTGCCTCTTGAAACATTCTTCTCAACATCAGCCGCATCCATACTCTTTACAGAGAAATTTACGCTTATTCCTAAAATTCTCTGCCATTCCTGCATAACGCGTCTTACTGTCCCCTCATACTGCTTATCACATAAAACAGAAATATCCACCGTGCTTTTCTCAAGCTTCTCCAGACCGCTTTTAAGATAAACAACAGCTTTTTCCTCGGAATAGGCTTCGGGGTGAGCTGAAATACTTTCGTCTGCCGCACTTAACGGAATCAGGCTGTTAAGATACTCTCCCTCCATATTTTTTGCAACCTCTTCGGTATTTGTTGCTGCTGCAACAGCTTTTCTTATGTACTGTTCGGAAAGAACCTCATCGGAAATATTCATAATAAAGCCCGAAACCACATTGGGAGTTTCTTTAACCGTCATTTTTTTGCCGATTTTAAGCTTTTTATATGTTTTTTCACTGATTACGGCACCGGAATAATCATCCGTTTCAAGCACTTCAATAAGTCTTTCCTCATTTTTCACAACATAAAGCCACACATAATCGGGTACGGCTTCACTATCACCGACATAATCAGCCGCCTTATTTATTCTGTAGGACTCATCGTCAAAACGGGACAGATAGAAAGGTCCGTTTGAAAGAGAAAACGCAATAAGAGTGCCGTATCTTCCTGCACAGGCATTGAAAAATGTTTCGTTACACGGCATTGCTACAGGCTCACAAAGCACATCCGTGAAATTGCTCTGGGGCTTACTTAAAGTGATTTCAAGGGTGAATTTATCAATAACCTTTACTCCCAGCTCTTCGGGATTTTTTTCTCCCGCAAGAATTTCGGGTGCATTTTCTATGTTATACAGCATATATGAAGCATGTGCCAGAGTTTCAGGATTTACCGCTCTTCTCAAAGCAAACTGAAAATCATATGCGGTAACAGACAAACTCATATCCTCGGGAATTTTTCCCTCAAGCTGTTTTTTTGCATTGCTTGTCAGATGCCAGAGGGCATCCTCTCTTAAATAAAATGTATATTTAAGTCCGTCCGGAGAAACCTTATAGTCTTTTGCAACACCGTTAATTATTTCACCGTTTTCATCTTTTCTCAAAAGTCCTTCAAAGCAGTTACGGACCACTACGGATGCTGTAGCATCGGACACAATCTGCGGATCAAAGGAGCCCGCACTTTCCTCAACCGCAAAAAAAAGAACAATCGGTTCATCTGAAGAACAGGAAGTAAAAATTCCAATTATACTTATTATAACAAGAAGTAAAGAAAACGCTCTTTTCATACTTTATCCTTTAATTACTTTTATTTCTTTTATATTCTAACAGAATAAATTTAATTTTTCTACTATTTAAATAAATTTTTCAATTTAACTTTGGCTTTATTTTTATAAGCTTGTGTGATAGAATAAATCTGTCATAATAACCCACACAAAGGATGTATATATGGATATTATAATTATAATACTTTTGGCACTCGTTATCGTGCTTCTGACTGCAGTCTTCATAAGGCTTATGAAAAAGGATACGGCGGCAGCACCCGTAACAGATGAAAAAATTGAAAATTTAAGAAAAATGACGACAGAGGGCTTTACCTCGCTTAGGCAGGACACTGCACAGTCAAATGCACAGGCAAGGCGTGAGCTTTCCGAAGCTCTTGAAAGGCTCGGCAGCAAAACCGAGGCTCTTTCCGAAAAAATTTCCGACTCCTCCCTCAACACCGTGAGAACTCTTTCCGGCATGCAGGAAAAAATTGACGGGGTGACAAAAGAACAGACCAAAGCCCTGACCTCTGCTGTGGAAAAGCTGCAGACCTCAAACGAGGTTAAGCTTGAACAGATGCGACAAACCGTTGACGAAAAGCTGACGGCAACGCTCACCACAAGGCTCGATTCCTCCTTCAAATCCGTTTCCGAACAGCTTTCAAATGTTTATAAATCTCTCGGTGAAATGAAAGAGCTTTCAGGAGGCATAAATGCTCTTAACCGTGTTTTCACCAATGTAAAAACAAGAGGAAACTGGGCTGAAACCCAGCTTGAAGGCATACTTGACAGCATAATCCCCGGAATGTATATAAAAAACTTCCGTCCCGCCGAAAACCGTGATGTGGTTGAATTTGCTGTTATCATCCCCGATGCCGACACAGACAAGAAAACCTATCTCCCCATTGACTCAAAGTTCCCTATGGAGGACTATTTAAGACTTCTTGATGCGGCAGACGAGGGAGACACGGAAAAGGTAAAGGCTTATCGCCATATGCTTGAAATGAAGGTGGTTTCAGAAGCCCGAACCATTGCAAAATATATCTGCCCCCCTGTTACAACTCCCTTTGCGGTGATGTATCTTGCAACGGATTCGCTTTATGCGGAGGTGATTTCCTCCAAGGAAAATGTCGCAGACCGCCTTCACAGTGAATTCGGAATTCTTCTTGCAGGCCCCTCAACCATCACCGCACTTCTGTCTTCCCTCTCTATGGGCTTTCGCACGGTGGCACTCAACAGAAAGGCCAACGAGGTTATGGAAATTCTCTCTGCTGCAAAAATGCAGTATGATAAATTCGGCGTAGCCCTCGACAAGGCAAAGAGAAAGCTTGACGAAGCAGCCTTGAGCATTGACGAGGCACAAAAGAGAAACACGATTATTTCAAAAAAATTAAAAGGTGTTGAAAGCATCGACACTGCCACGGCAGACGGTCTTTTGGGCACCGATGAATAAAGGAGAATACATATGATTAAATTAGGTCTTGCAGGTGCATGGCACGTTCATTTTAACGGCTATGTAAAAGAATTTCTGTCCCGCGGCGACGTAAAAATCACTGCAATGTGGGATCCGGATGCAGAATGTGCAAAAATTAAGGGTGAAGAGCTTGGCTGTTCTTACACCGCCGACATCAACGAGTTTTATAAAATGGACTTTGATGCTGTTATGGTATGTGCCGCAACCAATATCCACAAAGAAGTGCTTATAAAAGCCGCTCAGGCAAAAAAGCATATCTTCACGGAAAAGGTTCTCACCGCGAAATACACAGATGCCCTTGAAGTAAAAGAAGCTGTCGAAAAAGCAGGTATAAAATTCTGCATTTCATTCCCTTGGAGAACACGCTCCGATTTCTTATGGATAAAAGATGCACTGAAAAATGAGATTATCGGTCAGGTTACATATATGAGAATGAGAAACGCTCACGACGGTGTGAGCCGCGGTTGGCTTCCCCCCTCATTCCTTGATCCCGTTCCCACCTGCGGCGGTGCTATGATGGATCTCGGTGCTCACGGTATGTATCTTCTCAACTGGCTTATGGGCGAGCCCGAAAAATGCACAAGCGTTTTCACAAACACTCTCTGCGACAGTGTTGAGGATAACTGTGTTTCCGTTTTCAGCTACAAAAACGGTGCAATAGGTGTCAGCGAAACAGGCTTTGTTACAGGCAGAAATCCCTTTGAGCTTGAAATTGCAGGCACTAAAGGCACAATCCTTGCAGGCGGTATTTTTGATAAGCTGGCCTACAACAACGGCGACGGCTGGATGTTCCCCGCTTTAGGTCAGGGCAGCAAATCCGCAATCAATTCCTTCTGCGATGCAATAAACGGAGACGGAGAACCCCTCTTCGGCATTGACGATGCCGTAGCCCTCACAAAAACAATGGAAATGGCATATAATAACATAATTTGACAGAACGCTGAATCATGTTAAATGCAAGGTGCCCAACTGAATGTTAATATGAAATATATATTAATTCCCAAACGGAGCTTTTCCCGTTTGGGAATTTCTTTTTATAAAATATTAAATCCGAATTTGTTCTGCAATTTTCCGTTTATGAGACAGTTGCGTGCTGAATTCTTCATTTTACATTAAAAAAATCGGGACTGCTTTCACAGCCCCGATTTAATAAATCGTAAGATTTTTCTTTTATCCAAACAGGTTTCTGAAGAACTCAATGATGCTTCTGAAGAATTCCTTGAGCTTATCAAAGAATGTGGGCTTCTTTGTGGGTTCGGTTACATCTTCTTCAAAGCCGAGGTCTGCTCTCTCAACTGCAACTACTGTGTAGTTTCTGTCAAGATTTTTAATTCTGAACACACCGTCAGTATCTCTTTCAAACTGATGTCCGTTAAGAGTTGCAAAGTGAGGTTCAGTGAGCAGGAACTCAACCGTTGCACCTTCGGAATAAATAATGTTAATGCTTTCGTATGTCTTACCGGCAATAATATATGAAGATGTTGACTTTGTGAACATAACCGTATACGTCTTCACAGTGTCTTTGATTTCTTCACTCTTTTCGGTGGTGGTAACTTCAATAGTACCGATACCATAGCCGTCTGCCACTGCAGTGATTGTTGCTGTTCCGTATGTTGAACCGAAGGTAACAAGACCGTCGGAATTAACCATTGCCACAGCACTGTTGCTTGAAGACCACTTGATGTTCTTGTTTGTTGCATTTGCGGGCTCAATTGTGGCGTAAAGCTGAATTGCACTGCCGGGAAGCTGTGTTGTTGAAACGCCCTTTGCGGAAATGATAACTCTTGTTGAAATTACGGGAGCAACACTGATAAGGCAGAATGCCTTGAATTTGCCGTCCTTTGATTCAACACGGATAAGAGTGTCACCCGAACCGACAGCACTGACCTTACCGAGTCCGTCAACCAATGCAACGCTTTCATTTGAAGAATACCAGTTTACATCCTTAACGGTTGCCGTGTCAGGGGAAAGAATTGCAGTAAGCACCGCTGTATCACCGGGATTTATATAAACATAAGTCTTATCAATATAAAGTCCCTGAAGCTTAGTGAAAGTATCAAATACAGCGACATATGTAATATCATCCGTTACCTCAGAAACAACGGGGGACCAACCGGAGAAAATGAAATCAAATTCACTTGTTGAAGGTCTTGAGGGAATTGTTCCGCTGAATTCGGGGACTTCACCGAATTTATACTGTGCTTCTTCTGCAATATGACCGTCAATATTCCATTTAACTGTATAAAGTCTGTCAATTTCTTCGAAAAGTGCAGTATATGTAACATCAGCGGTTACAGTTACAATTTCCTTGTCCCAACCGATAAATCTATAAGAATGCTTTTCACTGGGGGACTTATAAGGCACCGTATCGTAAGAGGGAACAGCACCGTGATACCATAAGGTTTCTCTTGTTACATCGCCTGCAACCCATTTTACGGTGTGAAGCTGGATTTCCCAGACAGCAGTCAGTGTAACATTACCGTAATAACCGTTAAGAGACATACCGGCGTCGCAGATATCATTCTTTTTCCAGTTACCTGCATCAACAGAAACCTTCCAATGACTGAACTCGGCACCGTCTCTTGTGGGAGTGGGAAGAACCTTATCTGTTTCAATATTATAATAGAAGTTTTCTACTGCATTACCGCCGGAAACATTAAATCTGAGATAATATTCAATAGGCTTGTAAACTGCGGTAAATATGAGGTCTTCAGCGGGCATAACATCAGGAATTTCGTGTCCTTCTTCAATATCCCACTGTGCTGTATAGCCTTTTCTGGGAACAGGGGTAAATGCACTAACGGGATCGCCGAATCTGAACTGTGATGTCTGGGTTATATCTCCGCTTACCCAGAATATACTGTAAAGCTTTGCAGTCCATATGGGATGAATTGTAACATTACCGTACATACCGGTAAGCACCTTATCGGCACTTACGGTGTCATTGGAGCTCCAGTTACCCTGAGCAGAAACAATTACCCAGCCGGAAAGCTCATAGCCTTCTTTTGTAAGCCCCGCAAGCTCGGCAAGTGTTGCTGTACTGTTTACATCATACTCATATTCATCTGAAGCTGAACCGTCGTCTTTTTCAACCTTAACCGTATATTTTGTTATTTCATATATAGCAGTAAATGTAACATTACCCCAATAATTCCAATAGAAGGTTCCGCCTGCAAGAAGCTCTGTCTGTACCCAGTTGCCGTCGTTTGAAGTCACACTCCAGCCGATGAAGGTATAGCCTTCCTTGGTGGGACGAAGCATTTCAAGTCCGTTGACCATATCATAAGAAGCTTCTGTTTCCTTATCACAAATGCCGCCGTTAAGGATAAATTTAGCGGTATAGGTCTGAGCAGTTGCACTGAACTGTGCTTCATAAATATACTCTTTTCCTGATACTGCCGTTTCAATTTCGTCAGACCATCCGGAGAAAGTATATTTATAACCGTTAGCATCGGGCTTTATGGGAGTGCCTATATATTCAGGTTTTTCTCCGTCTGCACACCATGTTTCAGTTGAAACACCGTTCACTATCCATATAATCTTTGCAGGAGCCTGCACCTCGATATACTGTGCAGTGTAGGTTACATCACCCTTAACAATCGTATCGGCATCAAGAGCATTATTCTTATCATCAACCCAACCTGTAAATCTGTAATACTTGCCTTCTACTGTCTTTTCGGGATTGATACCGTTATTGAATACGGGATGTGTTCCGTACGGAAGCTCTTCGGTTAATGTTTTTACACCGGTAGCATCTGTTTCATATTTCCATGTTACGGTATAGCTGTTTACTGTTTTATCATACTGAGCGGTATATGTGGCTTCACCTGTTACCTTTGAAATTGCAGGTGACCAGCTTTCGGAGAATGTATATGTATACTGTGCATCGGGAGCTTTATATGTATCACCGTTAAATACGGGAATTGAATCATATTCAGCCTCTGTGGTAAATGTACCGCTTCCTGTTACCCATGTAATGGTATACTTCTTGGGAATCCACTGTGCAGTAAGAGTTACATCACCGTACATTCCTGTTACGGCTTTACCGACATCATAGCTGTCTTCTGTCCAGTTACCGCCTGCTGTGGTAACCTTCCAGCCGACAAAGTCATATCCTTCCTTGTCTTTAGCCTCGGGAAGTGTGTATGTATCCTCTGTGGTATATTCCTTATCTGCAATTACCGCTCCGCCATCGGAATTAAATTTAATGGTATAACTAATTGCATCGTAATTGGGAACAAGAACAACATCACCGTAATAGTTCTTGCCTATAGCCTCGTTTTCTGCAAAGCTTCTGTTCCATAAAGCACAGTCAACTGCTTCGGCAAGCTTCCAGCCGTTGGGTGTGTAGCCCAAGAAATTAACTCCCAATTCTCCATAGCTCTTGAGTTCAACGTTTGTGTCTATATCATAGTTTTCGACAAATGTTGCCGTTTCACCGTCAGCACCCTTGAACTGATATGTGATTGTATATGCTATGGGAGGACATACTGCCCAAAGCTCTACATTGCCGAATCTGCCTGTAATAACAGTGTCGGCAGTAATTACTTCATTCTGTCCCCAATTGCCCACCGAGGAGCCTACCTCCCAATGGTTAAAGCTACGGCCCGGAATATTACCTGTAAGAGCATCCACTCTGAAGGCAGGAGTTTCAATTGTGTATTTTATAACAGAAGGAACACTGCCGCCATAGGGGCTGTGGAAAGTGATTTCATATTCATTGGCAGTCCACTGAGGCTCAAAGGTTACATCACCGTACATCTCTTGTGTTCTTGCATCGGTGGCATAAACCTTATTGTTTTCCCATTTACCCTGAGCTGAAACAACCTTCCAGCCGGTAAGAGTATATCCGTCGCGTTTAGCCGTAAATTTACTGAAATCTACAGTGCTGTCAAAATTATATGCTGTGGTTACGGCAGAAGTTATGCTGCCTTCACCGTCTTTAGCTTTAAGAGTTACGGTATATTCTATAGCTTCCCAGTTGGCGGAAAGTGTAACATTACCGTAAAGCTCTTTTATTTCAGCTTTATCAGCGTAAGAATTTTCCCAGTTACATTCGGAGGCTTTTTCCGAAACTGTCCATCCTGTGAATCTGAAACCGGCTTTATTTACTTCGGGAAGCTTAAATTCGCTTTCAATGGTATATATCTTGGGATTTTCCTGTGAATCAACAAATTCACCGCCGCCGAGGTTAAAGGTGATTAAATATTCATCGGCATCACTCCATTTTGGCACAAGCGTTGCTGCACCTATCTGCTGTGCAGGAAGAAGAGTGCCGTAATTTCTGCCGATTTCCCATGTTGTACCGTTATCAGGTGCTTCTTTTACTACCCAACCATTAAATGTATAACCGGTTCTTGTGGGGGTGGGAAGAGGGAGAGAACTGTTATATACATATGTGAGCACCTTGTCACCGGTAAGAGCTTCACCTATATCGCCGTTAATCTCAAGATTAATCTGATATTTTGCTCTTGTCCAGTATGCTTTAAGCTGAACATCACCAAAGTGCTCTGCTGAAATCGGTGTTCCGGCAGGATAGGTTACCAACGGAATTTCATTTCCGTTTTCATCAAGCTCTATATTGCCGCTTATTCTTCTGACACCGCCTTGCCAGCCGCCGCTGTTATAATCCTCGGCGATATACCAGCCGCCAAATTCCCAACCTGTTCTTGATGTGGGAGGAAGAATAAATGTATTCTGATAGGTATATGTCATATCAGAAGCAACCGTACCGCCGTTGGAATCAAATCTGATAGTATAAGGATGCTCAGTGAATTTTGCTTTGAATGTGGGGGCACCGTATGCATCTATATTTGTGAATGTGTGTCCTGCAGGATAAAGTGTTTCAGTATTGACCTGCCATGAGCCGTCTCCTACTGATGCAAAATATCCCTTGAAATCCCAATGGGTTTTCGTCGGTGCACCGGGTAAGGTTAAGGCTTCTGAGGGCTTATAGTACAGCTTGAAAGAAGCTGTGCTGCCGTTAAGCTCACCGCCGTTAAGGTCAACTGTCGGTTCGTAGGTTTTTGCGGACCAGTTTGCAATAAGCTCAATATTTCCGAATTTACCGTTAAGGTTAACATCCGTTAAAGGACTGCCAACCGCTCCCCATACATTTTTATCCGAATCCTTATAGCTTGCATGTTTAGTTACAGACTTAATTGTCCAACCCGTAAAATCATAACCGTTTCGTTCAGGGACACCGATTGAGCCTGTATCAGTTATCTTATATGTCGTGGGACATTTTGATGAATCCTTGAGTGATGTTTTGCTTCCCTCGGGAATATTCCAATCATATACTATAGTATATTCATTAGCTTCCCAGACGGGAGCAAGGAAAAGCGAACCGCCGTTTGTTAAAGCAGAGGGAGTTGATTTATCAAGGGAATAAGCTTCACCGGGATGTGTTTTTCCCGCCCAAGCCTTATGCGTATAACCATCAAGCTGATATTTTCCGATTTCAGGAGAAGCATTGGCAGCAGGGCTGTTTGTGATATTTGCATCCTTAAAATAAACATCAGTGGTTAAGCTATACTTAGAAAGGAAATCGACAAATGTGGTATATTTATCAGAGAACATACTGATACCGTTACTTGCCAATAAATCTCTGCCGTTTATTGTATTGGTCGCAGTATCTCTTGAAACACCGTTACCTTCAATAAACAATGTACTTAAAGTCAGGTCACCGGGTAACGATTTTTTTTCGGGACAATTTTGCACCAAATAATCAGAACCGGTAGCAGCAGACGGAGCAACACCATTCGTTCCTAATGCAAGCTTATATGCACCACGGGCAATTGCAGCACTGATAAACGCAGTATTATTCTCATTTGCTCTCGTTGCATTATAAGTAAATTTACCGCCATACACATGAGCAGCATTGTCAATTGTATTTCCGCTTGAATCAGTTGTGGCAATTGAATGAATATTACTTAAATAAACATACAAATCATCAGAATGATCAGTTTCTTTCCCTGATGTTGCATGTACTTCTGAATCAACATTAAAAATATACAAGTTGGGGCATGTACAACGTATTGCAGTAGCAATATATCTGTTTCCTTCATTGGCGTTCTCAGTCCAATCATAACCCATTTTTATACTGAAAGAAGGAATATCTATGTTGCCGCCATATATTTCGGCAGATCTGCAATTTTTGATATTCAGAGCTATTGCAACAAGATAAGATGTTGCATTGCGTCGGAAAACAATATCACCTGATGACTGGATTGTGCCGCCGTACATTTTAAAAATTGCACCGGCACCATCAACGGTAACGGCAAAAGAAGAAGCATTTGCACCGTTTTTTGTACCACCGGCATTCCATCCGCCATCAGTACTTGAGTTAATAACTGCCGAATATGAGGAAAGTGTAAAATTGCTGTATGTAGTATTGCTTTTGTCGCCAAGTATAAGTGTACCCTTGTTGTTGATAAGACTGGAGGATGTCTGGTGACTGTTATTGCCATCCTTGTATGCTGTACTTTCAAGCCTTGTGCTAACAGACACAGTAGCATTTGTTGTACTTGTATTTATGATCTGTAATGAGCCGCCGGCAGCAACCTCAAACATAGAATTAGGCACAGTGTCTTTATCCACATGCCATACATCATTCACTGCATTTTCAGCAGGAAGCTGAACTCCAAACTGCTGTGAAGTATATTTGGCACTTTTAGAATGCACAAAAGATAAATTCGAACCATTCAAATCAATAATGACATTACCTGTTATAGCACTAAATTTATTTACAGCACCACCGACACCATCACCGATATCATTTGTAATTTTCTGTCCGAGTTTTATTGTGGTAATCTTATTGGCACCGGCTGTATTTGCCGCTTCAATTCTTTGTTCCAACTGTTCAATAGTAGTAACAGTATATGTTTCACCTGCTTCTGCGGCATTTGCCTCTAATGAGGTTTCGGGCACAATGATGCCCACCGAAATTGTTGTGAACAACATAATAACGGTAAGAAGCAACGAAAGTGCCTTTGTTGTCATTTTTGTTTTTTTCATAGCGTTTTCTCCTTTTCCTGTCCCCGATTTCAAAAAAATCAAGGCATAAAGATAGAATTATACTTATACATTATTGATTTTATCACAAGAAAACTAAAATTTCAATTAATATATAAAAAACACATATAAAAATATTATTAAATTTTTTAGCAAAAATCACAATAAAATATATATAAGCAAAAAATATACAACTTGACAAAGCGAAATGCTTTCAATATAATTAACTTGAAAGTTAATTACTTTAAAGTTAATAAAGACAAGGGGAAGTAAATTTATGAAAGAGGTTTTTATCGGCAGAGAAAAAGAGCTTGCTGAATTAAATGAACTGTATATTCAGGACAAATTTCAGCTTTTTGTTCTTTACGGCAGAAGGCGAGTAGGTAAAACGACATTATTAAACGAATTCTGCAAAAATAAACCTTCAGTATTCTTTTCTGCAGAACAAAGCAATGCAAAGCTTAATTTGGATAAATTCTCAAAACAGATATTTGACTTTTACGGTGAAAACACGCTTTCTCCCTTCTCATCATGGGAAAAGGCTCTGACATATATAGACGAAAGACAAAAAACCGAACGGTTGATATTGGTTATTGACGAATTTCCGTATCTTGTCAGCAAAAATAAGGCACTGCTTTCCGAATTCCAGCACCTTATAGACCATAAACTGAAATATGGAAATCTTTTCATAATTCTCTGCGGCAGCTATATGGGATTTATGGAAAAGGAGGTTCTCGGCTCAAAAAGCCCGCTTTTCGGAAGACGGACAGGACAGCTCTATATGAAACCCTTCAATTACCAAACAAGCTTAAAATTTCTTGAAGGCTTTTCTGATGAGGATAAGCTTTGCTTATACGGAGCATTAGGCGGCATTCCTTTATATTTACAGCAGGTCAATAATACAGAAAACCTGGAAAATAACATTAAAAGAATATTTCTGAAAACAACTGCCTATCTGTATGAGGAGCCGTTACTCCTTTTAAGACAAGAGGTTCAAGATCCGGGCATATACAGTGCAATAATTGAAGCCATTGCAAGCGGCTATACAAAAGCAAATGAAATATCTACTAAAATAGGCGAAGACACTGCAAAATGCATAAAATACATTCAAACACTATGTAAGCTCGGAATTCTTTATAAAGATACTCCCTTCGGAGAAAAAGAATCAACACGAAAATCCATTTACGGCATTTCGGATATGATGTTCCGCTTCTGGTATCGATATGTTTTTGCTAACAGAACCCTTGTTGAAACAGGAGCACAACAGGCTGTTTGGGAAAAGCGTATTGAACCGAATTACAGCACATATATGGGCTTAGCCTTTGAAAAAATATGCACCGATTATCTGACAGAAAAAAACGCAAAATCAGAACTGCCGTTCCTGTTCACATCAATAGGCAGATGGTGGGGAACAAATCCGAAAAAGCATACACAGGAAGAAATTGACATCATTGCACAAGACGGTGATAATTATCTTATCTGTGAGTGCAAATGGCGTAATGAAAAAACCGACATAACAGTTTTAGCCGCTCTCAAAGAAAAAGCAGATATTTTTAATCAAAGCCGTCAAAACACATGGTATGTATTGTTTTCCAAATCAGGCTTTTCCGAGACGCTGATACAAGAAGCCACCAAAAATAACCGTATTATACTCGTAGACATAAACAAAATCATAAATTCACACCTTCAGTGTGAATGATATTTTTATCAAAAAAGTGAAAGGAAGGCTCAAACACCTTCCTTTGTTTAGTTCTGTTTCGGGACGACAAACCCGTTCCCTATGCTATATAATTATCCTCGCGACAGGGGTTGTCACCTCCGCCCGAAACAGAACACCGAACGCAGATCTCCAACATTTTGCACTATTATAATTTAACGGCTTATGCTGCTAAATTATGATTAATACATTCCGTTAGCTGCCATATAATCATAGATAATCTTTCCGTGTGTCTGCTCGTCCTTCTGGATGTGGTTGAGAAAATCTCTCACATTTTTGTCACGAAATTCAAAGGTTGCCGTATCATACATATGGGAGACCTGTTTTTCACCTGACAGAAGGTCATTGCACAGATACATATCCGCACTTTTTTCAGGGCAGAGCATTGCCTTATATTTTGCTGTAAAGGTGGGAAGAGGCTTTTCGGCGGCATTGATGGGAGGCACTGTTCCCGAGCTTATCTGATCAAGTGAGGCAAGATGCTCGCTTTCTTCCTGCGAAAGCCCCTGAAACAGGCTTTTAAGCTGTTCATCATTGGCACATTCGGAGTGCCTTTTATACTTCTCGATGCACAGCTTTTCGTGAGTTTTGAGTTCTTCCAGCATATTTCTTTCTTTTTCGGTAAAATCCATTATTTTGTGCTCCTTTCAAAATCATTTCAATATATATTGTGCACACCTTTCGGCATTTTATACAAATTAATTATGCTTCCGAAAAGAAAACTGTCCGACATTTTCAGTTTTCTGTTTTTTTCGAAAATTGTAACCTTTTGTAACAAAAAAGGGGTAGACAAATGCATTTTTTTGTAGTATTATGCATTAGTCTTAAAGGTCAAACCGCACAAATATTTCTACACACATTTGTGCAGAACACATATACAGGAGATATATATGAAACGCTTTATCGCATCAAACAGATGGGAAATTATTTCCGCCGCTCTCATATCAGGCGTATTCACCGCATCTGTAATAGTGGCAATGACAATTTCAGCGATATAATGACAAGAGGAACGGAAAGCCGCAGGGCTTTCCGTTCTTTTTGCTAATGCTCAGAATTCAGTATGCACAAAAAAGTGCTTCATCTGTTAATCGGCAAACAAAATTATGGTTTGACATAACTTTTATTATTTGTTATTATTAAAATGAAAAAATTTAATTTCAACGGGGTGTATTTATGAATACAATTTCAGTATCAGGTAAAAGACTTGTTGACGAATTCGGAAGAGAAAGAATTTTTAACGGACTTAACTTCGTTTATAAGGATGTCATCTCTGATGATGACGGCGTTATAAGATATAAAACAGATGTCACCGAGGATTTACTTGTTGCCCTTAAAAATAAGGGGATGAATATAATAAGACTCGGCCTCACCTGGGCGGGTATTGAACCCAATATGGGTGAATATAACACCGAATATCTTGACGGCTATAAAAAGGTTCTCAAAATGTGTGACAAGCACGAAATGTATGTTTTTGTTGATTGGCATCAGGACCTTTTCAGCAAATACTGCTCAACTCCCGGTGACGGTGCCCCCAAGTGGGCTTGTATTCATACAAAAAAGACGAAGGATCCTCTTCTTATCTGGGCAGAGGGATATTTCTTCCATAAGGACATACATCAGTCCTTTGACGATTTCTGGGGCAACACGGAAATTGCGGGAAAGGGGCTTCGCGACCGTTTCTGCGATATGCTCACCTTTACCGTTGATTACCTCAAGGACTGCAAATGCATCATAGGCTATGATGTATTCAACGAGCCCTTCCCCGGCACTCCCGGAGGAAAGCTTTTCAGAAGCCTTGTTAAAAACGGTGTTGAAACAATTCTTTTCAATAAACGAGTAAACAGAAAGAAGCTCGTAAAGGATGCTGTAAGCGGAGAAGTTATGGAAATGCTTTCCGTTGCGGATGATCCCAAGGTTTACAGAGGCATTCTCGGCAAAACAAAGGAAATGATGTTTGAGTTTGACACAAAAAGATATTATCCCTTCCTTGTTGCCGCAGCCGAAGCCATAAGAAAGGTTGACAAAACAGGAATTATATTCTCCGAAAACTGCTATTTCTCAAATCTCGGTATTCCCTGCAGCGTTCCGAGAATTGTATATAAGGACGGCTCAAGAGAGGAAAATCACCTCTTCTCCCCTCACGGCTATGATATAACCGTTGACACTCCCCTCACAAATAATGCAAGCCCCCACAGAGTTGACTTCATTTTTGACGAGCACAAAAGAACACAGGAGAGAATGGATGTTCCCGTGCTTGTGGGTGAATGGGGCGGCATGGTGCCCGGAAGCGACAGCTATCCCGCCTTGGAACACCTGATAGAAAAATTTGACAAAAACAAATGGAGCCACACCTATTGGCACTATTATCAGGACTTTGAAAACAGCAAAATTATGGAGGTAATATCAAGACCTCTTCCCATAGCCGTTGCGGGAACAATCAAAAATTATTCATTTGACAGAAAAGAAAGGCTTTTCACCTTGTCTTATTCGGGTTCATCAACCATTAAAGCACCCACACTTATATATTTACCCTGTGAGCCCAAAAAGGTATATTCCACAAAGGGTTATAAATATAAGGACAACATTCTTTCCGTTTATGCCGGTAAGGGTGAATGTATCGTTAAGGTTGAATTATGACGCAATACGCAGGATTTTATATACTCATAATATCCGTAACAGCAGTGCTTATTACGGCTTATGATAAATTAGCCGCAAAAATTCTGCCGAGAAACCGTGTTCCCGAAAAAGTGCTTTTAGGAATAGGTCTTTTAGGCGGTGCCACCGCGGAATATCTCACAATGCAGCTTATCCGCCATAAAACGAAGCATAAGAAATTTATGACAGGCCTTCCGCTTATGATGGTTATGCATATTGCAGTTGTTGCGGCTTTACTATTTTTCAATTAGGAGACACAGATGTTAGAAGTTAAAAATATAGGATTTACCGTGCAAAATGAAAACGGAAACGGAAATCTTGAAATAATCGAGGATGTTTCCTTTACACTCGAAGACGGAAAATTCCTCGTAATCACAGGTCCCAACGGCGGCGGAAAATCCACGCTTGCCCGCCTCATTATGGGCATAGAAAAGCCAACAAAGGGACAGATTTTATATAACGGAACGGATATAACAAATCTTTCCATAACCGAGAGAGCAAAGCTCGGCATCGGCTATGCCTTTCAGCAGCCGCCCCGCTTCAAGGGACTGACAGTGAGAAAGCTGTTATCTCTTGCCCACGGCAGTCCTCTCCCCGAAAATGAATGCTGCTCATATCTCACAAAGGTGGGACTTTGCTCAATGGACTATCTCAACCGTGAGGTAGACTCATCTCTTTCGGGCGGCGAAGTAAAAAGAATTGAAATTGCAACCCTTATGGCAAGAGATTTAGGTCTTGCAATCTATGACGAGCCGGAAGCCGGCATTGATCTCTGGAGCTTTTCAATGCTCGTTCAGTCCTTCAGGGATATTGCGGCAGACAGAAACGAAAGCGTTATGATAATTTCCCATCAGGAAAGAATTATGCAGCTTGCTGACGATATTCTTGTTATTGCCGACGGAAAAATCCGTTCATTCGGCCCGAAAGCGGAAATTCTCCCCACACTTCTTGGAGAATTTGACAGCAAATGCACATTAAGAGGTGAAAACAATGCTTAATATCACTGATAAAAATTTGCTCAATACAATTTCTGATTTTTCATCAATCCCCGTGGGTGCATCCTATAACATAAGAAAAAACGGAGTGGGAATTGAAAGAAGCACCAACGAAAAGGTTCAGATAATAAATAAAACAGACAAAGCGGGAATTGATATAATAATTCAACCCGATACAAAGGGTGAACAGGTTTATATCCCCGTAATCATCACCGAGGAAGGCGTTTCCGATAAGGTTTATAACGATTTTTATATCGGAGAAAATGCAGACGTAACAATAATTGCAGGCTGCGGAATTCACAATTCAGGCTGCAATGAAAGCCGTCACGAGGGCATACACCGCTTCTTTATTGGAAAGAATGCAAAGGTGAAATACATCGAAAAGCACTACGGTGAGGGTGAAGGCACGGGTGAAAAAATCCTCAATCCCGAAACTGCCGTATATATGGAAGAAAATTCTCTGTGCGAAATGGAAAGCGTGCAGATAAAGGGAGTTGACTCCACAAAGAGAAACACCGTTGCAAAGCTCGGCAAGAATGCAAAATTCATAGTAACAGAAAGACTTATGACACACGGCAATCAGGTGGCTGATTCCGATATGACGATTGAGCTGAACGGCGAGGGGGCATCTGCACAGATAATCTCCCGTTCGGTTGCAAAGAACAACTCGAAGCAGCTTTTCTATCCGAAAGCCGTGGGAAATGCGCCCTGCTCCGCTCACGTGCAGTGCGACTCAATCATTATGGATAATGCAGGTATACGCTCAATTCCCGAAATCGCAGCAAACCACGCAGAAGCCGCCATAATCCACGAAGCCGCCATAGGCAGAATAAACAACGAACAGCTTCTGAAATTAATGACCTTCGGAATGAACGAGGAAGAAGCCGAAGAAATCATAATTCAGGGCTTTTTGAACTGAAAAAAGAACTCAGACCTACAAAAACGTAAGTCTGAGTTTTTATTTTATCCGAAAAAATCAAATGACAGTTTTCCCGAAACCTGATGCCGTCCTTTATGGATATCATAGGTGAAATTTTCTTTCGCACCCGCTTTTTGGTACACTTCTTCAATCCTCTTTATTGCATCAAGAGATGCTTTTACGGGGAAAAGCCTATCCTTTTCACCGCATTCAAGAAGAAGCTTTTTCGGGGCAAGAGCGGCGGCAAAATCTGCCATATCGCCTATGGTAAGAAGTGAGGGAATGTAATTATCCGTACAGTGCCACATAGAAAGAACGCTGTCACCAAAAGAATTGACATACCCCGAAACCACGGTTTTTTCAATTCTTTCGTCAACAAGAGAGGTATATAAAGCCACAAGACCTCCACCCGATATTCCCATTATACCGATTGAAGACAGTCCCACTTTTTCCAATATGTCAATACATCTTATTGCCTGATACATACGAAGTGACGCACAAGTGAAGCCATACATAAGAGAATGCATTGAAACTGTTTCACAGGAGGATATATAAAAGGGCTTGTGAGCATCCTTTTTAAGCCTTGCCTTTCCGAAGGCAACAGGCTCAAAGGCAATAACGGTGTTACCTCTTATTGCCAGTTCCTCGGCAAAATTCTTCTGATAATTGTCAAAAAAATTAATTTTACGGTATTTGCCGTTTTTACTCTGCCTTATAATCTGCCGTACCCCGTAACCGTGACCGGGAACCGTCACCACGCCCGTGCCGTTAGACTTTTCGGGTATTAAAAGATAGCAAAGCATATTCCAGTTACGGCATATTTCCACCGAAAGCGTCTTTATAACATAATTTTTTCGCTTTTCACTGAAAATCTCTACAGGAGACAGCTCCCCGATTTTATCGGGGATTTTTTCAAGTGAGAAGACCTCTTTCACCTTTGCCTTTATATCGGCACAAGCCTTCTTCACATCATCCGTTTCCGAAAAAGGCAAAGGTCTTTTTTCATAAAGCCCCCGAAAAAATAAATCGGGTTCAAAATCATCATTTTTCATTTCAGTTTCATTCTCCGAAATTAAATCTTATGCTGTGCTCACGGGCATCCTTTTCGCTGTTTCCGATAAAAGCCACATATGTTATATCTTCTTCAACAAAGCCGTTTTCGCCGTAATATGCCAAATCCTTTTTGTTTACCGATAATGTGATTTCGGCAATTTCACCCGAACCGAGATAAACACGTCTGAAATCCTTGAGCTCTCTTTCAGGGCGGTGAACTGCACTGTTTTCATAGCCTGCAAACAGGAACAGAGTTTCACTTCCCTCCCGCTCACCGATATTTTTTACCGTCATCTTGAATTGAGCAGCTTCATCATTTACAGAAATCAGTTCAGGCTCACTAATTTCAAAATCCGTGTAAGAAAGACCGAAGCCATAGGGATAATCCTCCTCTTTTTTGTCCCGCAGAAGCTTTTTATAGCCGTGATAATAGCCGTAATCCTGATTTAAGGTGAGCCATTTCACCTGCGGAAAATCGCTGTCTTTTTTACCTATAACAAAGGGGAGCTTTCCGCCGGGATTTACTTTACCGAAAATTATATCTGCGATAGCCGTGCCGCCTTCCATACCGGGATAGTATGCGAAAAGTATGGAATTAATGCTGTCCTGCCATTCGTTTACTCTTATCATATTTCCGCCCATAACAACGGCAACGGTATTTTTATTGAGTGCCCCGACGGCTTGGAGCATTTCGGGCTCTTTTCTTTTAAGTCCGAGATGCTTTCTGTCACCGCCGATAACCATAATATATTCACCCTCATCGGAGTGCTTCATACCCACAACGCAGATAACCGCATCTGCATTCTTTATAATTTCTTGCTTGCTGTTTACGGCTTTCGAGGGAACAAAATCAATTTTTATTTCGGGATAATTTTCAGTAAGAGCCTGTTTTACCGTCTTTATATAAGGCGGATGAACCTGACTGGAACCGTTGTCTCCGATATTTTCTTCTTTAGCTAAATTTCCCACAAGGGCAATTCTCTTAATCTTATTTTTATCAAGAGGAAGAAGATTATTTTCATTCTTTATAAGGGTGATGCTCTTTTCGGCAACCTCCTTTGACAAAGCAATATGCTCGTCACAGGCAATAAGCTCCTCGGGATAGACCTTATCACCCTTTGCATTTTCTGCGGCAAGAATGGTTCTGACAATTCTCACACTTGCCTCATTTATCTGTTTTTCTGTAATCTTACCCTTTTTCAACAATCTTTTTATGTTGGAATATGTATACTTTCTTCTGATGTTCATTTCAACATCAAGACCTGCATTCATACCGCCCGAAGCATTGTGAAGACCGAAGAAAAAGTCAGAAACAACAAAGCCGTCAAAATCCCATTCACCCTTGAGAACATCACGGAGAAGATATCTGTTAGCACCGTTAAAGTGACCGAGATAACGGTTATATGAGCTCATAACCGCCGCCGCACCCGCATCAATACATTCCTTAAAATGGCGGAAATATATCTCTCTTTCCGTTCTTTTATCTGCATTGATATTTACCCAGAAACGGGAATTTTCCATACTGTTGAAGGCAAAATGCTTAATGCAGGCAATGACACTCTCACTCTGCACGCCCTCAACCAGCGAAGCTGCCATTCTTCCTATGTGAACACTGTCCTCACCGTAGGTTTCCTGACTTCTGCCGCCGCCGGGATTATAGGGCACATTTATACACACACCGCCGAAGAAATTTCCGCCGTTGGCTCTGATTTCTTTTGCAATTGCCTTTCCCACTCTCTTTTCAAGGTCGGTATCAAAGGTGGCACCTCTTGCCATGGAAACAGGAAAACAGGTGGAATTTCCGCTGACACAGCCTCTGGGACCGTCACAGAAAAGCATCTGCGAAATACCGAGTCTTTCATTTCCGCCCGCACCGTAGGGGAATGAATTATATGAGCCTATCCCCATACTCTGATACCATTTGCAGTGCCCCGCAAGAAGCACAACCTTTTCCCGAAGGCTCATTTTTTCTACCAATTCTTCTGCCTTTGCAGTGAAAGAAAGCCTGTATTTTTTGTCATTAAGCATAACGAAACTCCCCTGCTATTAATAATTTTGTATATAATTAATAATAACAATAAAAAAACATATTGTCAACAAAAACCAAGTATGATAGAATACCGATAATTACACAAAAAAGGAAAATGTATTATGTTAAAAACACGTGCAGCCGGTGTGCTTATGCACATCTCCTCAATCCCCTCCGATTACGGCATCGGAGTTTTTGATGAAAATTGCAAGCATTTTGCAGACACAATGAGCGATATGTATTTCAAATACTGGCAGGTGCTTCCCTTCAATCCCGTGGATAAATCAAATTCACCCTATTGCTCCGCATCCGCTTTCGCGGGAAATATTCTCTTCATAAACCCGAAGGCATTATATGAAGAGGGACTTTGCAGTGAAGAAGACTATAAAGAAAATATATATAACGGCACTCCCTACACCGCAGACTATGAGTTTGCCCTCACAAAAAGAATGAAGCTTCTTCGCACTGCTTTTTCTAATATCACACCCGAAATTGCAGGTGAAGTGAGAAAATTCACAAAGGAAAATCCGTGGCTTGCCGATTTTTCACTGTTTATGGCCTTGAAAGAAAAGCACAACGATGCCCCCTGGTGGGAATGGGAAGAAAAATACAGAAGATTTGAAGCTGCAAGGAAAAACCGCAGAGCACTTGAAGAAGAATGTGCTTTCTGGAAATTTACACAGTATATTTTCTTCTCACAATGGAATGAAATAAAAAAATATGCAAATTCAATAGGTATAACCATAATAGGAGATATGCCAATATATGTTGCTATGGATTCCGCCGACGTATGGGCAAATACGGCACAGTTTCAGATTGACGGGGAGACACTTAAACCAAAAGCTGTTGCAGGCTGTCCTCCAGATTATTTCTCCGAGGACGGTCAGCTGTGGGGCAATCCGCTTTATGATTGGGATTATATGGAAAAGGACGGCTATAAATGGTGGCTTTCCCGTATAAAGCAGTGCTTCAAGACCTATGACTGTGTGAGAATAGACCATTTTCGTGCCTTTGCTTCATATTGGGAAATCCCTGCAGATAGCCCCACTGCAAGAAACGG
>JAZSJT010000060.1:0-11333 GCA_045534425.1 Acutalibacteraceae bacterium | reverse complement strand
AGGCAAAATTATAATGGATATTAATGCTGAATACAAAACAGGTGCAAGACTTTATTTTGATGCCGAGAAGATTGCAAAAGACGGGTTGCTTGTTCGTGACGGTGCACATATGAAAGTCAAGGATTTCTTACCGCTTGAACCATATCTTATTTGGACAGCTACTTGGGAAAAAGTAGGATTAGAAAGTCAGATTTCCACGCCGAGACTTTTTGCAGAATTATCAGATGAAAAATTCAATGATTTTCAAATTTTCAATAAAAGATAGAGGTGAAATGATGAAAAAATTAGTTGACCAATGGGATAAAGCAGCCAAGAAATATACACAAGACCAAGAGCAGTCAGATTTTGTTGAAAGCAACAAACGGGTAGTCAAGGCTCGTTTTCAGGAAATGTCAGGTAAAAAAGTATTAGATTTAGGTTGCGGCTACGGATATTATACTGATTATTTCCAAAATATCGGTGCAGATGTAATAGGTGTTGACGGCTCTGCTAATATGATTCATATTGCCCGTTCACGTTATGAAAACTGCACTTTTGATATATGCGATATTACAGAAAACCTCCCTTATGAAAATGAAAGTTATGATTTAATCTTTTGTAATCAGGTGCTAATGGATGTTGAAAATATTGAAAAAGTATTTTCTGAATGTTACAGAGTATTAAAGCCGGGCGGCATTTTTTACTACTCTATCGTACACCCTGCATTTTATGACAGTGAATGGGTTAAAGATAAGAAAGGCTTTTGTTACGGTAAAACTATCAGCTCATATATTGAACCTTATTCCTTTACAAATGAGTTTTGGGGCAAAACTGAACATTTCCATCGCTCTTTGGCTTACTATCTGAATGCAGCCGCAGAACAAGGTTTCTCATTAAGACATACTGAAGAACCTGTGTCATATGACGGTGTAACAAAAAATAAAGATTTGCCGTTGTTTTTCTTTGCCGAGTATGAAAAGCTCAGCAAAAAAACTATCTCGCAAAATAAAAGTAAGATGAAACAAACAATAAGAGACAAATAAGAGATATATAAGTTATATATATATTGTAGTAAGTTGAAAAAAATGAGAAAAGGGTGGAAACTGCGCTGCAGTTCCCACCCTTTTCTTACATATCAGTCAGTTCGTTTTTATATCTGTAAAAAGTGGCGGTTGATATCTGAAATCTGTCTGTCACTTCCTTATAATCGGCTTCAGGGTTTTCTCTTATATATTTCATACAAGCTTGCTTTTTGCGAGCAGCTTTGTTATCGGCTCTGTTTGTGCGGTAATAATCCCTTTCATATTTTCTTCGTCTTGCTTCGCGTTCTTCTCTGCTGAAGCTGCAAAATGAATTCATTATGTCTTCTTTTGTAAAACCGATAGCATCAGCGATTGTTTCTAATTTGTATGGGTAGAAATTACCGCTGAAGTTTGCATATATCGTGATGCACATTTCATCATAGTAATTACTTGTTTCGTCACAATACTGAGTGCAGTATTCAATAAAATCTTCAGGCTCTTCAAAGATGTGTCTGCCGATGTTTGAAAGTATGTGAAAAAACAGATTCCTTTTATGAAGAAGCAAGTGTTTGTTTGCGGAGTGGTGAACCAAAAAATTGTGGATGTCAACTAAAACATTCCAGTATGAAAAGCCTTGTGTTCTGTAATCATTCCTGTAACGAAGCTTACTGAAATCAAGGTCATAATCCTTGTCATAAGAAAAATCGGCTACAAGTACATCTTTATCAGGTTCGTTAAGTGTTTCGAAGGAAGGCTTTTTATCGCAGGATTTGTTTACCGCAGGCTTTGTGTTTTTAGGCTTTTTCGGTTTTCTTTTAAGATATTCTTTGTTCTCAATCTGCTCCATAGTAAAGCCTGCATCAAGAAGCTTTTGTATGTTAGTCTTTCTTCGTTTTTCATTAGATGCCTCTTTGCTTTTACTGAAGTATTCGTCAATTTCTTCTTGTGGTTTCAGGTATGGTAAAAATCTTTCAAGACTGTGATCGTTTCCGTTGTCATAGAGAAAAAGACGGGTGCGAATAGGAGTAGAGTCTTTCAGATTAAAACTGGTCGGGCACCTGTATTTCCTCGCACCATTCCGCACGGCGACATCGCCGGAAAGCAAAACTATCAAGCTGTCATAAATGCGTTGTCTGAGATCAAAGTTTTCTTTAGTGCATTCCTCTATGTAATACGTAATGTGAGCACCGTGTCCGCTTAAGGTAATTGCATCCGGATAAAGAGCCGGAGGAAGGCAGTATTTCTTTATGAAGAAATTTCTTACTGTTTCCTTGTCTGCGGTATGCGGATCAAAATCAAACAGTACCGTATCAATGTCAACAATTATTGAACGGAAAGAAATTGCATTTCTGTCTGCTGTCCAATAACGGAACGGTGTTGCATGGTAATAGAGGGTGATTTCATCGCAATTTGCAAGTCTTGACAAATAGTGAATATGTTTCTTTCTGCCGTAATGGAACAGATTAACAAGATTGCCGTGCTTGTCCGCTGCGAAGATAAAAAAGCGATGCTTTTCATCGTCTGACAGAATGTTATTGAAATATCTAACAACATCCTCATCAGTTTCACCGGTGTAGTCTTCTACATACTTTTCCAGCTTGTGCTTTAACATAGCCTGTCGGCAGATGCGAACAAGCATTCTGATTCGCTTGTCTGTGTTTTTGTCCCCTGTCTTAATTTCCTTTAACGGGGCATTGTTGTAAATGTAGTTTTCGAAACCGTAATCTAAAATTTCTTCAACGATTTCAGGGTCAACTAAATGATTTATTATTTTCATAAAAATCATCCTTTCTATATTATTTTTTAGTCAAAAAGCTTTGACATAAATAATATGAAAGATGCAATATGAAAATAAGTGCAAATTTTTATCAAAATCGGCTTTTTTGTGAGAAAAATTGAAAAATTTAAGAAAAATTATGATAAATCAGATAAATTTTGTAAAATTATAGAGCAATTAGTTGTTTTAACAAGATGTTGACAATAATTCATATCAAGCCTATAATTACTGAAGTAAGAGAAAGTTACCCTTAACAGGGTGTATTTATAGAGGGTAAATATGGATTTTTTAAAAACACTTTTGGAAAAATATTTTTTGCAACCTATCAGTATTTTTGTTTTAATTCTTCTTGAAATAGTTTTCTTGCTTACTCAATATTCTGATGAAAAAGGTTTCGATAATAAATTTATTGCTTACACTATAATTGCTTTTGTGTTTGTCGTGGGATATTCTATCGCTGTATATTATCATAATCGTGTAGATAAAGCGAAAAAAGGTGAACTTGGTGTATTATTTGTTTTTCATACGGAAAATGATTCAGTTTACAAAGAAGAAAAGTATAAAATGAAAGAAAATTTTGATAAAGCGACTGCAAAATTTTCCTGTAAAATAAAACCGATTTTTGTGAAATCTCAAAAGATTAAAAATTACGATTTTAGAAATCGCGAACTATTAACAAATTGGCTAAATAAAACTAATTGTGTTTTCGTTGTTGATATTGTTTATCTTGTTGAGGCCGGCACGAATGAAACAAATTATGAACTATTGATTGATTCTGGCGTTTTATCTTCAGATATTAATGATAATAATAATCGTTTTATTGAAAAAGAATTATATATTGCAACCAAACAAATAAAGAATCAAAAATTTAACAACAACAATAAATTAGAAAAAATTAAATTTACAGCAAATAGCTTGAGTGATGCGGTAAACTATGTTGTTGGTTTAGTGTTGTTATTTAATAAAGAAATTCTCGTTGCTGAACAGCTTTTGTATGAGCTGTTTATGTCTATGGATAAAAAAAATGTATTATATGAAAGGGTAAAAACAGCATATTGTAATACATGTGTTGCTAACGAACTTTATAATTGGGATAGATATTATGATACAGATGATGTAAGTTATTTGGATAAGGTTGAAAAATACTTGGAAACTATTAATGAGTTGTATCCAAATACATACGGCTACTGCCTTGATATGGCTGCAATAGTTATGCTCAAATATAACAGCGTAAAAAAAGCAAAGGAATTAATTGATAAATGCAAAGAGATGAATAAAAATGATTTTTGGCGTTACAGTGACGCTTTTTTGACTGCATATGAAGGAAATGATATATACGCAGTTATTCGAAAATATGATAAGGTTAAAGATAGTGAGTATAATGTGGTGCGAATTATACAATTCGTTGAAAAGAAATTAGAGGCAAACAAAAGTAAAATCGTGCTTTATTTGGCATTGGGTTTACTATATAAACAATGCGACCAATTAAAGTTGATGAAATATAATTTAGCTCAATTTAATAGCAAATACAAATATAAACCTAAGGACAAAAATAGCAAAAAAATAATTGAAGAGCTTTTAGTTATGACGGATGAACAATGTTTATCGTGTGATGCTGAATGTATATCTTGTAAATATCTTTAATTAAATTTTACATATACAGTGCTAAGAGGTTAAACTCTTAGCACTGTTTGTTATATAATACTTTCTGCAATTAATACATTCTTACAATGTTTATGCGGAACACCGGTGCTGTTGCAATCAAAAATAATTTCTTCGCTTTTATGAAACAGCCAGTCATGGTAATAGGTGAACAGTTCACCTGATTTCCAGATATCAACCTGTAATTCTTCCTTTTCCATATCAGGAGCAGGAAAAATAAAAGGCTTACCTACAAATACATTTATAACATTCAACCCGTCAATTTTTGTATGTGCTTTCAGATTGTTAACAACACTTTGCCTTAAATCAAGAGGAATATAATGAAATACACCACTTGAGAAAATAATATCATAATCAGTTTCTATTCTGAAATCTTTTATATCAGCTTTGAAGAAATCAACTTTTACACCGTGACTATCAGCAAGATTTTTCGCTTTTTGTATTCCTGTTTCCGAAATATCAAAAGCTGTGACATCATATCCGTTTTTCGCAAAAAATACTGCATCTTTTCCTTCACCGCAGCCGATATCAAGCACCTTATATGGTTTAACCGGTGGTTTTCTTTGCATTATTTCATAGCAAAGCTTGTTTGGCTCTAATCCCCAATAGTATTCTTTGCCCGCATAGTGATTGTCGTATGCCGTTAAAGATCTTGCGGGATAGCCCAGAAGAGAGTCTATTGAAATATTAAGTGCTGATGCAATAAGCGGTAATGTTTCAACATCGGGATAGGATATTCCGTTCTCCCACTTTGAAATTGCCTGAAAGGAAACATGCAAATTTTCCGCTAACATTTGTTGCGTGATTCCGAGCTCTTTTCTTTTTACAGATATAGTTTTACCGATGTTCATTCCGTAACCTCCTTATGGCTTTATTTTATCACTCACTCAAAGATAAATAAATAACTCTTTTATAGAATGCAGGTTATTGCTTCAACTAAAAGTTGAGTGAAATGATTATCACTTTGTTATTGCGTTTTTTCTTCGGATATGTGTCATATTAATCTGTCATATTGTAATACGAAAAGGCTTTGTTGGATAACAGCAAAGATGATTGATTGTTATGCTACCCTCGGAGAGCCCGGACCTTTCTGAAGAAAGGTGTAAAGGGCTATACCTTTTTGAAAAAAGAAAAAAGAAGGTGATTAAAATGGCACACATAGAGAAATTTAAACGAAAAGATGTCGTGAGAGTATGTAATCATTTTGAAAGAAAGTTTTCAGGAGATGGCATTCCCGATAACAGAAATATTGATCCGACAAGGACACATCTTAACTACAATCTTGCAGAGCATAATGAAGCTCAGATGGAGTTTATAAACAGACGATGTTCAGAGGTAAAATGCAATCCCAGAGCAGATTTGAATATTCTTGCTTCCTGCTGTCTGTTTCTCCCGAAAGATGTTCCGCCTGAAGATGAACGGAGATTTTTTGAAAGTGCATACAGATTTTTATCTGACAGATATGGGAAGAATAATATTGTTTCTGCATGGGTTCACAAGGATGAGGGATTTAAGACGCCTGAAGGAGTGCTGATTAATAGTCCTCATATTCATTTTGCCTTTATTCCGGTTGCCAATCGTGACACTGATAAGGAGTGTATATCGGCGAAATTAGTGATTAACAGACGTGATTTGCAAACGTTACACACGGATATGGAAACGGCAATAAGCAATGATTTTGGACGAAAAATAAGCATATTAACAGGTGCTCTGAAAGACCGAAAGCTGATGTCTATGCCGGCGTATAAAAGATACAAACAGCTTCAACGGGATATCGAACAATTAGAAAGACGAAAAACAGAATTACAGGATGAAATCTTTGACATAGAAGGAACTGATTTTCGTCCACTGTTTAATACCAACGAAATGATTTTGTGATTTTTTTCGGTTATTGCTTTAACAAAAATATCATTATATAAAGGGAGACATTTTTACCACGGTGTTTCCTCTCCCAATGTGTGTATGAGTTCACAAACAGGACGCTGCGAAAGCAGCGCCCTGTTTGCTTTTTTCGGATGAGTGGTCGTGTTAAAAATCATATTATATATGAAAAAAAGACGGAACGGAGTGAAAATATGTGTGTGCGTTGTTGATTGTAAAATGACAATTTCTGAAATTTACTCTTTCCAATTTGTCACAAATCGCATATAATATAAGTACAACAATGGGTCAATTGAATGGAAAAATGTTTTTCATTTAACTATTGCCTGAGTGACTGCAATCGCGTATAATATAGATGCTACATATAAAAAGTACAGATTAAATTTATCAGAGAAACAACTACAATTGAATATCATTATATAATTTGCGGGTTATATTAAATAACGAAGCTCTTCACTAATTTATTGACGGTTCTCTTCAGCACATGGCGTAATTGCACACGTGCGAAACCGGCGTTTTTTGTGGGGAGTTTCTGCTTTTTTAAATAATTACAGAAAAAAAGCCTGTTTTTTAGCAAAAAAAACACTCAAAATAAAAAATTTTTTCAATTTTTCAAACAAATTTTCAGGTTTTTTGAAAAAAATTCAACAGATAACAAACAAAATAAATCAGATTTGTCGGAAAACTGCCCATAAAATTAAAAATTGCAAAAAAAAGCTATGAGGAAAAATCGCAAAGCCAAAAAAAATGTCATAATTTAAACGAGACACGAAAAACGATGTTTCAAAAATATAACAAGAAAGGAGATGATAAAATGTTAGATCTCGAAAGATTTTATTACACAGCAGCTGAAGTTGCATTTTTGATGCACACTGATAGAAAATGTGCAAAGAAAATTATCGAAGACCTTAAGCCTCTTGAAAAATCAATGGGACTTGAAGGACCCGATAACAAGATTTGTTCGTATGTGTTTTTTACAGTATTTGAACGAACATTTCACTAATAACTAACAAATCAATATTCGCTTTAAGAGTTTAAGATATTCGCCATAAGAGAAAAAAGTAAGAAAGGTTATTTACCTATGAAATTTTTAATTTTCAACAAAAAATCTTTAAAAACAAAAATAAAAGAAAGTAAGGTGTCAAAATGACAACTAATATTAATATTGAAAACCGTGATGTAAAAAGAACAACAATGTCTTCTATTTCTCCTACAGATACAACATTTGTAACAATCAATGAAATGGCAAAAATTGCAGGTATCGGACACAACAGAATAAGAAAAATCGTAAAGGATAACCCTTATGCTCCTTATATACATATGGCCGGTACAAGAGTTTATCTGGTAAGAGAAATGTTTACAGAATACTTAATAAATATGAGGGCATCATGAAAAAAGATTTGATTGGACAAAAGTTTAATATGCTGACTGTTATCGGCAAAGCAGATGTTGAACGTTATAAAAACAACACTACTTGGGAATGTCGGTGTGATTGCGGCAATATCACACCGGCAACCACCGCCGAACTTACGACTGCCCATAAAAAGAGCTGCGGTTGCCTCAAAAGAAAATCGCATGCAGAAGATTTAACCGGAAAAAGATTTGGGTTATTAACCGTCAAAAAAAGAGCCGGAACACTTGAAAAGGATCGCAGAGCCTTGTGGAAATGCAAATGTGACTGCGGGAAATATACTTTAGTGCGTGCAGTTGACCTTAAATCAGGAAATACAAAAAGTTGTGGATGTCTTCATAAGAACTTTGCAAAAATGAAGCATCTTCTGAAAAATAATTCTAATAAATATGAGGTAATATAATGGCTACTGAAAAAAGAAAAGACAAAAGAGGTCGCCCGCTTTTCAAGGGCGAAGAGCAACTTAAGGACGGAAGATATGCATACCGCTATCGCGATAAATACGGACAAAGACAAACATATTATTCTTGGAAGCTTGTTCCTAATGATCCTGTTCCAAAAGGAAAAAAATCAAAGGACTCTATCAGAGAATTTGTTGAGCAGTTGACTGTTGATAAGGTAAAAGGAATTGATACTTTTACCTCCAAAGCAGTAACCCTTAATGCTCGTTGGGAATTGTACCTTAAGCAAAAGTACATAAAAGAATCAACAATGAGCAACTACATTTATCTGTGGGATAAATATGTAAAGCATACATTAGGACAATTAAAGCTGTCTGATATCAATTCAAGTGTTGTTATGGATTATTATCTGAAGCTTTATAATGTGAACTGTTTATCGTTATCTTCAGTATCAAGCATACATTATCTTGTACATCCCGTTTTGGATATATGTGTTGAAGATAATCTGATTAACAGAAATTATTCAACAAGGGCAATGAAGGAAATTAAAAAAATGGCAGAAAAAAAAGAACAGCAAAAAGCCAAATATACCGCAAGCGGCAATATGCATGAAGACGAAGAAAGAGTTGTTTTATCAAAAGAACAAGAAGCTGCATTTTTAGATTTCATTTTTAAAGATAAGCGATGCAATAAATGGCGGAATCTTTTGGTGGTACTACTGAAAACGGGAATGAGAATCGGAGAGGCATGTGCTTTGACTACATCGGATATTGATTTGCAAAATGGGGTGCTCCGCATCAGCCGAAATGTGCAATACCGAAAAATAAATGGCAAATGCCGCCTCTATGTTTCAACAACAAAAACAATTGCCGGTCAAAGAAACTTTCCTATTTATTGTGATTTGTTAAGCTTCGCTTTAAAAGATGAAATATCAAAACACGATGACAGCGGTGCAGAAATAGATGGAGTTTCAGGCTGGATATTCAGAAATCGTTATGGCAAAAAACCTTTGACCGAACACAACTGCAACGATGCCTTAAAACGTATTTTCTCATACTATAATGCTTCTGTTGAAGATAAGAAGCTGGAAATACACAACTTTTCCTGCCACAATTTCAGACATACATTTATATCCACCTGTGAAATGAATAATGTCCCCGAAAGAATCACAAAACTGATTTCCGGACATGGATTTGACAAAAATGATGTTACAAACAGATATATACATTTAGATTTTGATTATATAAAAGAAGAAGCAGGCAAACTTTTGAAAAATGGTTAATATTTGCATGTATCTAATAATTCTTTTAGACCATTTGAAATAATTAAATAACAAGGAAGACTGACTAAGCGATGGCAATCAGTCTTCCTTTTCAATTAATGAGCAAAAATGTATATTTACTTTTGAAATTAACTGCCGTATGTCAAATGATACACACGATAGTGTGTGGAAATGTCGGTAAATTTCTCTTTAGTCTATTTGAAGCGAATTAAGATATACGCTGACAAGCTCAAGTGCAGTTGATCGTTCTTCAGGTTTACATAACGAGAGCTTAGCAAATATCTCTTCCTGTTTATAGTCTATCGGTGATTCTTCCGTAAGAATTTCATTGGGAGTTATGTGAAGTGCCTTGCATATACGAAGCACCGTTTCTGTTCGCATATTTACGGTACCTCTCTCAATGTCCGCATAGGTTCTGTCTGAAAGTCCTGATGCTTCAGCGACCTCTGCTTGAGTAAGTCCTGCTCTTTTTCTGAAGTCCAGTAATTTGTTTCCTATTGCACGCATATCGAAAATAAGCATTAATCTTCCTCCTATGATGTTATTATAGACATTTTACTTCCGATTTTGCTTGACAAATAGGAGCTATAGTAGTATAATAGCAAGAGGAATAGTTCCTAATTTATTATTCATATGACTTACTGTTGCCAGAATTGTCATTTTTTTGTTTATTATGATTTATGCAATTTGGCTCCAGTATTTCATATAGAAAGAAAAGAGGTTATAAAAATGAAAAAAGTATTATCATTATTATTGGCAACCATAATCATTTGTGCACCAACTTTTGTTTTTTGCTCCGGAAATAGATTTGTGATTGAAGCGTTGGCAAATGAAGTTGATGTTTTACCTAAGGATTGCCCGGAATTACAATTCGGAAAAGAGTATTTGATTGAAGCGGATGATGGGGTATGGTTCCGTTTCAATGCAGATTGTACGTATATAATGATTGCTTTTAATCATTTTTTTGCACACATTGATATATATGATATTAACGGGAATTCTATAGTTGGATCCTTTGCTGACGGAAGAGATGCTATTTATGAATTGAATGACAGTACGGAATATTTTATAAAAATTACAGGAAACAGCACTGTTAAAGTATATATGCCTGTTTCCGAATGTGAACATATCTGCCACAATAATGGCTTTTTAGGTTTTATATGGAAGGTAATCAACTTCTTTAGCAAGCTTTTCGGAATGAATCCCGTATGTGAATGCGGTGCAGCTCATTATTAATATTTAAGTGAATAATAGTTTTTCGCCGGGGACATAAAACTCCTCGGCGATTTTTCAAGGATAATTGAACGCTTTGTAGAACTTTATTTCAAACTAAAAATTTTATTCTGACTATTTGGAATAATAAAAACAGATAGCTCCTGACAAATGGTTGCAATCTATCTTTCAATATGCTATAATTCCTTCAGAAATATCGGACTTAGGCTTTCTGATTTTTATACCATTTTTATACCAAAAAATATTTATACCACTGTTTATACCAATTCAGAAGTCAGATAAAGCATACTGTAATAAGATGCAGTAAGATATTTTTCTATTACCTTGAATCCCTTGAAAATAAAGGGAGTTCAAAGGTGAATTACGGAAAATAAAGGTAAGATACAACAAGCTGTATTGAAGTGTATTTTTGCACCTTGTTCATATCCCCACAATGAAGAGCATTGATAAATAAGAATATCGGTATAATAAACAGGTAGTGCATTTATTGCACTACCTGTTTATCAATTCTTCAATTAACTCCACTATTCTGAATTTTATTTTGTAGCCGCTTTTTTCTGTTATGAGGTTACCTCCGTTTTCACCGTATACCGAATAGATGCTTTCATCGGATTTTTTGGTTACGGCGGGCAAGCACAAAGGCGGGAACATTATACACCACCAGTTTTTTCCGCTTCCCTCTCCC
>JAZSJT010000073.1:0-1518 GCA_045534425.1 Acutalibacteraceae bacterium | reverse complement strand
GGTTGAACATATCCGTAAAATTCGGGCTAAATTTACAGAAGCAGGCTGTAAATCATACATTGCAACAGTATGGGGGTGTGGGTACAAATGGGAAAACTAAAAAAATTCATTTCAAGAATACCGCTAATGCCCTCACTGATCATCGTTATGTCATTTTTTATTATATTGGCGGTAATTCTTTCAAAAACAACGACGAGTTACGCAAATGAACAAATACAACTCATTCAAGCAAAATATATTGTGTTTGATGAGAAAACCGACGTGGGCGATGAATCAGAGCATAGTGTTGTGCATTATCATTATATAGATCTTCTTCCATTTTCCGAGGAAGATGAACAAGCACATAATTTTTATAAAATAATCTATGAGTATTCCTCTTTTTTCTGGTGTATTGTCAGTATTACGATCGGTGCCGTTATCTTTTATTTCGGTAAGCTGCAAAAGCCGATAAAACTTCTAATAAATGCTTCCGAAAACATTTCCGATGATAATCTCGACTTCGTTATAGATTACAGCGGCAAAGACGAGCTTGGACAGCTATGCTCTTCTTTTGAAAAAATGCGGTTATCGCTGATGGATAATAACCGAACAATGTGGCGAATGGTTGAAGAAAAACGAAAACTCAACAAGGCTTTTTCCCACGAACTCAGAACACCGCTTACTGTTATGCGTGGCAATGTCGAGCTTCTTGAAAAAGTCTATATGAGGGCAGATGTTTCAGAGGATAAAAAAGCAGCACTACTAAAAACAGTATCAAAGAACATAGAACGCATTGAAAGCTATGTTTATAGTATGGGTACGATGAGCAAATTGGAAGATCAACCGATACGACCAATGCAGACCTGTTCAAATAAACTATCTGCCCAACTAAAAAAATCATTGGAAATACTCTGTCAAGGGAACGGACTTGTATCAACCTTTGAAGCGGAAACTGAATCCAGGGATATAAATGTCGATGGGAATGTAGTTATGCAGGTGTTTGAAAATATCGTTACAAATGCCCTTCGCTACGCCGTAAAGACAATAGATGTATCTTGCCACATATCCTCAGATCACTTAGTTATATCTGTATCGGACGATGGGGCAGGTTTTTCGGAAGAAGAACTGAAAACAGCGACTGCACCTTACTATACGGGAAATCAAAATGATAGTGAACATCATTTTGGACTTGGTTTGTACCTATGCAAAATACTATGCGAAAAGCATAACGGCGCATTGAAACTTACAAACAATTCCACTACCGGAGCGTGTGTAATTGCCTCATTTTTCTGCAAATAGTTTTTGATTTATGATATTTTCTTGATATTTGAATGTTAAAATGACCTTGCTACTAACGATAGCAGGGTCATTTTTTCTAATTCAAGGAGTGATGATTATGGATAGGATACTGACTGTAAAAAACATATCCAAAAGCTACAAAATCGGAAACGCACAAGTTCACGCTCTTAAAAGCACGACTTTAGAAATCAAGAAGGGCGAAATCGTCGTTGTTATCGGAAAAAGCGGTTCGGGCAAAAG
>JAZSJT010000126.1:0-3643 GCA_045534425.1 Acutalibacteraceae bacterium | reverse complement strand
ATCAATCGTACCGCTGCCTCCTGCAAATTCAAAGGGAGATACTACAAATTCTGCAGGTGCACCCTTAAATGTATCTTCAAATCTGATATTCTTTAAGCAAGATTTAGGTATATAACGCCCGTTTGTAAGAAGTGCCCATTCACCAACAAGTCCGGGAATTTCATCCGAAACATCGAGATCGGCAATTTCAACACGACTGATGGTATAATTGCTCGGGTACTCATGCTCATTTTTGACCATATCAAAATGTCCGTTTGCATCGGTTGTTTCAACATATGCGTCAGTTGTAGGATACACATACTCTGTACGCATATTTTTTTCTATAAATTTATTTACATAGTGTTCATTAAATTCAAAATCTCTTCTTTTAAGCTTTAAATCCCAATAATCGAAAAGAGGGAAATTGAATTCAGCTACCGCAACAGGCAAAAGCATTCTGTTATCCATTGTTTTCTTGAACGCTATCATTGCATCTGTTGCACCTGCATCCATACCCATATCCCATGTGAAGGCTGTCAGATAAACCTCCATTGTTTTGTCATCTATAATTTTGTGACCTGTTGTGTGTTCTGCAGCATCACGGTATTCATCGAATTTAATGTTTTTATCAAAGTAATAACCGTCTCTTGCTTTATAGGTTACAACCGCCGATGTATACATAAACGGTTTTACACCTTCGGGATGCTCAAATACAATTTTCTCTACATAAAAATTGGATTTTTTCTCTTCGTCGCTGCCTTTAAATCCATATGTAGGAATTCCGTTCGGGAAAGACAGTGCGTATGTATTGATTTTTTCTATGGGGTCTCCGATTTTGATTTTGTTTTTCCACTTTTCATAGTAAGGTCTTTTTGCGTTGTTGCCTTCCCTGTAACAGTCAAAAATTTTATCATCCGCCGGAACATAACCGATACCGCCATCATAGTCAGGATACTTTATTACATGGAAAAATTCGTTTTCACGGTTAATGGATGGAACATAGGCTTCAACAATTGTAATGAGGTTTGCCTGAGCATCCAGATACGAATAATCCGACATGCTTTCAACCTTGCTTCCTGTTTTAGGTTCCAAATGCACATTCAGCCTGTCTTTAAATCTTGCAGTGCCGTAGTCCCCGGGTTCAAACTTGCTGACTGCTGTACCTTTTCTGTTTGCCTTCGCTTCTTCTTGCTTTTTTTCCTCTAATGCAGCTTGGTCTTTGGATTTCAGGTAATCATAATATCCGCGGATAACAGCCTGTTTTTTGTCACCTGATATTTCAACTGCTTCTGCACCCGATTCTCCGTTGATTTTAATACGGAGCTTATTTTTGTCAAAATACATATTTGACCCTGACTTTATGCGTACTGTGATGTCAACTGTATAGCTTGCATTTTGCATAAAGGAGCCATCGGGATTCCACATTGTACCGTTCCATTTCACATCTGTAACTTCCACCTGACTGCTCTGTTCAACGGTTGCTTTTTTTGCCGCCGTCTCCCACGCATAAGGCTCATCTATAGTGAAATTCAAAGCTTCAACAGGTTTTGCGTCGGATGAAACATCTGAGTTTTCACTTTTCTCTGTGCTTGCCTGTGTTATCTTGTCAGCAGTAATTGTTACCGATTTACTTTTAACCTCTGATTTTGATAAGAAAAAGCCCGCACCGGACTGATTGAACAGGTCAGCTAAAAACAAAGCCTGACCGTTGTCTTCATCAATACAGAGTACAACACCATAGCCGACAAGATTGTTGTTTATACCTGTCAGCTTGTGAATTACAATACTGTTCATATCGGATATACCGCAGCTTTCAGCAACCGTTTTTACTATAGGCTTTAAGTTGCTTGTAGGTGCAGGCGAAACCTTGCTTATATTACCGAAAGTTCCAACCTCGGTAAGAGTCCAGGTGCCTGCACTGTTTTCATAACGTATCATACTGCCTGAAGCACTTGCACCGTATCTTAGCGGAGTCTGGAAACCGGAAACTGTAACTTTATCCCCTTTTTTTGTTGGGAAAGCCGGATTTCGCTGGACATCATAGGCATAACCAAACGTCATTGTTTTTGAATCGGTTTGTGCATTTGCAACCAAAGTTGTTGGCAATATGCCAATCATCATACAAAGACACAAAAGCATACATAGCACTTTTTTCATTGTTCATTCCTTCTTTCGTATCATAAAATTTAATTTAAATAACTTATTCGGGCTTCAATCGTTTCGAAAGTTCTTTTACCTTAAGTTTTCTGCTTTTATTCAGTTCAGCATCACGGCATTTAGGGCACTTTGTAAGTGTAGTTGATCGGCTTCTGAGCTGCGTCTGCCACGAATGACCTTTTTCGCATTTCCACCAAACAGGCAATGAACTTGTATGACTGATTGTTTCCGGGGTGAACGGAAGATTTTTTTCGTCATCCCACTCTGTTAATAGGTACTCCTTTCTTTCCTTAATGCAATAATCCTTCAGTTTCAAATTTATCACCCTCCACATCTTGAAAAATTAAATATTCTATGCTATAATGATTATACACCGTCCATCAATGGGCGATGCAATACTTTTTTGATAATTTTTTAATCTTTTTAAAAAAAGTTTATTTTATGTTATAGAATGAGGGGATTTTTATGGAAAATAAACATTTGTTTTCTATTGGCGATATTGCAAAAGCTATCGGAATTACAAGAAAAATTATACTGAACTACGAAACAAAAGGTCTTATAACACCCGACAAGAAAGACGGAAGCACCGGCAATAGATATTACACTATTGATACCTTTACACAAATCCGCACAATCCGTGTGTTTCAGAACTTGGGACTTTCTCTTGATGAAATTCGTGAGTATTTCAACGATACCACTGACCTGCAGCCGATGATAGACAGGCTTGAGAAGATGAAGGATGAACTTATTCTCACCATAGAGAAATTGAAAGAGAGAAGCCATAAAACGAACGATACAATCAAAGAAATCATCATTGAGCCGCAGACAATCTACAAACGTACATATAACACTGTTACAATAGCAGATAAAACAAATCTGTTCCGAGACACAGCACTTGAAGCTATGAGAGCGCACGGAACAGACACAACGAGGCGTATGTATTTTACCGAGTATTCTGCTGATGCTCCTCAAGAGATTGCTTATTGCGTTGCCGTCCCACCTAAAAGCGAAGGCGAATATGTAAAACAAATCCCCGAACTCAAAGCAATTTCATTTTTTCATCATGGTGCTTATGAGGATATTCCCATTGCGAGAAAAATACTTATCTCGTATGCAGAGGAAAACAACATAAAGCTTTCGGGTACATTCCGTAACCTCTATCTTGAAGGACCACCACAGCACAAAAATAAATCTAAATTTATTACACAGATAATTGCGATAATTGAATAGAAACAAAAAAATGAGCCTCTAAGGATTCGCTGTCCTTGGAGGCTTTGTTTTACATGTGTTAATTACCGCTAAACACATTTATAATTTCCTTTTTCTTTTTCACGGCGTATTCATAGGCAATGGCAGTTCCGCTTTTGGGTGGGTAGTCGAATAAATCACGTCTGCTGTTTTTACGCCTTGGTGGAAGATAATTTTCATCGTAATAAACCACGCCGAATTTGCTATGATTAATCATTTCCTGAATCCTTTCTACATAGGAAGCTCTGCCGGCGTTTTC
>JAZSJT010000124.1:0-7642 GCA_045534425.1 Acutalibacteraceae bacterium | reverse complement strand
TCCCGAATGTGCAGCTGCTTGCGAAACCTATTACGAGATTAACCGTAACTTGAAATCAAACGGATTTATCTGTGGCAGAGTCACAATGGAAGGCAGCTTTACAGGTGGATATTATCCTGACCTTTCAGAATATGAGCCCGTGCGTCACGATATGGATTTAAAGATGGATTTTATTCTTGACGATATGACCGGCTTTTACGCTATTGCCTTTGACCCGAAAGGAAAGCTTGGTTGGAAGTCGAATAAAATTATCGACCCTGACGGTGATCCGGGATATGACGGTGCACAGATTATTGAAGTGCTGACCGAACAGGCAGATGAACGATATTTAGGTTACCTTGAAAGTATGGAAATCCCGTACATATTCGCAGGCGAAACCGAAATCGATGTTAAGCTTGCACTCTTCAAGCTTAAAAATATTATCGGATGTGATACTCTGCTTTTAGAGGGCGGAAGTATTGTAAACGGATATTTTCAGAGAGCAGATGTTATTGATGAGCTGAGCCTTGTTGTTGCCCCTGTTGTTGCTGATAAAAACGATAAGCCGCTATTCACAGACAGCACCCTTTCAAGCTTTGAAGCAGTTAACACAAAAATCGAAAACGGTGTCACAGTTCTGAACTACTTAAAAAAAATAAAAGAGTTGGACGAAGAACAATCGCTCATCAACAAAATTGATTATACTATAAAATATATTTGGGAAAATAAGATTAAAGAGGACTATAACAACGGATGGCTTCTTAAAGAAGATACATTGAAAAACGCATTTTATTTTCATCTTCGTGGCATACTCGGAGACTTGCTTGACAAAAACGATATAAGGGTTTTTACAGAATTTACAGATGAAAAATTTAAGGGAACCGGCTATCGTCCCGATATGGTAATTGCAAAAGTTAACTTTGACTCAGATGACAGTTATTACGGAAATTACATAACGGATTGCCTTGCTGTTATAGAGTTTAAATACAAACAAGGCTTCAATTCTTCAAATGATATTTATGAAGATTATAAAAAGCTTCATAAGTATGTTGATAACTTAAAAATCAACTGCAGATTATATATGGCAACCATTTGGGAGTATGAAGATGATGAAACTTGTTGGGAACCTGAAAACAGCCAATGGGCATCCGGAAAACTCACAGAACTAAATGCTTCATATAAACGAATTTCAGATGAAATGAATTTCTATATTTGTGAGCATTAAACGCTAACCGCAACAAGAAAACAATTGCACTCTAAAAACATACGAAGTGCAAATTTTGCACTTTTCAAAAACATAAAGTGCAATTTCAGGGAACAAATTGCACTTATTTACAGTCAGTTTGTTCCCTAAGTTTTTATAAGTCGAAAAAAATCACGTTTCAAGTGACCACATTGGTCTCTTGAATTTTACGAGCATAAAAGTGGTAAAAGGGTCACAACGACCCTTCACCAAAAATCTGACGCAGTTATTCATATTCCGAAATCTGCATTGGTGATGGCAGTTGTTAAATATTTCCACACAATTGAAAAGCGTTATAAATATGTGATATAATTGAAAAATGAAGGGAGATATATTTATGATTTACTGCACGGGCGATACACATGGCGATTGGACTAAATTCTCTACAAAAATATTTCCTGAACAAAAAGAATTGTCGCGTGATGATTTTGTAATTATTTGTGGCGATTTCGGTTTGTGGAATGATAACAATGAAGAAAAATATTGGCTGAAATGGTTGAATGACAAACCGTTCACAACACTTTTTGTTGATGGTAACCACGAAAACTATACACGACTGAACAGTGAATTTGAAACTGTTGATTTTCACGGCGGTAAAGCCCACAAAATTCGTGATAATATTTATCATCTGATGCGTGGCTATGTTTTTGATATTTGTGATAAAAAGATATTTGCTTTTGGCGGTGCCAAAAGTCACGATATTACCGACGGCATTCTTGACCCTGCTGACTTTAAAACAGAAAGAGAATTTAATGAAGAATATAAACGCTGGTCAAAAGCCAATAAGATGTTTCGTGTAAACAACATTTCTTGGTGGAAAGAAGAAATGCCAACCGAAGAAGAAATGATCTTCGGATTAAATACACTTGCCGAACATAATTATGAAGTTGACTTTATAATCACTCATTGTGCTCCCCAACAAGTTGTCGCAATGTTTTCGGGCGGATGTTACAAGTCAGATGAATTAACTGAATATTTCGATATCGTTAATGAAAAGGTTAAATTCAAAAAATGGTTTTTCGGACATTATCATGACAACAAACAAATAATGTGCGATTTCATCATGCTTTACGAACAAATAATCAGAATTGCTTAAATCAAAATCAAACATTTTTAGGGAACAAATTGTACTTATTTACAGTCAATTTGTTCCCTGAATTTTTATTGCGAGCCGAAAAAATAAAAATCACACCGATTGAAAATTCAAAATCTGACCGATTGGACTTATTTTGAGAAAGCTTAAGTTTTATTTTCAGGGCATAAAAAAACACCCGATACCGAAGTACGAGTGCAATACATTTTCTCCCTCTAATAGTAATGGGAATAAGGACACTAAAAATGTTCCTATTTTTTGAAAAAATTTTTATTGTTTAAAAATGTGACGCAGTATTCATATACCGGAATTCTGCATTGGTGGGGGCAGTTATTATAATAACAAAGTTAGTAAGTGGACACAGTGTCCACTTACTAGAATTACCTGATACAATACTTCCAATGGGCATTTTATGCCATTGGTGAGCCAAAGTGGTAGGTTCCCAAAATGGGAATCTACCAAAATCAATGCAATACATTTTCTCCCCCTAATAGTAATGGGAATAAGAACATCAAAAATGTTCCTGTTTTATGAAACTTTTTTATTTTTATATTTTTGGTTGTATTCCTTCCTGAAATCAGGGTCGAAATCAAGATACTGCTGTTGAATACGCTTTATTCTCTTGTGAATGGCTGAATGAGTTCTGAAACCGAGAATATCAGCAATTTCTTCAAGGTTTTTTCCTTCAATCTTCAGCTTCAGAATTGCTAAATCGATTTCATCCAATTCCTCATAGAAGTCTGCAACCAAAGCACTGCTTACTGCCAGCTCCTCGGGAGAGTAGCTGTTAATGCGCTCAACATCCATAGCATAGTCGGCAGCAAGGGTTGAAAAAGTTACCTTTGTTTTTGCTTTCTTATGGTCGTATTTTTCTTCAAACTCTGTGCGAGGATAATTTGTCTTGATATCAGAGAAATCCTCGGGAGCACCATATTCTCTGCACACATGAACAAGAGCATCATAATCAACCGTGTTCATAAGTGTATCCATTGCATTGTCAACAAAGCGGTCAACCATTGCAATATCTTCATCAGTAAGTGCCTGTGGATTGTCAATCTCCTGCCCGGTCATAACAGCCTTAACAGTTTGAATACCACCCGACAAGAATTCGTCTGACAGATTATCAAATATACTCTGTACAACCTCAGGGTGTTCATTCACCATTTCAGCAACAGAGCCGCTGACAATATCACTCACATTGCTCCTGAGAACCTCAGGCGGATAATCCTTTGTATAGCATCTTGGTGAAGCCTTCTGTCCGTGATTCCTGCTTATTTTATGCCAGATTTTATCAAAGATATTCTGCGTGTAATTCTTATCCTCGATTTTCTCCTGACTCCATTTATCAAAGTCATAAGGCTTTCGTGCACTCCAATCATTTGCCAAAAAGAACTCCCGTAATTCTTTCTGTGTGGGCAATCTGTCAAGGTCGAGTAATGTTTTTCTTTTGCGAGGTTCCATATAATACCTTCTTTCAAATTTATTTCAAGGCTATTATATCAGAACAAATGTGTGCCATTCAACCCCTCGAACCGTCAGAGTCCGTTTTATAGGACTGTTTAGAGAAATTTTCTGTCGATTTTAGTCCGTTTTATGGGACACTGAGCCTCAGGCGTATTGAGAATACTTTTTTATAGGAATATAATGTATATAGAATAATAGAAAGGAGTTGTTTTTATAGAAAAAACATTGGCTTTAATGATCGGTATTCAAGGTGCAGGCAAAACAACATTTTGCAAAAAGTATTTATCAGATTATGAGTATGTTAATCTCGACACTCTAAAATCACGCGACAAAGAGGAAAAATTAATCAAGGAATTATTCAGAGATGGGAAAAGTTTTGTAGTTGACAATACGAATAGATTAAAGTCTGATAGAGAAAGATATATTCCAAAAGCCATTTCTAAATGTTATAAAATTGTTGCATATTATTTTGATCCTGATTTAAAAGCTTGTCTTAGAAGAAACAAAAAAAGAGCACGAAAAGTTCCGGAAAATGTTATTAAAGAATACAGAGATGTTCTTTTAAATAACCGACCAACTTATGATGAGGGATTTGATGAAATTTATATTGTCATAAATGATGGCAGAGATATGAGCATGCAAAAGTATACCTTATAATCGCATTAATTTGAAAGCTGATTTCGTTTTGTACGAAGTCAGTTTTTTCTTTTTTAAAGTAGTTTAAATGCATATTTCAGCAGTAGCGACACTTATTGTATGTAGACTCATTGTGTGCTAAGAGGTACAATAATTATATATGTTTTTTTTGAAGGTGATAAAGTGGATATATTAAAAGTTTTTGGCAGTAACGTTCGCAAATATCGTACAGAAAAAGGTGTATCACAAGAGAAGTTTGCAGAACTTTGCGGTTTACACAGAACATATATCAGTGATATTGAGTGTTTCAGAAGAAGTATCTCTTTGGATAACATTCAGAAAATTGCAGATGCACTTGAATTAGATACGTACAAACTGTTTATCGAACAATAAATAACAGGAGAATTATGGACAGACATACCCCCGAACAGCGCCGCAAAAATATGCAGGCGGTAAAAAACAAGGATTCAAAAATTGAAGTAATTCTCCGCAAGGAATTGTGGAAAAGAGGCTTACGCTATCGCAAAAACTCCTCAAAGGTATTCGGGAAACCCGATATTGTTTTTATCGGGAAGAAGGTTGCCGTTTTTTGTGATAGTGAGTTTTGGCACGGGTATGACTGGGAACATAAAAAAGAAGAAATTAAATCTCGCAGAGACTTTTGGATTCCTAAAATCGAACGAAATATACAACGCGATATTGAAGTTACCGAAAAACTTACGGCTGACGGTTGGACAGTTCTCAGATTTTGGGGCAAAGACATAAAAAAGAACCCCGGCAGATGTGCTGATGTGATAGAAAAGGCGGTTAAAGGAAAAATGCCAATGTATAAATCAATAGACTTATTTGCCGGCATAGGCGGAATACGCTTAGGGTTTGACAGAGCCTTCGGCAAGAATATAGAAACCGTTTTTGTAAGCGAGTGGGATGAAAACGCTCAAAAAACTTACAAGGCAAATTTTACCGATGATTTTGAAATTGCCGGTGATATAACAAAAATTGAAGAAAAAGATATACCTTCTTTTGACATCTGCCTTGCAGGATTCCCTTGTCAGGCATTCAGTCTGGCAGGTCAACGCAAAGGTTTTAATGATAATTACAAAGGTTTATGCAGAGGTACATTGTTTATGGATGTAGCTCGCATTTGTGAACATCATAAACCAAAAGTTATCTTCTGTGAAAATGTTAAAGGTCTTGTTATCCACGATAAAGGCAGAACTTTTAAGATTATAACAAAAACATTTGAAGATTTAGGCTATACGGTTTTCAGTCAGGTGTTAAACAGCAAAAACTTCGGAGTTCCTCAAAACAGAGAAAGAATATATCTTGTTGCTTTCAGAAATGATATTGCTCCGGAAAAGTTCGAATTCCCGACAGCAACGGACGATACAAAGAGACTCAGAGATATTCTTGAAGAAGAGGCTGTTCCTGCAAAGTATTATCTAAGCGAAACATACCTTCAGACACTTAAAAACCACAAAGCTCGTCACGCCGCAAAAGGCAACGGTTTCGGTTATGAAATCAGAGCGTGGGATGACATTGCCGGTGCCATTGTATGCGGTGGTATGGGCAGAGAAAGAAACCTCGTTATTGACGAACGTCAAAAGGACCTTACTCCTACCACGCATATAAAAGGTGAAATTAATAAAGAAGGTGTTCGTAAAATGACACCGAGAGAGTGGGCTCGTTTACAGGGATTCCCCGATTCATTTAAACTTCCCCTTGCCGATGTGCATCTTTATAAGCAGTTCGGCAACAGCGTAACCGTAAATGTAATTGAAGCAATAGCCGAGAAAATTAAGGAGGTGCTTGATAATGCCTAAATTATCAGGAAACAAAGGCGAATGGAGCGAAATTTATGTTCTTTTCAGGTTGCTTGAAATAGGAAAATTATATGCTGCAGATGCTGACCTTAATAAAATCGATGGAGTGTTTTACAACATTTTAAATATTATCAGAACAGAGAATATCGGAGATTTATCATTCAGAATCGACAAGGCCGAAAATAAAATCAGTATTATCAAAACTGATTCCGAAGAAGTGCTTTTGACGGTAGAAAAAACCGAATTCAAAGTTGCTGCCGATAAACTGTATCAGGAAATAGTAAATGCAGAGACTTCTACTTTTGTATTAGAAGATACGGAAGCATTTTTAGATAAGATTTTCATCAATACATTAAAAGCAAAATCAACAGATAAGGCTGATATCAGAATGAAAATTCATGATATCAACTCAGGAATTGAATCTGTTCAGGGATTCAGCATTAAATCAAGATTAGGCGGCGCTTCAACCCTAATCAATGCCGGTAAAACAACTAATTTCTTGTATGAAGTTGTCGGAAGCATTGATGACAGCGTAGCTGAAAACTTCAACACCTGTTCAAAGAAATTTAAGGACAGATTTAATTATTTACAGACTCAAAACTGCAGTCTGAAATTTATAAAAGCAGACCACGGTGTTTTTGAAAGTAACCTTTTGCTTCTTGACGGAAGCTTGCCGGAGATCTGTGCATATATGCTGGTTGACTATTATTCAAGCGGTATAAACAAGGTAGATGTTTCACTTGCTAACGTTTCGGAAAAGAATCCGCTTAACTTTAATCTTGTAAACGGACAGCCTTTCTATGAATACAAATTCAAGAAACTGCTTACGGAATGTGCACTCGGTATGCTGCCCTCAACTCCGTGGAACGGGAAAGCAGATGCTACAGGCGGATACATTATCGTAAGAGAAGACGGTGAAGTGTTATGTTATCATCTGTTTAATCGCAATGAATTTGAGGATTATCTTGTAAGCAACACAAAGTTTGAAACAGCAAGTACAAGCCGTCATCAGTTCGGTGACATTTACAAAGAAAACGGCAAGTATTACATCAAGCTTAATTTACAAGTCAGATTTATTAAGTAACCGGATATGTTAAAAATCGGAAGTTTATTTGCAGGTATCGGCGGTATTGATTTAGCTTTTGAACAGGCAGGTTTTAAAATTGCGTGGGCTAATGAAATTGATGCTGCAGCTTGTAAAACATACAGATACAATTTTCCAAACTCGAAACTTGTTGAGGATGATATAAGGAACCTTGATGCGAAGTCTCTTGAAAAGGTTGATGTATTAACTGCAGGCTTTCCGTGTCAATCATTTTCGGTGTGTGGTAATCAAAAAGGATTCCAAGATTCAAGAGGCAATCTTTTCTTTGAGATAATGCGAATAGCAGATGAACTGCAACC
>JAZSJT010000088.1:0-38459 GCA_045534425.1 Acutalibacteraceae bacterium | reverse complement strand
ATCGGTGGTGAGAAGCAGCCTCTGTGCTTCATTTATCTTCAGATAATTTACATATTCTTTAAAGCTCATATTCATTGTGTGCTTGAAAGAACGGGAAAAATAACTGTAGCTTATATTAAAACGCTCCGCCACAGCTTTTTCCTCCGCCACGGTAAAATTTTCATTTACATATTGAAGAATATCACTTATAAGCTGCTGAATATTTCCGCCGGTTGACGGCAATTTGACATTTATACCCTGTTCACTGAAATGTCCTATAAGGACACGGATTATTTTAAGAACATCCGCTTTCAGTGCCAGCTCATAGCCTATCCCTTTTTCGTTCCATTCCTTGAAAGCATCATCAATAAGCACGGGAATATCCGAAGCTTCAACAAATTCTTTTCCGAAAAGCCCCGCATCATCCGCCAAAAAAGGCAGGGTGTAATTTGATTCCGAAAGAAGGCCGGGATCGAATTTTATTATATGACAAAGGCATTCCTCCGTTACGGGCTCAAGGCTGTGCGGCTCATTGGAATTTATAAGCGTAAGCTCCCCCTCTTTCAGAGAAAACGGCTTATCATTGAGAGTGATTTTCATTTCACCCTCTTTGAGATAAAGAAGCTCTGCACTTTCGTGATAATGAGAAAATCTGTCGGGACTTTCAGATGTTTTTAGCTTAGGGCAGCATTCCACGGGTATAATAAGCTTTTCAATATCCCGTGCCTTTACGGCAAAACCCTTTTTCATATATAATCACCACAATCAGCAACAATTTTTTGTGTATTTATATAATAGCAAAAACTTTTTCTCAATGCTATACTTTTTTTGTGAACAAATTTTAATAAAAAGAGGGATAAAAATGATAAGAGTTCTTGTTTGGAATGAATTTATGCACGAAAAAGACGAAAACTGCAAAGCAAGTGAAATTTACCCCGATGGTATTCACAAATGTATTGCAGATTTTCTCGGAAAAGAAGAGGACATAACCGTTGAAACCGCAACTCTTGACGATGAAAACTGCGGTATCACAAAGGAAAGACTTAAAAATACCGATGTTATTATCTGGTGGGGACACTGCGGACATCATAAGGTACCGGATGAAATTGCCGCTCTCGTTCAGGAAGAGGTTCTGAACGGTATGGGTGCAATATTCCTTCATTCTGCCCACAAATCAAAGCCCTTTATGCGTCTTATGGGCACAAGCTGCTCTCTGACATGGAGAGAAAGCGACGATATGGAAAGAGTGTGGGTTGCCGCTCCCGGTCATCCCATAGCACAGGGATTGGGAAGATATTTCGAGCTCCCCGGCGACGAAACCTACGGCGAGCCCTTCGGCGTTCCCCAGCCTGAAGAAACAGTGTTTATAGGCTGGTATGACGGCGGTGAGGTTTTCCGTTCGGGCCTTACCTACACAAGAGAAAGAGGCAAGGTCTTCTATTTCCAGCCCGGTCACGAAACCTATCCCACATATAAAAATCCCGATGTTCAGAGGGTAATACTCAATGCAGTACGCTGGGCAAAGCCCGTATCAAGAATAGAAAACTGTATGGACTGCCCCAATCTGCCAAAGCCCTGAACCGCACAAATTACACCCTGATGTGACAATCAGCTCAAAAGGCATTTGATATAATTAATCTGATAATTATATCATTCATACAAATCCGATGTACCGTATTATGATTTATACTTTTTTATAACCTGCGTGAATTCATCGGCATAAAGCTCTGCCTTTACCTGCCCCACTCCCGAAACCGTGAGAAACGCCTCATAGGTTTCGGGGGCTTTTTTTGCCATATCGGAAAGTGTTGCATTTGAAAAAATTATGTATGCTGGAACATTTTCCTCTCTTGCAAGCTCAAGCCTCTTCATTCTCAACAGCTCATAAAGCTCGCTGTCCTCACGCACTCTGTTTGCCGCCCTTGTGTCCTCATATGACTTTTTCTTAAGCCTGTCTGCGGCAGATATTCTTTTTTCCATTTCTATTCCTTCACCTGAGGCAAGTGCGTTTATCCCCTTTTCGGAAAGGCTTATTCCCTCGAATTCATTTTTATGAAGATAGCCCTCATATAAAAGAAAATCCGATATTTTTCTCAGCTCGTCGTTTGACATAATACCGAGCCTTCCGTAGGAGGAGACCGTGTGAAGACCTTCCGACAAAAGTCTGGCTTCACGGCTTCCTCTGAGCACCCTGATAACCGAGGTTATACCCAGAGAATAACCTAACAGCCGTTCGATTTCAGCCACACAGGTGAATATATGTACCGCAATATCGGTGATGTCGATATATTCAACGGCTTCCCTGCAATTTCCGCAGTTGTTACAGTCCGAGGGGGATTTCTGACCGAAATATGCGAGAATTTCGTGTCTGAAGCACCTTTTTGTCCTGCAATAATTCTCCATAGCCTCAAGCCGCTTCATATCGGCCTCAAGGACTGTGCTTTTTTGCTCATCGCTCAATTCTTCGTTTTCCGAGGAATTGGCTATGAGAAATTTAGCGGTTCTTATATCCTTGGGAGAAAACAGAAGAATACAGTCTGCTGCTTCCCCGTCACGGCCTGCTCTGCCCGCCTCCTGATAATAGGCTTCGGGACTTTTGGGCATATTATAATGAATAACAAAGGCTACATTGGATTTATCTATACCCATACCGAAGGCATTGGTGGCAACCATTATATTTTTACGGTCGAAAATAAAATCGTCCTGATTGGTTTTTCTCTCTTCAATTTCAAGGCCCGCGTGATATCTTGTAACGGAAAAGCCTTCATATCTCAATATTTCCTCGACCTTTTCCACATCTTTTCTTGTGGAGCAGTAAACAATTCCGCTTTTTGTGCTTCTTTCGGCTAAAAGAGATATTAGCTTTTTCATTTTATCATCGGGGCGAAGCACGTCAAAATATAAATTCGGTCTGTCAAAGCCCGTTATTGTGACAAGGGGATTAATAAGACCGAGATGCTTTTTTATATCCTCGGAAACCGTCTTTGTAGCCGTTGCGGTATATGCCCCCACAACGGGACGTGCGGGAAGCATATCAATAAACTGCGGAATTTTCAGATAGCTCGGTCTGAAATCCTGCCCCCACTGTGAAATACAGTGTGCCTCATCAACCGCAACAAAGGAAATTTCAAGCCTTTTAACAGTCTCAAGAAAGCCCTCGGAGAAAAGTCTTTCGGGAGCAACATAGACGATTTTATATCTTCTGTCACCCATATATTCGTATACCTTTTTAAGCTGTGCGGGTGTGAGTGTGCTGTTTATATATGCTGCGGAAATTCCCGCATTTTTAAGCGACAAAACCTGATCCTTCATAAGAGAAATAAGCGGTGATATAACAAGGGTTATTCCGCTTTTCATAAGTGCGGGAAGCTGATAGCACATGCTCTTTCCGCCGCCCGTGGGCATAATTCCGAAAACATCACGGGAAAACAGCACCGCATCTATAAGCTCCTCCTGCCCCTTTCGGAAGTCGGTGAAGCCGAAATATTTTGTCAGAAGCTCTTCTTTTCTGTCCATATTATGTATTAAAATAAGCCTTTATTCTTTCAATTGAAAATTCTTCTTTATTTTTTTCTTTATATTCAATCGGCTCTCCGCAGCCTTCTATAACATCAGTAATAACCGAAAGCCCCTCATCGCGAAGCTCCTTCACACAGGCATCATACCACACCGTATCACGGTTTGCTCTTGAAAAGCAAAGGGAAAGCGTATCCCCGAAGCCGATACATGAGCAGGTTACGGCGAGTCCGTATCTTCTTGTGTCTCCGTTCACAAACTGAAGCCTTTCAATATCAGAGCTGACGTCTTCGTCAAGGTTACAGGCTCCGTAATTTGTAAAAATGGTGGTAACTCCCGCGTGGGTGTTTTTCTGCATCATCCTCATAACGGGCTGCTTTATGGCATTGGGAACAATTCTTATAACGGGATTATTAACAAGAGCACCGTATTTATTTATGGTTTTCTGAAGCTCCTCTTTTTGTATCTGCTGTCTTAACTGCCCTCTTGTGGCATCAATAATTTCCTTCAGGGTAACATCCTGTCTGCCGTCGGGCTCAAAGGTTATGAAGGTCTGTACCGTAAAATTACGCAATGTCATCGTGGGAAAAAATCTTCTGAGATTTACGGGCACAGCAACAGTAACAGGCTCGTTAATGGGCTCGGGACAGCTTCTTATAACACCGAGAATCAGCACTGCAGTGAGATATTCGGTGACAGTCATATTCTCCTTGTGTGCAAGCTCCTTCAGTCGGGAGGTGCTCATTCTTGCAAACAGAAGCTTTGTATAATTCTTTTCGTAGACCTCGGGAAAATGAAATGCACGTCTGTTGCTGTCAACAGCCTTCTGACCGCCCTTAATATAATAATCCGCAAAGGCATCAACAACATTATCCTCGGGATTTTCCTTGGTAATATATTCTCCCGTTTCGCCCTTTTTTAACTGATTATATCTGGTGATAAGTGCCTTGAAATATATTATTATTCCTTTTCCGTCACCGAGAGAGTGGGAGCACTCAATGCTTATGCGGTTATCCTTATAGGTTATTCTGAAATCGGGACGGCAATCCTTTCTTTTTACAATAGGAAGCATACCGTTTTCATTTGCCTGTCTTATTTCAGGCATAAGCTCAGCTCTCACAAGATAGTTCCAGAAAAAGCCTTTTTTCAGATATGAATAAACAGACGGATAATAGGGCATAAGCTCCCTCACCGCCCTTTGAAGACAGGACACATCAATATCCTCCCTGAAATAGGCAGTAAAGCGGAAGGTTCTTCCCCATTCCTTATCTGAAAGAGACGAAAACATTATGGCGGCTGTATCAACCTTCATCCAGTGAAAAGCCAAAATAAACACCCCTATTAACTTTATATTGTTTTATTATACAATTATATATGAGAAAAAGCAAACAAATTATGGTAAAATAAATATTTCTGTCATATTAAAAACCGGTTCAGCTTTTTCTGAACCGGCTTATGCTTATTTATTCATTTTGCTTGCTTTAAGTCTTTCTTCAATTTCCTTGATTGAATCAAGGTCACCGTCGGAAGCAGCGGCACAAGCAGCTTTTCTTCTTTCAAGAAGCTCTGCATACATCATTTCCTTCTTCTTACCGTGAAGGTCATAGAAGAGCATGGGAATAATACCCATTGAGCCTGTGAGAGAGGGAATGATTGTGAACATTGCGAAGAGATAGAACTTAACATAGTCGGGCTGTTCCTCACCCTTGGTATAAGCGTTCTGGTCATAGCCCACAAACTTCTTGAGTGCAGTTGTAACAACACCGCTGACTGCCTGTGAAACCTTTGCGGCAAGTCCCTTTGCAACAGATGTCATAGCCTCTGTACGATAGCCGTTTTTCCATTCGCAATAGTCCATGGATTCGTTGTAAAGCTCTGTACCGATAACAGACTTCAGACCGTAGAACAGTGTCCAGATAAGCTCCCATGTTGCCATAGCAACAAGCATAGCCCACTTGTTTCTGTAAAGACCGCCCTTGAAGGTCTTGGGATTGAAGCCGATACAGCCGAAGAGGAATACGAATACATAGAGAATACTGCCTATCTGATTGCTTACAATATAGAGAAGTCTTGATGAAAAGCGTCTTCTGAACCAAGGAACGAATGAGAAGGATACAGGTGAAATGGGAGCAGCGGGAATACCTGCAAGCATTGTCATTGATGCGAAGTGAAGAACGTCTATGTAATAGTCAGACTTACTGCCCGAAATACCGAAGCCTCCGAGGAAGTCGGAAAGTGTCATAAGAAGCACGGGCTTGTTGTTGATGATGGATTTAACGGAATCCTTGATGCTGGGAGTCTGAACAGACTGCATAATTCTTTCCTTTGAATTCAAAAAGAACCAGAAGGACATACCCGAGGAAACAAGTGTTGTGAAAGCACCCATTCCGACGAAAGCCGCAAGATACTGACCTTCCTTACCGTTCTTTCCTGCTTTGAAAACATTGTTATCAATAAGGTCAAGAATAACCGTCATTATCTGTTCGGGAAGCTTTTCACCAAAGGTACCCGAAGCAAAGTTTGCAATTGTTATCAGCCTCGTTCTGTCCACAGGATGCGGCGTTATGGTTGCAAGCATACCTGTTCTTGAAATAGCCTGGAAGGTTCCTACACCCTCACGGAGAATTTCAAGAAGAACATAGAAAATGAATTTGGGAATTGACATTGCGGTTGTGCCCGAGAAAAGAATGGGCATAAACCAATAGAAAAGTGTAGCAATACAGCCCGGAACGGCAAGACCTAAAAGATAAGGTCTGAACTTACCCCAACGGGTTCTTGTCTTTTCAACAATAGCCGCCATAAAAATATCGTTTACGATATCCCACACGCTGTTGATTGTCTTCTGGATTGTCTGATATCCGAGGTCAATCTTAACGATGTTTGTGATAAATCGGGTAGTATAAGTGTTGATATTAAGGCTCTGTGCAGCATCCCAGAGAACGAAACCGACAGTTTCCTTTGTGCCGACATAACGTCTGTTTTCATAGACGTAATTCATCTGTTCTTCAGAATACTGAGGAGCAGTGTTTTTTGCTTCTGCCACCTTTATCCCTCCTGCATATTATTTTAAGATATTTATATACCAAAATATATTAACATAATAAAAGACGCTTTTCAAGAACAAACTTCTCTGCCGTAAAATTTAGTGAATTCTGAACAATAGAATTTATTTTTTTTGTGAGAAAAAACAAATTTAAAAAGGTGTTGACATTCTCCTTTTGTTCTGCTATAATGCACAGGTAAATAAAGCAGACCGTATCCCGTCTCACCCTGCGAATTCCGTTTTTCAGGGTAAATAGTTAAGAATTTCAGAGAGGCTTATTCTCTTATTCTGTAATTATGTGCGGGCAATTCGGTTGTCCGCATTTATTTTTGTATTTTATTTTGGAGGTGCTTATTTATAGCTACTAAGGAACTTCAGATCAATGAGGAAATCAGAGACAAAGAGGTCAGAGTTATAACCGATGACGGTGAACAGCTCGGCATTATGAGTGCGGCAGATGCTCTCAAGGCAGCAGCCTACAGAAGCCTTGACCTTGTTAAAATCGCTCCTCAGGCAGTACCCCCCGTATGTAAGATTATGGACTACGGAAAGTACAGATTTGATCAGCAGAAACGTGAAAAAGAGGCAAAGAAAAACCAGAAAATCGTTGAGACAAAGGAAATTCAGCTCACTCTCAACATTGACACCCACGACATCGAAACAAAGGTAAACCACGCAAAGCGTTTCCTTAAAGCAGGAAATAAAGTAAAGGTTTCAATCCGTTTCAGAGGCAGAGAGATGGTTCATCCCGAAAGAGGTCTCGAAATTATGGAATCCTTTGCCGAAGCCTGTTCAGAATTCGGTAATGTGGAAAAAGCCGCAAAGCTCGAAAACCGTACAATGCTTATGTTCCTTGCTGCTAAATCAGCAAAATAACAGGCTCCAACAAAAAATTTCAGGAGGAAAAAACAATGCCTAAAATCAAAACAAACTCCGGCGCAAAGAAGCGTTTTAAGCTTTCAAAGAACGGCAAGCCCATCCGTGCTCATGCCTACAAGTCCCACATCCTTAACAAGAAATCAACGAAGAGAAAGAGAAATCTTCGCAAGACTGCTGTTGCTGACAAGACCAATGTTAAGCAGATCAAGCGTCTTATTCCTTACAAATAAGAAGAAGATTTAACGGAGGTAACTAAGAATGGCACGTATTAAAGGCGCATTAATGACTCGTAAGAGAAGAAATAAGGTTCTCAAGCTCGCTAAGGGCTATTATGGCTCCAAGAGCAAGCTCTTCAAGACTGCAAAGCAGGCTGTTATGAAGAGCGGTAACTATGCTTATGTCGGCAGAAAGCAGAAAAAGAGAGATTTCAGAAGACTCTGGATCGCAAGAATTTCCGCAGGCTGCAAGGCAAACGGCATGAACTACTCAACATTCATGAACGGTCTCAAGAAGGCAGGCATCACTCTCAACAGAAAGATGCTCTCCGAAATCGCAATTGCAGATCCCGCAGCATTCACTGCTCTCACAGAACAGGCAAAGGCTGCTCTCAAATAAGAGAAAAACAAAAACTCATCGGGAGGAACAAAAGGTTCCCCCCGATTTTTTCTCAATAGGGTATATATACAGGTTTTGACAATGAATTTTTTTCGAAATTTAAGGGCATATATTATTGAGGAAAATATTTTGTTGACAAAAAAGAAAAAATATATATAATGCTAATATAAAGGCAAAGATCGGGAGAAGTAGCCGGAAAGAGCGGTTTCAGAGAGTGTGCGGCGGTGGAAAGCACATACAAGGCTGTTCGGTGAATAACACCCGGGAGCTGCTTGCCCGAAAAGAAATGAGTAGGGCTGCCGTGTTCACGCGTTAAGTGATAAGCCTTTGATATGAAGGCGTAAAGGGGCTCGGAAGAGCAATATAGGTGGTACCGCGGGTTACAGTTGCTCGTCCTATATCGGACGGACAACTGTTATTTTTTTATTCAGAAAGGAAATTTTTATGAAACACATCGACATCAAAGAAATTTTCACAAACGAAGAATTTATCGGCAAGAGTGTTACCGTTTGCGGTTGGATAAGAACTGCAAGAGATTCCAAGAATATGGGCTTTTTAGCACTCAATGACGGTACTGCACTCAATCATTTACAGATAGTTATTGACAAAGCAACAGGCATTGAGGTTGATGCAGAAGCCACAAAGCTCGGAGCATCTGTAAAGGTTATCGGAACAGTTGTCAAAAACGAAAACAACGGCACCGTTGAAATCAATGCAGAAGAAATTGTGCTTCTCGGCAAATGTCCTCCCGACTATCCTCTTCAGAAGAAGTTCCAGAAGCTTGAAACCTTGAGAGAAAACCCCCATATCCGTGTGAGAACAAACACCTTCAATGCTGTTTTCAGAGTCCGCTCCGTTATGGCGGCGGCTATTCACAGATATTTCCAGGACAGAGGTTATGTTTATGTTCATACCCCCCTTATCACAGGGTCCGACTGTGAGGGTGCAGGTGAAATGTTCAAGGTAACCACCATCGGCTATTCCGAGAACTATAAGAATGCAGAGGAATACTATGCAGATGACTTCTTCGGCAAGAAAGCGGGACTCAGTGTCTCCGGTCAGCTTGAGGGTGAGGTTGCCGCAATGGCAATGGGTAAGATTTACACCTTCGGCCCCTCTTTCAGAGCAGAAAAGAGCAATACTCTGCGTCACGTTGCGGAATTCTGGCACGTTGAGCCTGAAATTGCATTCGCAGAGCTTCCCGACCTCATTGAAATTGCGGAGGATATGATTAAATACATCATCCGTGACTATATGGAAAAATGTCCCGATGAGCTCAAATTCTTTGAAGAACGCTTTGAAAAGGGACTCACCGAGAAGCTTCTCAATGTTGTAAACAACGATTTCGCGGTTGTTGACTACACAGATGCCATTGAAATTCTCAAAAAGGCTGATGTTAAGTTCGAATTTCCCGTTGAATGGGGCTGTGATTTACAGAGTGAACACGAAAGATATATCACCGAACAGGTTTATAACAAGCCCGTATTCCTCATAAACTATCCCAAGGAAATCAAATCCTTCTACATGAAGCAGAATGCCGACGGCAAGACTGTTGCCGCAACAGACCTTCTTGTTCCCGGAATCGGTGAAATCATCGGCGGAAGTGAAAGAGAAGCAGACCTCGACAAGCTTCTCACTGCTATGAAGGCAAAGGGAATGGGTACGGAAGAATATTCCGACTATCTTGATTTGCGTAAATACGGCACAGTTCCCCATTCAGGCTTCGGTCTCGGCTTTGAAAGAGTTATTATGTATTGCACAGGTATGGCAAATATCCGTGATGTTATTTTCTATCCGAGAACTGTCGGAAACATCAGATAAGGTGATAATATGGCTAAAAATCTTGTTTTCCCCAAAGGGTATTCCTCGTCATTGACACAAAAGGAAACCCAGAGGGCAATAAAAATAATAAAGGATACCTTTCAGGTGAAGTTAGCCTCCGCTTTGAAGCTCGACAGAGTGACGGCTCCCCTCATTGTCACAAAGGCATCGGGCATCAACGATGACTTAAACGGCGTTGAAAGAAAGGTTCACTTTACAATGAAAGAAATTGACGGCACTGCAGAGGTTGTGCAGTCGCTGGCAAAGTGGAAAAGAATGGCACTTCACCGATATGGCTACACCGTTGGCGAGGGCATATATACAGATATGAATGCCATCCGCCGTGACGACGACTGCGACAACACCCATTCTCTTTTCGTTGACCAGTGGGACTGGGAAAAGGTTATCACCAAGGAACAGAGAACTGTTGAATATCTTCAGGATACCGTCAGAGCAATAATTAAAGCACTTGCCGAAACAAATGAAATTCTCAAGGAAAAATATCCCGTGCTTTCCACCACAGTCAATGAAGATGTTTTCTTTATTACCTCACAGGAGCTTGAGGATATGTATCCCGACAAATCGGGCAAGGAAAGAGAAAATCTCATAACAAAGGAACACGGAACGGTGTTTATTATGGGAATAGGGGCCCGTCTTAAAAGCGGTCACCGCCACGACGGCAGAGCTCCCGATTATGACGACTGGAGCCTTAACGGCGATATTCTTGTATGGGACAAAGAGCTTAACGCTGCCCTCGAAATTTCTTCAATGGGTATAAGAGTTGACAGCGAAAGTCTTAAAAAGCAGCTTGAAATTGCAAATGCCACAGAAAGAAGCACATTCCCATACCATCAGGGTGTGCTTTCAGGCACCTATCCTCTCACAATAGGCGGAGGTCTCGGTCAGTCAAGAATCTGTATGCTACTCCTCGGCAAAGCCCACGTAGGCGAAGTGCAGGTATCAATCTGGCCCGACGATATGAGAGAAAAATGTGCCGAAAACGGGATAATTCTTTTGTAAATATAAAAATCAACCGAAACAGTACTTTTGTTTCGGTTGATTTTTATATGTGTAGATTATTCGCAAAATGTTATGTTTCTGTTATGCTGAGTGTTTTTTTGCTTGTTTAGCATTTATTACAGATAAAACAATTAAGGCTATCAATAGTAATATTTCTACAAAAAAGACTATTCCCGGAGCACTAAAATAATGATTTTGAGTTATCTTTCCGTAAATCGGAGAAGTCGAAGTACTGTAATTGGTGAAGGTGGCTGCTCCCACAAGAAAGAAGAAGACATAAGTAACAAGAGAAAAAAATGCAGTAAAAATATCTATTATTCTGATTTTTAGGTCAGAGAATTTGCTTATTATATGTATGAGCACTGTAGTCAGGATTAAAAAAATAAGAATTCCCATTATTATGAAATCTGCATTTGTTCGGGAAATTAAGTCCTTAAAACTGCCATACATTGTATTTTGACTTTGGTATATAAAATCACTTTCAAAAATATACTTAAAACTTCCGGGTACAAAAAGCAGTATAATTGAAATTAAACCGCAAATTATTGAAATTATGAAGTTTTTGCTTTTGTTTTTAGTATTGGATAGCAAAGGATTGGTTTCCTGTGACGGTTTGGTTGCTGGTTGTAATGAAGCACCGCATCCAACACAAATAACCGCTTGTTCATGAACATCTTTTCCGCATATGGGACAATTTTTTTCTTTTTTCGTTGCTTGTCCGCAATTAGGACAAAAAGCATTATTATCATCAATTTCTTTTTTGCAATTTGAGCAAAACATATAGTTTAATCCCCCTATTTCTGAATTATATAAGTTTTTCTGTATCAATGGTATATGAACCAACGAGCATTTTAATAAAATCAATAAGTGCAAGCAATCCGCCGAGACCAAACCAACAAGTCAACAACCTTAAAAGCCCTTTTTTTGTTTCGCCGAGATAGAAATTGTGTATACCGAAACCGCCTAAAAAGAATGCGAGTAGTATTGCTACAAGTTTATCCTTATCTGCAGGAATCCAAGAGTCATTTTCTTTTTTTATGTGCTGACCTGAAGAAGTGGGACAACCGCAGGAAAGACATACTGCAGCATTAGGATTAATCTCGACACCGCAATAAGCACAGAATTTTGTTCCATCACCAACTTTTACACCACAACTAAGACAAACCGATTGAAAACTATTCAATTGTGTTCCGCACATTTTACAAAACATAAAATCCCTCCACATAAATAAGTTATATGAATAGTCAACAAAAAGTGGGCTATTTATAGACTATATAGTATCATATATAGCCCGCTTTTGTCAATATTAAAACATATAATTCCTATATAACTTGTTGTTAAGGAGAATTATATGGACACATATGTGGAAACTAAAAATCGATTGTTAGCACTATTAGAAGAGAAAAAAATTTCTATTCACGCTCTAGCTATTAATTCAGGAGTTGCTCCTTCTACAATTAAAAATATTCTTTACGGAAAGAGCAAAAATCCCGGAATTGTGACAATAAAAATGCTTTGTGACGGTTTTGGTATCAGTTTATATGAGTTTTTCGAGGCAAATGAATTCAAATCGTTGGAGCCTGAAAACGAGTAAATATGAGTATTGATTAACTAAAACAATTTTAACAGATGAAGTAAATCTTGACATTTCTGCGGATGTTTACTAATATCAAAGAAAAACGATTTGAGGTTTATCTATGACACAGCTTGAAAAAATACATTCGGGGGATATTTATAATCCTGCCGATGATGAAATAATGGAGCTGCAGCTTCAATGTCTTAATAAGCTCTATGATTTCAATATGACAAGACCCTCAGAGCTTGACAAGAGAGAAGAAATGCTTAAAGGTATGTTCGCTGAAATCGGAGAAAACTGCTATATTGAACCGCCTCTTCATGCAAATTGGGGCGGAAAGCATGTGCATTTCGGAAATAATGTTTATGCCAATTTTAATCTTACTTTAGTGGATGACAGCCATATTTATGTCGGTGACTTCACCATGATAGGTCCCAATGTTACAATAGCAACCGCAGGACATCCCATTCTCCCCTCTCTTCGTGAAAAAGCATATCAGTTTAATATTCCCGTTCATATCGGAAGAAATTGCTGGATAGGTGCAGGTGCTGTCATTTTACCCGGTGTTACAATAGGTGATAATTCCGTTATAGGTGCGGGAAGCGTTGTCACAAAGGACATCCCCGAAAATGTGATTGCAGTGGGAAATCCCTGCAAGGTGCTTCGCGAAATAAACGAGCACGACAAAGTTTATTATTTCAAGGACAAAAAAATTGATTATTCCTCTCTTTAAGTCTCATCTCCGTTTTTATGCAGAAACGGAGATATTTTTCTTTTCCATTATTCAGTTGACTATTAAATAAAATTTATGTTAATATAAATTACAAATATTTTAACGGAGGATAAATATGGATATTATAGCACAGATAATTATGTATCTTCTCTCATTTTTCCAAATATTCAATTTCCTTTTTCCCTCTCTTCCCGAAGATGAACCCATTCCCGAAGAGCCCACAAGCGTTATTGTTCAGGAAACAACAACCGAAGCTCCCGACGAGCCTTCATCCGAGGAAATTACCACACTTCCCCCTGTAACTGAATGCAGACACACAGGCGGCAAGGCAACCTGTCAAAAGCGTGCAATATGCTCTGTTTGCAATGAAGAATACGGTGAATTGGCCGAACACAGCTATAATATACAAACAATAAAACCCACCTGCACTGAAGGCGGGGCAACATATCACACCTGTCGGAACTGCGGTGACTCCTATAAGGATAATGAGAAGCCCGCAACAGGCCACAGCTATGCAGGCACAACGATTGCTGCCGACTGTGAAAATGCCGGATATACAAAATATACCTGCGGCAATTGCGGTGACTCTTATGAAACAAACAGAATCCCCGCTTTGGGACACAACTACATTCCCGTTATAACAGTTCCCGATTGTGAAAACGGCGGCTACACCACTCATACCTGCGAAAACTGCAGTGACTCTTATAAAGACAATGAGATTCACGCATTGGGACACAGCTATATTACTTATACTTCAAACGGTGATGCCACATGTGAAAAAGACGGAACAAAAACTGCAACATGTGTAAACGGCTGCGGAAGCACCGACACTGTAGCGGATACAGGCTCAATGCTTCCTCATACTGATGAAAACAAGGATACATACTGCGACCACGGCGGTGAAAAGCTCAATATTGACTTCACTCACCTTACATATCCCGAAGAGGCAGTAAAGACAAAAGAAAACCTCGCAGAATATCTTGCAAGGGCAGATAAAAAAGATGACCTTTATGCTTCCTGTCAGAGATATGAGGACAACGGCATAATAATTTCTCCCTATTACACAGCAGAAATTGACGGAAAGGAAATCCCCGTTTACGGCACCGTTACATATTCAGGCACAACCAATAAGGGTACGCTTCATTCTTTCTCTGAAATTTATGTTGAAAAGGATGAATACTGCACATTTGAAATAAAGATCAAGTCAGGCTCATTAGGTATTGCAAAGGCAGTTGTTCTTCCCGAAGCATACGGCGAAGCAGTAACGGTAAACGGCAGCACTGTAACAGCAGTCCTTTCAGGCTTCGGTGCCCACACCTTCCTTTTCAACGACAATGAAAACGACTATGCATACACTGTCTTTGTCCGTGAAGAAATTGATGAAGAAGCCGAAATTACAGCATTACAGGATAAATACGGCAAAGCAAATGTCCATATTGTTGACGGATACCTTGAAAACCACCTTTACACCAATTTCAACGGCGTGGGAAATCAGGTAATCTATCTCAAGAAGGGCTCTTATGTTACTGCAAAGCATACAATTGATATAGAAAGCGATGCTGATAATCAGTCAAAAGCTGAAATATTAGAAAACGGTGTTGCTGCTTCAACACAAAACGGTATAAGCCTTAACCGTCTCCCGTTCATAAATATAAACGGAAACGGAAATGTAAAAATTCTCGGCTACGGTGTAATTGACCTTACTCACCTTGACAGAGGTGAAAGAAGAGGTATGGTATTCGCCTTCGCAAGCGACATTGAAATCAGAGGCGTTAAGCTTATCAATGCTCCCGAATGGACCGTAATAACCTACAAATGTGACACTGTAGATATCAAGGATGTTGATATATTCGGCTACCGTCAGAATTCAGACGGCTTTGCAATCTGTAATTCACAAAATGTCACAATTGACGGTTGCTTCGTAAAGACAGGTGACGATGCCTTCTGCATAAAGACACTTGGCGGTGACGAAAATGCAATAACAAAGAATATAACAGTCAAGAACTGCTATGCCTGGGCTACAAAGGCAAGAGCCTTCGGTATCTTCGGAGAAACACATAAAAATATGTCCGACATCACCTTCAAGGACAGCTTTGTGCTTATGCACGATGCAACATGGGATGAAGATAAAATTCCCGCAATCGGTATTGTTGCAGAAGTCTGTGACGGTGCCGGTGCTGTCGCTCACTCAATCAGCAACGTAACATTTGAAAATATTGAAATTTCAAGAAACAAATCCGCAGCAATAAATGTTCTTATCTTTGATAGTATATATAATCTTACAATTAAAGATATAACCTTCAGAAACATTAAATACAATAATTCAGGCATCAATAACCATATTGTGAATTACGGCAATTCCAGCGGAATTTCCAATGTTACATTTGATACCGTAAAATGCAGCGGAACATTACTTGAAGACGCCAATAAAACAACATATTTCAAGGAAAACTCCTACCACGGCGGTTATATCAATTTCAAATAAGCCTAAAAGCATCGTTCCTTCCCGCAGGAACGATGTTTTGTTTGACTTGCGGATTATTTTATATTATTATAATTATATATTTTTCAAACGGAGGTTTTTATGAAATATTCTGTTATTGATTTTTTCAGAACCGTAATTGCAGCTCTTACCGCATTTTTTATGTCGGTTACGGGATTTTTCGGCGGCTTGGGAAAAGAGCCCCTTGAAAGCACACCCGAAAACACTGTTTTTTCCTACAGCGAAGAGACTGCGGATTATTCACTTTCAGTCAATCCCGAAAATGAAATTCACGATATAAGCGAGCTTCTTTTCGGCATCTTCTTTGAAGACATAAATTTTGCCGCAGACGGCGGTCTTTATGCCGAAAAGCTTGTAAACCGCTCCTTCCAATATACGGAAATTGCTGAAAACGATCAGCTTTACGGCTGGAATACAGTAAATAATTCTGACATTTCCGTAGTGAAGAACGATAAGGAAAACTATCTAAATGAAAACAATACCAACTATCTCGTTATGAAGAACACCTCTTCCGAAAAGAGCGGTATTGAAAACAGAGGCTTTCTTGACGGAATGAGTGTTGAAGAAAACGAAAGCTATAATGCTTCATTCTATGCAAAAGCTCCAGAAGGCTACGGCGGTGAAATAACCGTTGCTCTTGCCGTAGGCGGTAAAAATGTTACTGAAATTTCCGTTCCTATGATAAAAAGCTCTTCACAGTGGCACAAATATGAAGTCACACTTCAGTCCCCCGTTACGGCACACGAGGGAGTTACTCTCAGGGTGCTTATTGATAAGGGTGAAGTATGGTTTGATATGATTTCTCTGTTCCCCGAAAACACCTTCAAAAACCGTGAAAACGGTTTAAGAGCTGACCTCGGAAAGATGCTCGAAGAGCTTCAGCCCAAATTCCTGCGTTTCCCCGGCGGCTGTATAATTGAGGGCTATGACGACGACACGGCATATGACTGGAAGGATTCCATCGGTGTGGATGAAAACCGTGAGCCTCTTTTATTTAACGGCACATATGGCGATGTTGCCGCAAGAAAACAGGGAATTAACCTCTGGACAAATATTGCCGCAACCGATGATCCTCTCCCCTGCTTTATGAGCTACGGACTGGGCTTTTATGAATATTTCCTTCTTTGTGAGGATATCGGAGCAATAGGCGTGCCCGTTCTCAACTGCGGACTTTTCTGTCAAATGAGAGGCAAAGGACCTGTTGAAATGTATACACCGGAATTTCAGCGTTATATCGACGATATGCTCGACCTTATAGAATTCTGCCGCGGTGACGAAAACACCGTCTGGGGCAAGGTGCGAGCTTCAATGGGACACGAAAAGCCTTTTGAGCTTAAATATATCTGCATCGGCAACGAAAACGAGGGACAGGTTTATTTTGAAAGATATTCCGCTTTCCTTGATGCCTTCAATAAGGCTAAAGCCGAAAATCCCGCTCTTTATGAGGGACTTGAGCTCATTTATTCCGCAGGCACTGCAGACGGTACAAGAGGCGGAATGTATCTCCCGTCATACGAATATGCAAAAAACGAACTCATAAATATGGGCAGTGAAAATGTCCTTGATTTTGCAGGTGCAACCGACCAGCATTATTATAACGATCCCATATGGTTCTTAAAAAATGCAGACTATTATGACGAGGATAATTATAAGCGTAATTTCAGTGAAATGACCGACACGATTTACGGCGGCGGCCTTAATGTATTCCTCGGAGAATATGCAGCAAAGAGCAACCGCCTTGAAGCAGCTCTCGCAGAGGCCGCATATATGACGGGACTTGAAAGAAACGGCGACATTGTTACAATGGCGGCATATGCTCCCCTTTTCGGAAACCTCACCGCCACACACTGGTCTCCCGACCTTATATGGTTCAACAACCATCAGGTGACAGGCTCAATAAGCTACTATGCACAGAAGCTTTTCTCCGTAAATCAGGGCACAAGGGTGCTTGAGCATAGCCTCACGGGTGCAAAAATTGAAGAAGGCGCCATCACAGGTAAAGTGGGCGTGGGCACATGGTACACCACAGCAGAATTTGATAATCTCACGGTGACAGATAACGAAACGGGAAAAGCTCTTGCAAAAGACAGCTTTTCAATCAAAAATCTTTGCTGGAACTGGCAGACACCCACAGACGGTGAGTGGAAGATTGAAGACGGCAAGCTCAAGCAGAAAACAACCGAAATGGCATACGGTAATAACGGAAGCGTTGCTTATTTCGGAGATTCCCTGTGGAAAAACTACACCTTCACCGTTGAAGCAACTAAAACCGACGGTGCCGAAGGCTTCCTCATTCCCTTCGGTGTTAAAGACATTGACAATAACCTCTTCTGGAACATAGGCGGCTGGGGCAACACAAGAAGCACCGTTCAGCTTATAGAAAACGGCATCAAAACGGAAATTCTCGGAACAGCATCCGATTTCACAGTTGAAACAGGTAAAACATATGAAATCAAGCTTGTGGTTTCGGATAGACTTGTTGAAGGCTATATCGACGGTGAGCTGCAGTTCAGTTATGATTTCACAAACGAAGGCTATGCCGAAGCCTACACCGTTGTCAGCACCGACGAAACAGGCGACATCATAATTAAGCTCGTCAACACAACAGGCGAAACAAGGGTTGTTGCCGTTGACCTCAACAATACAGAGGTTAAGGACACAGCCACCGTTCAGCAGTTAAAAGGCGACAGCCTCAATAACGACAACATATTAGGTGCCGAGGAGGACTGCAAAATTGAAGAATTCCAAATCACAGGACTTTCCTCACAATTCAACCTCTCAATTCCGATGTACAGCATAACGGTGATAAGAATAGAAAGATGAAGTCGGACCATCGACCTCAAAAAAACGGATGTGTTTTGGCACATCCGTTTTTTGTTATATCTGATAGAAGCCTACCTTTTTCATAACCTTTCTCATTGTTTTATGGGCGACATAGGATGCTTTTTCTGCACCCTCTTTTGCACATTTTTCGATATATGCCTTGTCCTTGAGAATTCTCTTATATTCTTCCTGCATTGGTCTGAGCTCTTCAACAACGGCATCTGCAACAGCAGCTTTGAAATCGCCATAGCCCTTGCCCTCGAATTCCTTTTCAATGGCTTCAAAATCAAGTCCCGTGCAGCAGGAATATATAGTCATAAGGTTATTGATACCCGCTTTATTTTCGCCGTAGTAAACTCTTGCTTCCGAGTCTGTTACGGCACTCTTTATCTTCTTTGCGATTACATTCGGCTCGTCGGCAAGGGAAATAAAGGACTTCACATTGGGATCGGATTTGCTCATCTTCTTTTCGGGCTCCTGAAGAGAGAGGATTCTTGCACCCTTTTTGCCGATATAGGGCTCGGGAATTTTGAAAACATCACCGTAAATGCCGTTGAAACGCTCTGCAATATTTCGTGCAAGCTCAAGATGCTGCTTCTGATCATCGCCTACGGGAACCTTATCCGCACCGTAAAGAAGAATATCAGCCGCCATAAGTATGGGATAAGTAAAAAGACCTACGTTTACGTTATCGGCGTGACGCTGTGACTTGTCCTTGAACTTACTGCCAATGTTAAAGTAATTAATTCTCTGTCTTTTTTGTGGTTTTATCTGAAAATCATTATAAATGTTATTAAAACAAAAATAACAATACCGAATACAATCAAAGGAAAACAACCAAGTCCTTTTTTTTCAGTAACTTTTTCATTCTTTAACTCCCCGTGAAAAAACTCAGCATGCGAACAAGCACCCGATTCAGCAAAAACATTGTAATTGTTATATTTTTTACAATACTCATGTGCTAAATTAAAATGACAACATTCACCACATGTAAATGGTCTATGGCTAGTAGTTTCGCCTATGGGGGTTCCACAATTTCGACACCAACTATACCCCTTTTCAAGGGGCTCCCCACAATGCATACAATTAGTACTGCTTACAAATAAATCATCAGAAAAACTCATATCATATATATCTCCTTATAAAAAACAACTCAATATTATTGCTCAATGATTGCATAGATTTTATTGTATTTTCTTACAACCATTTTACGATTTCAATAAAATATCAAAAATGATAAAACAAACATTTTTTTCAAAAAAATGTTTACTTTTGCTCTTTTCAATAACCACAAACTTTATAATATCCCTACAAACTAAGCACTCAAAAAAACTTTATTATCTATATCGGAAAAATCTGAATTTCAGAAGCAACGCGTCTCTCTTTATGCACATTCTGACTTCCGACCTCCGACTTCAATGAGTTTCCGACCCCAATAGAAAACGGGCGTGCCGCAGCACATCCTTTTTTTGATTACACCTGATAGAAGCCGACTTTTTTCATAACCTTACGCATTGTTTTGTGTGCAAGGTATGAGGCTTTTTCTGCGCCTTCCTTTGCGCATTTTTCAATATATGCCTTGTCAGAGAGAATTCTCTTGTACTCAGCCTGAATGGGACGAAGCTCCTCTACAACTGCTTCTGCGACAGCTGCCTTGAAATCGCCGTAGCCCTTGCCCTCAAATTCCTTTTCTATCTGCTCAAAGTCAAGACCGGTACAACAGGAATAGATGGTCATAAGATTATTTATACCTGCCTTGCCCTCTCCGTAGTAAACTTTTGCTTCAGAGTCTGTTACGGCACTCTTTATCTTCTTAGCAATAACGTTTGATTCGTCGGCAAGAGAGATAAAGGATTTGACGTTGGGGTCTGATTTACTCATCTTCTTTTCGGGCTCCTGAAGAGAGAGGATCCTTGCACCCTTTTTGCCGATATAGGGCTCGGGAATTTTGAAAACATCACCGTAAATGCCGTTGAAACGCTCTGCAATATTTCGTGCAAGCTCAAGATGCTGCTTCTGATCGTCACCCACGGGAACCTTATCGGCACCGTAAAGAAGAATGTCAGCCGCCATAAGAATGGGATATGTGAAAAGTCCGACGTTTACGTTATCTGCGTGACGCTGGGATTTATCCTTGAACTGTGTCATTCTTGAAGCCTCTCCGAAGGCGGTGTAGCAATTAAGCACCCATGCCAGAAGTGCGTGGTCGGTTACGTGGCTCTGAAGAAAAACTATATTTTTTTCGGGATCAAGACCGAGAGCCAAAAGCATTGCATACATCTCTATTGAACGGCGGCGAAGATCTGCGGGCTCACTTCTCACGGTTATTGCGTGCAGGTCTGCAACGCCGAAAATACAGTCATTTTCAGCCGCCATATTGTGCCAGTTCTTGAATGCACCGAGGTAATTTCCGAGAGTGGGTGTGCCTGATGCCTGAACAAGACTCAATACTACATTTTTCTTTTCGTTGGTGTTTTCCATTTCTTTTCTCCTGTGGGTTTTCCGTTACATATTGAGAAGCTTTTTTCTCTTTTTGTAATCGGGAAGTATTTTTTCTATTTCTTTATAAAATTCTTTTGAGTGGTTATGGTGTATTATGTGGCAAAGCTCGTGAACCACCACATAATCAACGGCTTCTTCTGGAAAACGCATAAGATAAAAGGAAAATGAGATGCTGTTTTTTCCCGAACACGAGCCGAATCTTGTTCTTGCACCCGTTATTGTTATTCTTGTGGGCTTAACTGAGATAAGCTCACTGTAATACTTTACTTTTTCGGGAAGAATTTTCTTTGCCTTTTCTCTTAAAAGCTTTTCCTCCTCGGGAGAAGCCTCCTTCATTCCGTACTCTTTATTTTCCAGCTTTTCCTTGGTTTTCTCAATCCACGGTGTATATTTTTCTACCGTTTCTTCAATTTTTTTCTTTGAAGTATTTTTCGGAGCACGGACAATAACCTCACCGTCAGGTGTCACCTGAATAGCTACGGTTTTTCTTTTTGAGTAAATGACATTATACATCATTTACTTCACTTTCTTTCTCTTCTTTTTTCTGCTCTTTTTCCTGTTTTTTGAGTATTACAGCCCAGATAACAGCACAGATTATACACACGGCGGCGGCAACAAAGGCAACCGTATTCACAACCGCGGTATTCGTTCCGAGAAAATCTGCATTTTCATATGCAAGAAGTCTTAAAGACACTGCAAGAAATGCACTGATAAGTAATATAGCTTTAAGAAATTTCATTTTACTGTGTCAGCTCCCCGCAAAAAATTTCTGTTTTTGTGTTATCGGGGAGAGTAATCACGGCGGCACCCTGCGGCGTGATATCCGTCACCGTACCCGAGATTTCCTCTTCACCCTTTTTATATTTCACTGCTTTTCCTATGGAAAATGAGCGATTTTTTATTCTTTCAAGAATTTCTTCATTTTCTTCGAAAAGCAGCTTGTTTTCATAAACAAATCCGTCAAGCCTTTCGCTTATTTTTTCTATAAGCATACGTCTTTCGGGAACGGGAAGCCCTTCTGCCGCAAAGGAGGTCATAATATCCTTCAATTCTACGGGAATTTCTTCTTTCTTTATTGAAAGATTTATTCCTATTCCCACCACAGCGGTGAGAGTATCTTTAGAAACAAGCTCCGAAAGAATTCCACCCAGCTTCTTCCCGTTATAATATATATCGTTGGGCCACTTGATTTCGGTTTTCACACCCGTGAGCTCTTCAATAGCTTCACTGACGCAAAGCCCTGCAAGAAGCGTTATAAAAGGGATGTTTTTTTCTTTTCCCGATAAAGGAAGGGATAGGGAAAAATATGCACCGCCCGCCCGGGAATAAAAGCTTCTTCCGAGCCTTCCGCGTCCCCCTGACTGGCTGTCGGCACAAATCACAGAAAAAACAGGAGACTTCTTTTCATATATCAGCTTTTTCAGGTCACCGTTTGTGGAAGTGCTTTCTTTAAGGAACACAATTTCTCTTTTTACGGGCAGAAAATCCTTATACATTTATATCTATCCTTTAAAACCGAAACACCGTCCGATACATTCTGTACCGAAACGACGTTTATCAGATGAAAATACATCTTTTTTTGAATATAGAAAATAAAGGGACAGACTCTTGAAGTATGCCCCTTTATTACGGCGGAACTTTTCCGCTTCTTTTATTCTTCGTTTGCGAGAAGCTCTTTAAGTGCCTTGATATCGTTTGCAGAAAGAGTGATTCCCTTACCCATCTTTTCGTGCTCGGGACCCCAGTCACGAATGTCATACTTGGGCTCTTTACCGTTCCAGCTGATAAGGTTAAGCTCTTTTGCCCAGCCGCCGGCACCCTCAGAGATGATACCGATGTGTTTTACGATTTCATATGTAAATTCGGGCATATTCGACAGCCTCCTTTCGATATAATTATTATATTATATTTATACATATTTATATAATATAGAGACTATGAAAAAAAATCAAGTGTTTTTTTAAAAAATTTTGTATATTTTGCGGTTTTTACTGTCATATCGGCATTTTTTCAATATTTCAATAAGAGCTTAACGGAGATTTCCGGTCCCGTTTTTGCAATCATAATAAAATCTTAATAAAAACACAAGCCCGCCTTAATTCAATTTTCTTTTCACTTGCTGTATACTTTTTTCGAGGTGGAAAATATGAAACAGAAAAAGAAAAACATAATAATTGCCGCTTTAATGATTTTAACGGTTCTTATTCTTATGGTAACGGACCGTATCATATCAAACGGGACGAAATATCCCGAAGCTGAAAAAATTCTCAAGGATAACGCAATCAGTGCCTCTGTGAGCCTGAAAAAATACCCCGATGAATTAAAAGCCTTATTGGAGAGAAACCCCGAGACAGAGGATTTTGTAGTAAACTTTCCGTTTCGCAATGACAATGAGAAAGAATATTCTCTCGATGAGCTTAAAAGCTGTGCCGCAGTTCCCCATCTACTCCAATGGGACAAGCGGTGGGGCTATGAGAATTATGCAGGCTCAATGATGGCTCTTTCGGGGTGCGGTCCCGTGTGCCTTTCAATGGTGGCAATTTATCTTACGGGGGACACCGCACTCACTCCCTCATATATTGCGGATTTTGCAACCAAAGAGGGCTATGCCACAATAGGAAACGGCACAAAATGGATTCTTATGAGCGAGGGAGCAGAAAAGCTCGGTCTTAAAAGCGAGGAGCTTCCGCTTCATAAAGAAACCATGATAAATGCACTCAAAAGCGGTAAGCCAATCATCCTTATTATGGGTGAGGGGGACTTTACAACAAGCGGTCATTTTATAGTCCTCACAGATTATTCGGGCAACGGCTTCACGGTGCTTGATCCCAATTCAAAGGAAAAAAGCTCACAAAAATGGACTTATGAAAAAATAGAAAATCAAATAAAAAATATATGGGCATTCTCAATCAGTCTCTGACCGATTGAAATTCGGGCTTCCGAATTTGCAAAGCCTTGTTCCTCTCCCGCATTCTGCTTCTTGCTGCGGGAGTTTTTCTTTTTAACTTATTTATTTCTTGTAAATACATTCTTGTTTATGTATAATAAAATCAATACGGACAAAAGAGGATTTTATTATGAAAAACAAAAATCTTTGTGCTCTCACACCGCCCAGAGGCTTTAACTCATGGGACTGCTACGGAGCCGCTATAAATGAAGAACAGCTAATGGCAAATGCAAGATATCAGGCTGAACACTTAAAGGAATTTGGCTGGGAATATGTTGTGTGCGACATTCAGTGGTATGAGCCCACCGCTTCATCATATTACTATCACAATTTCACGGAGCTTTGCTTTGACGAATATTCCCGTGTTATTCCCGCCCCCAACCGTTTTCCCTCATCAAAAAACGGCGTGGGCTTCAAAAAAATAGCGGACGATATTCACGCTATGGGACTTAAATTCGGAATACATATATTAAGGGGCATCCCCCGTCAGTGCGTGCATCTTAATACTCCCACCGTTACCCCCGGTGTAACTGCAAGGGATATTGCACAGCAGTATTCAATATGCCCCTGGAATACGGATATGTACGGAGTTGATGCCGGCAAAAAGGGAGCACAGGAATATTACAATTCCCTGTTTGAATTATATGCCTCATGGGGTGTTGACTTTGTAAAGGTTGACGACATTGCAAACACAGAATTTAAACCCCACGATCCCTATTCCGCAAGAAAAGAAATTGAAATGATAAGAAAGGCTATCGACAGCTGCGGCAGAGATATGGTTTTGAGCCTTTCACCCGGTCCCGCTCCTCTTTGGGAAGCCGAGCATCTCAAGGAAAATGCAAATATGTGGAGAATGAGCGGAGATTTCTGGGACAGCAGTGAAGCTCTCAATAAAATGTTTGACCTTTGCCATAACTGGTATCCCCATATCAGTGAGGGCTGCTTCCCCGACTGCGATATGCTGCCCTTAGGCATAATTCAGCTGACGGAAGAATTACCCGAATACAGAGCAAGAAAAACAAGATTTACCGAAGCAGAGCAGTATATGGTAATGAACCTGTGGTGCATCTTCCGTTCACCCTTGATGTTCGGCGGAGAAATGACTATGATGGATGATTTCACCTATTCTCTTATTACCAATAAAGAGCTTCTTGATATAAATGAAAATTCAACTGAAAACCGTCCTCTTTTGTGGGACAAAGAAACTGCCGTATGGACCTGCAAGGACAAAAACGGTAAAAATGTTTTTGCATTCTTCAATCTCTTAAAAGAAGAAAAAGAAATATGCATAGATAACATATGTGCGGATGTTTCTTCTTTTGGTATTCTCCGCGATATCTGGACAGGTGAAAAAATCACGGCAGATAAAAAACTTTCCGTAAAGCTTGACGGCAGAGGCTCAAGACTTTTTGTGACAGATTAAGGAGGACATATGCTTTATATAGGAATAGATCTCGGAACATCGAGTGTAAAGCTTCTTTTGGTTGACGAAAAGGGAAATATTCTTAAAACCGCAGCAAGAGAATATCCCCTTATTTTCCCCCGTGACGGCTGGTCGGAGCAAAGCCCCGAGGAATGGAAAAAGGGAACGCTTTCTGCTCTGGAAGAAATTCTTGAAGGCACAGACCGCTCACTGATAAAGGGAATAGGTGTGGCAGGACAGATGCACGGCCTTGTGGTGCTGGATGAAAACGACAAGGTTATCCGCCCCGCAATTCTGTGGAATGACGGAAGAACTCACAAGGAAGTTGACTATCTTAATAATGTAATCGGAAAAGAAAAGCTTTCGGAATATACGGGAAATATCGCCTTTGCAGGCTTCACCGCCCCGAAAATTTTATGGATAAAGGAAAACGAGCCTGAAAATTTCAGAAAAATCAAAAAAATTATGCTCCCGAAGGACTATATAAATTATATTCTCACGGGAGCTCACGCAACGGATTATTCCGATGCATCGGGTATGCTTCTTCTTGATGTAAAAAACAAATGCTGGTCGGAAGAGATGCTTAATATCTGTTGTGTTGAAAAAGCTATGATGCCTGCTCTTTTTGAAAGCTATGAGGTAATCGGAAAAGTAAAAGACGAATTCGGTCTTCCCGAAGCCGTTGTTGTGGCAGGTGCGGGCGACAATGCCGCCGCCGCAATAGGCACGGGAACAGTGGAAAACGGAAAATGCAATATTTCAATAGGAACATCAGGCACAGTCTTTATTTCAAGTGACAGCTTCTGTGTTGACGAATTCAATTCACTTCATTCCTTCTGCCATGCAGACGGGAAATATCACCTTATGGGATGTATGCTTTCAGCCGCCTCCTGTAATAAGTGGTTTGCGGAAGAAATTCTCAAGGAAAAGGATTTCTCTGAGCTGCAAAAGGGCATCACGGAAGAAAAAACAGGTAACAACAATGTGTATTTTCTCCCCTATCTTATGGGAGAAAGAAGTCCCATAAACGATACGGATGCAAGAGGTGCTTTCATAGGTCTTTGTCTTGATACAAAAAGAGAGGATATGGTGCTTGCAGTTTTAGAGGGCGTGGCATTTGCCATAAGAGATTCCTTTGAAATTGCCAAAGGCTTCGGTCTTAAAATCACCGAAAGCTGTCTTGTGGGCGGCGGTGCAAAAAGCTCCCTGTGGAGAAAAATTATTGCAAACGTGTTGGGAATTAAGCTTAATATTCTTAAAACGGAGCAGGGCCCCGGAATGGGCGGAGCAATTCTTTCAATGGTTGGTGCAGGAGAATATGCTTCCGTAAATGAAGCATCCTCAAAGCTTCTTGAAATTGCTCAAACCGTCACTCCCGACGAAAAGCTTACCGCTCTTTATGAAGACAGATATAATAAGTATAAGGAAATTTATCCCGCACTTAAAAATGTATTTAAAACATTGAGATAAGGAGAAACAAAAATGAGTGAAATTTTCAAAGGCATTGACACGATAAAATATGAGGGAGCTGCTTCAACAAATCCCCTTGCTTTTAAGTTCTATGACGCCGAAAAGGTTATTCTCGGCAAAAAAATGAAGGAGCATCTCCCCTTTGCCATGGCTTGGTGGCACAATCTCGGTGCGGCGGGCACTGATATGTTCGGAAGAGACACTGCAGACAAGTCCTTCGGAGCTGAAAAAGGCACTATGGCACACGCATATGCTAAAGTAGATGCCGGCTTTGAATTTATGACAAAGCTCGGTATCGAATATTTCTGCTTCCACGATGTTGACCTCGTTCCCGAAGCAGACGATATAAAGGAAACAAACAAGAGACTTGATGAAATTTCCGACTATATTCTCGGCAAAATGAAGGAAACAGGCATCAAATGTCTTTGGGGCACTGCAAATATGTTCTCCAATCCCCGTTTTATGAACGGTGCGGGAAGCACAAGCTCAGCAGAGGTGTTCTGCTTTGCGGCAGCACAGATTAAAAAGGCTCTCGACATCACCGTTAAGCTCGGCGGCAAGGGCTATGTTTTCTGGGGCGGCAGAGAGGGCTATGAAACACTTCTCAACACCGATATGAAGCTTGAACAGGAAAACATTGCCCGTCTTATGAAAATGGCTGTAGCCTACGGCAGAAGCATAGGCTTTTCAGGTGACTTCTATATCGAGCCCAAGCCCAAGGAGCCCATGAAGCATCAGTATGACTTTGATGCCGCAACCGCTATAGGCTTTTTAAGACAGTACGGTCTCGACAAGGACTTCAAGATGAACATTGAAGCAAACCACGCAACTCTTGCAGGTCATACCTTCCAGCATGAGCTTCGCACATCCGCTATTAACGGAATGCTCGGCTCCATTGACGCAAATCAGGGCGATTTGCTTTTAGGCTGGGACACGGACGAATTCCCCTATGACGTATATGAAACCACAATGTGTATGTATGAAGTTATTAAAGCGGGCGGTCTTACGGGCGGCTTTAATTTCGATGCAAAAACAAGACGTCCCTCGAACACATATGAGGATATGTTTGAAGCATTTATTTTAGGTATGGATGCATTCGCCCTCGGTCTTATCAATGCCGCAAAGATAATCGAAGACGGCAGAATTGACGAATTTGTAAAGAATAAATATGCTTCCTTCAACGACGGAATAGGCAAAAAGATCATTGACGGTGAAGCTTCACTTGAAGAGCTTTCAGCCTATGCCGAAAATCTCGGCAACACCGATATCCCTTGCTCCGGCAAACAGGAAAGACTGCAGGGAATCATAAACTCAATTCTTTTTAACTGAATTATAATTTAGTTGTTTGTCCGAAAGAGGCAGCGAACATTTGTAGGGGACGGCTAGCCCTACAAATGTTCTATCGAATTTTAAGCGATGTGCGAAGCACGAGCCATATAGAGCGTATGCGGAACAAGACACGAAGTGTCTTCCACAATTCCGAATTCCTAATTCTCATAATTTATAAAGGTGTTGGTTTTATGACTCAGCAGGAATACTTAAAGCTTATTGATGAAGTTATAGCAAACGGTAAATACAAGGACAACTGGGCTTCTCTCTCGGGGCATAAGGCTCCCGATTGGTTTACATACGGAAAACTGGGTATTTTCATCCATTTCGGTCTTTATGCCGTACCGGGCTACTCCAACGAATGGTATTCAAGACAGATGTATGAAAAAACTCACTCTGCTTATGAATTTCACAGAAAAACCTTCGGACCGCAGGATAAATTCGGTTATAAGGATTTTATCCCGATGTTCACCCTCCATAATTTCAATGCCGATGAATGGACAGAACTTTTCAAAGAATCAGGGGCAAAATATGTTATGCCCGTAGCAGAGCATCACGACGGCTTCGCAATGTATAATACAGACTTTAACCGCTGGAATATCTGCGAAATGGGTGCAAAAAGAGATTATCTCGGAGAACTCAAAGCCTCTTTTGAAAAGAATGACCTCACATTCTGTGCTTCAACCCACAGAGCGGAGCATTATTTCTTTATGAATCCCGGCAGAGAATTCGACAGTGATATTTCTTCGGGTGAATATGACGATTTCTACGGCCCCGCAGTATATAACGATGCATTCTGTCCGCAGAATATGGGAGAAACCACCTGGGATATAGAAGCCCAGGGAGCTACGGAAGAATACCTCACCGACTGGATGGTGAGAACCTGTGAGCTTGTTGACAGATACCGTCCGAGATCCCTTTATTTTGACTGGTGGATACACAATAACTGCTTCAAGCCCTATCTTAAGAAAATTGCGGCATATTATTATAACAGAGCAGAAGAATGGGGCGAAGAAGTAACAATAAACTTCAAACACAACGCCTATCCGCCTACGGTTGCCACCTTTGATGTTGAAAGAGGGGCACTGACAGACATCTCCCCCATTCCGTGGCAGACCTGCACATCCGTAAGTAAGCGTTCCTGGGGTTATGTTAAGGATAATGAATTTAAGACGCCCGAACAGATTATTTGCGACTTTATAGATATAGTAAGTAAAAACGGTTGTATGCTTCTGAACATCGGACCTGCACCCGACGGCAGTATTGTAAAAGAAGAAGCCGACATTTTAAGGTCTATCGGTAATTGGATGAAAATTAACGGTGAAGGCATTTACGGTACGACTTACTGGAAAAAATTCGGTGAGGGTGAAGTAAATGTTGAAGAAGGCTTCTTCAAGGATAACGATAATAAAGGATATACGGCAAAAGACTTCCGCTTTACCTATAAGGGCGGCTGCATCTATGCCTTCCGGATGAAGCCCGACGGAAGCACCGTTGAAATAAAAAGCCTTTTCTATACAAACAGAGCAGGTCTCGGTATTAAAAAAATAACACTTCTCGGAAGCGACAAAGAAGTAAAATATGAAAGAGATGAAAATTCTCTTCGCATTACAGATTACGAAAAAACAGGCACCTCCTTCCCCATCTGCTTCAAGATTGAGCTTATATAAGAATTTATCCCGAAACGCCTTTGTTTCGGGATTTTTTGTAACCTTTCCCAATATTAAGGTACTTAATAAATGAAAGGAGCTGAATATTATGAAAAAAACAATATCACTGTTTCTTACCGTTATTTTTCTTTTTGTCTTTTCTCTTCCTGCTTTTGCAACGGAAAATGAAGATACCGACTACATAATAATGTACACGAAGGCATCATATAAGAATACACCCTATGAGAAAATTTTCAATGACCACCGTGAATTTCTCAATCCCGACAATTACGGAATTCCCGTAATAAAGGATATTTCCGTAATTGCCGCCTACAGAGATGACAATCCCCATATTTCTCCGCCTTTTTATGTTCTCGCAATAAAATTGACTGACAGTAATCTTATAAACGCAGCCTTTTATGCATCAAAAATTTATATTAAAGGCATTGCCGATAAGGCTATGGCTGTAGGTAAAACAGGCTATGAAGCATTTCTTAAAGGCTTTGTACCCGAAGTTTCTTTATCCGAGAGCCATTTTGCTTTATATACACCGGGAGATATTATGTGCTATAATCAAGTTACCTCGGCAAGTGCAAGAACGGTTCTTCGTATTTCCGTAGGACTTGAAAGCAAGGAGGATTTTCCGTGGCTTATTGGAGATATGAACGGCGACGGAAGACTGACGGCATCGGATGCAAGAACAATACTCCGTATTTCCGTGGGACTTGAATAAAGCCTAAAAAAGACACTTTAATGGATGATTCACTGATTATTGAGCTGTTCAAAAAACAGAATAAATCCGCCATAAAGGAAGCGCAGAAAAAATACGGTAATCTTCTGATGAAGATTGCCGTAGGTGTGTTATACCAGAAAGACGAAGCCGAAGAAATTGTAAATGACACTCTTCTTGCAGCTTGGAACAACATCAAAGAAACCCCGCCCGCAAATTTATGTGCATATCTGTGTAAAATCACAAGAAATAAAGCACTGAAAAAATACCGCTATGACACGGCAAAGAAAAGAAACAGTGAATATACTTTGAGCATTGAAGAAATCGGTGATGTTTTCCCCGCTGATGACAATCCCGAAAATACATATACTTTCAATGAAACAAAGGAAAACATATCCCGTTTTATAAAAAATCTCGGTGACCGTGACAGGAAAATATTTATACGGCGTTATTGGTATTTTGATTCCGTAAAGGATATAGCCGAAGCATTTTCCTTGAGTGAAAATAATGTTAAAGTAATCCTTTTCAGGATAAGACAGGACCTGAAAAAATATCTGGAAGAGGAGGGAGTCTGTGTATGAGCAACAATGATTTTTTTGATATTCTGGGAGAGCTCGACGATGAGCTTATTTCAGACTCTGCTTTTCCCGTAAAGCCCGTAAAGAAAAAAGGAGCAATAAAAACCTTTTTCCTTATTGCTGCCTGTGTAGCTCTTTTTATAGCTTCGGGATTTATTCTGACGAAAAACATAAAAACGGGCAATATCGGTATATATGAAATGACCATACCTGAAAGCACAGCTCTTTATATTCCCGAAGGCACAACAAAAAAGGAGGAATTAACCTCCCTGTCGGATGCTGATATTTCCTCAACCGAGGAGCAAACCACCTCTGCACATATATATGAACCCACCACCGAAGAGCCCGTAACACAGAAGCCTTCAACCGAGGAAGCACCCTCAGAGAATGTCAGCGATAACGCATTTATGCCTCCGCCGGAGGAAACATCAGAGGAGGAAACAGACACAAAGCACGGCATAAGTATATTGCCGCCGTTTCTTGAGGATATTCTTTTTCCGTCTCTCGGTGTTTCTTCTCTGAATGAACCCCGTTTCGTTAAGGTTCCTGCAATAGCCTTTTATGAAAATCTGCCGGAAGACAGCTTTAATTCAGATTTTTACAGCAACACCGAAAAAGTCCCCTGGCATACCCTTGAAGAAATTTACGGCACAAAGCTCATTCCGACTTATATTCCGTCAGGCACATCAAATCCCACTCTTGACAGTCTTCCCGATTATGAAATACATCATAAAGAGTATACCGTATATTACAGTGAGGATAAATCCGATGTTTTTTCTTCACAGAAATTTGTTTTAAATACAGCCTCGGACACTCTGACAGTCAAAGCATCAACACAGAAATTCCCCGTTTACACAGCTGAAGAAAAATATGCGGAAAATTCCTGCCTTATTAAAGATGTTCCCGTTCTTCTCATATCGGGAACTGTTCTGGGAAAGCCTGTCATTTTCAATGCTCTTTTTGAAAAGGACGGAATATATTTCAGAATTACACTGCAGGGTAAAAGCCTCAGTGAAGAAGAATTTATAAGAATAATTGAATCCGTAATATGAATAAAGGTCGGTCACCGAAGGACCGACCTTTATTCATATATTCACTGCATTATCACTGATGAAATATTTAATTTCTGCGGGAGTGTGCTTTTCTTCACAGTAATCCACAATTATAAGTTTGATTTTCTTTCTTTCGGGAATAATATTTTTGATATATACGGCGGCAGACATTCCCTCCTTCACATCCGGATTATATTCCGCAAGGCCTGCAAGATTGGGTGTCAGCTCAACAAAAACACCGTAGCTTTCAACGGAACGGATAATTCCGGGGACTGTTTCGCCTATCTTGAACAGAGCCGCATTTTCTTCCCATGTGCCTAAAAGCTCCTTATGGGAAAGAGTAATTCTGTTTCTTTCGTCTCTTCCCGAAACCACACATTTTATATTCTGCCCGGTAAAAAATCTCACCGACGGATGGGGAATTCTTGATACGCTCACCGCTTCAATGGGCAGAAGTGCATTTATTCCGGAGCTTATATCGCAGAAAACTCCGAAATTTTCCATATGAGTTACTTTAACATCAATAATTTCCCCGATTGAAAGCCTGTTGACATATTCTTCCATAGCCTTCTGTTGTGCTTTTTTACGGGAGAGAAGAGCATAAAGCCTTCCGTCTTCGTTTTTTCTTATATCTTCAACCATAAAGCAGACATATTTTCCCACTCTTGAAATAAGGGCAATATCCCGGACATAGCCCTCTTCAATTCCCAGTGCCCCCTCATTTCTCGGAATAATGCCCTTCATAATGCCGAGATCTATATGTAAATTATGCTCTTTGTCGCATAAAGAAACCCTGCTTTCAAGAATCTGCCCTTTCATCATAGCTTCCTTTAAGCCCTGAAGAGAAGACAGAGCATTTTTATTGACAGCAGTATTTATAAGACTGCCCTCAGGTCTGAATTCCGACATAAATAATCTTCCTTTCACAAATGTTTTCAATGAAATATGTATTAGCAAAATACTGAAATTATTACAAATATGTTTTTGTACCTACAAAAATATAAGAAAAAATCTTATGATTTATCAACCCCCTACCCCCAATCTTGGGGGCTGTAGGTGTTTCTTGTTTAATAAGCTTGCGTCATTCAATACGCCGCAGGCGAATTATAAGCTAAATTGCTCACAACGCGAGCAATTTCCTATATATTAAACAAACTTCGCCTCTCGGCGTACCTTTGTACGCCTTCGGGTAACCGAAAAACAAAGCTTTGCTTTGTTTTTCGCTCAGTTTGTTTATTCTGCCTCTTTTTTTCACGCCCCTGAAAAGGAGCTGCAAAAAAACTTCGTTTTGATGTGCTCCTTTTGTTGGTTCAGGGTGGAAGCCCGGGAGTTGCCGAGATCCTGAATTATTTGTAAAGAGGGCCGTAAGCAGCGCAGGCTCTGTAGTCTGCACCCTCGAGATCCTTTGTGCCGAATGCATTCCAGCAAGCGGGACGGAAGATCTTTTCTTCGGGAACATTGTGAAGACCTACGGGGATACGAAGCATTGAGCAGAGAGTGATAAGGTCTGCACCGATGTGACCGTAGGAGATAGCTCCGTGGTTAGCGCCCCAAGCGTTCATAAGGTCATATGCACTCTTGAAGGGGCCTTCACCTGTGCAGTTGGGAGCAAACCATGTGCAGGGCCAAGTATAGTCTGTTCTCTTCCAGAGTGTGTCTGAAACCTCATCGGGAAGATTTACTGTGTAGCCTTCTGCAATCTGAATTGTGGGACCAAGCCCCTTAACGAGATTAATTCTTATCATTGTGCAGGGCATTTCAGCACGGGTAAGGAATCTTGAAGAATATCCGCCGCCTCTGAAATAGCCGTTGTCTGCAGGTGCCCACTCGGTAGCAGCGAGCATCTTTTCGATATCCTCTTCTGTTACATCATACCAGGGCTTCATAACGGGATTGCCGTTTTCATCCTTAACCTCGCCGCAGGCATCAAGACAGCAGGCACCGGAGTTAATAAGGTGGATAAATCCGCCTGCTTCCTTTGCCTTGCCTTCAATGTCATAGCCTGTAACTCTCTTTACAGCACTGTCGCTCCAGAAGGTACGAACGTCTGCAAACATCTGTGCTCGGTTGGTAAGTAACTTCATAAAGAGCATTGAAATGGAGTTGAGAACGTCGTTTTCTGTTGCAAGGATGTAGGGTTCTCTTGCACCGTTCCAGTCAAAGGATGTGTTGCAAAGTGCCTCACCGAAGTCACAGTTGGGATAGAAGTCTGTCCACTGTCTCTGGCCCTGGAAGCCCGCTGCGATAGCATTGTGGCCAACCATTTCTTCTTCGCAGCCTTCGGGAAGATTGGGATTACCGTTCATAAGGTCCTTGATGATAACCATCATCTTAACAACAAATTCCCAGTCTGCGTCCTTCTGCTCACGGGACTTTCTTACGAATTCGGGGTTCTTGTCGAAGCCTTCCTTGCATTTTGCCTTTGTCCATGCGAGAGCCTTCTGATATTCAGCCTCGTCATAGATGTTTTCTGTCATTCGTCTGATGATTTCTACCTCGTCAACGGATTCAACTCTCATACCGAGATATTCTTCAATGAATTCGGGACTTATGGATGAGCCGCCGATACCCATACAAATGGAGCCTATCTGAAGATAGCTCTTGCCTCTCATTGAAGCGGCAGCAACTGCAGCACGTGCGAAACGGAGAATTTTTTCCTGAACGTCAGCAGGAACTGTTGTGTCATCAGCATCCTGAACATCGTGACCGTAGATACCGAATGCGGGAAGCCCCTTCTGTGCATGAGTAGCAAGAACAGATGCAAGATAAACTGCACCGGGACGCTCTGTGGCATTAAAGCCCCATACACCCTTTATTGTCATAGGATCCATATCCATAGTTTCCGAGCCGTAGCACCAGCAGGGAGTAACGGAAAGAGTAATATCAACGCCTTCCTTCTTAAACTTTGCGGCACAGGCTGCAGCCTCTGCAACTCTGCCTATAGTTGTATCAGCAATAACAACCTTTACTGGCTCGCCGTTTGAATATTTAAGGTTTTCGGAAATGAGCTTTGCGGCAGTTTTTGCCATATTCATTGTCTGCTCTTCAAGGGAGCCTCTAACATCAAGAGGGCCTCTTCTTCCGTCAATACAGGGGCGTATACCGATTACGGGATAATCGCCGATAAGTCTGTTTTCAGCCATATTAAATCGTCCTTTCAAAAGCAGTCCGTAGACTGTCATATTTTCACAATTATAATATACCACAGCAATAAAACTAATTCAATAATAAACTTATATAATATTGGCCTTTCAAATATGTAGAAAATAATAAAAATATTGACGGACAAGTTCAATTTGTGATAGCATAAATGTAATGAAGGAGGGGATTTGTATGAATAAAAAAGCTCTTATAACAATCGGAGCGTTATTTATTTCTTTAATTATTATTGCGTTAGGAGTGTTTGTCGGTATGAAAGCAATTCCGCAGAAAATAAAGGTTCGGCCCGCTGTTTTCGATATGGGAAATGAAAACTACTGCATAATTTTTGAATCATCGCTTAAAGGCAGCGGATATGTCAGATATAACATTAACGGCAAAGAAAAAACCATATGGGATGCCACATCGGGAATTATCGCAACACACGATACCGTACATAAAATCATTGTGCCGAAAAACGAGCTGCGAAACAACGATTATGTCGTAGGTTCACAATATGTTCCCTTCAAATTTGCATACACCGCAACAAAGGGAGCCACCACAGAAAGCGAACCGATACATTTCAGCGGTGAAGAAAAAGAAGACGGAATTAAAATACTTGCAATAACCGATATTCACGAAATGGAAGAGGATGTCAGAAAAGCTGTTTCTCATTTTGAAGATGATTTTGATATGGTTGTTATGCTCGGCGATATAACATCGAATTTTGAGAAGAAAGAAAAATTCACCGACCATGTTCTGGCAGATGCAGCAGAGCTTTCCGGCGGCAGAATTCCTGTTATATACACAAGAGGAAATCACGAAACAAGAGGCGAGTATGCATCACAGATGCTTCAATATTTCCCCACAGAAACGGGCGAATTCTTCTATACCTTCGATTTCGGAGGCCTTTCTGCTGTTGTGCTTGACTCCGGTGAAGATAAAGAAGACAGCCACGAGGAATACAGCGGTCTTATTGATTTTGCATCCTACCGCGAGAAAGAATATAAATGGATAAACTCGCTTAAAGCAGAGGATTTCAAAGGTAAATATAAGATAGTCTTCTCCCACGAGCCGAGACTCACAGACCATTTCGGCAAAAACTGGGAAGCACCGCTTAAAGAGCTTGGCTTTGACCTTATAACAGGCGGACATCTTCACACAAGCGAGCTTATTGAAGGAGAAATTCCCGCCTTCGTAGCCTGCGGAAAATATAAAGACGGCTGGGCAGCATCCTCAATAACCCTTGAAAACGGAGAAATCAGGCTCCTCACAATAAACACCGAGGGCGAAACAATTCTTAACAAAACAATTAAAGCAGAATAAAATCTGTATTTACAATTTTACAAAAAAACAGCTCCCGTACATCAGTACGGGAGCTTATCATTTCAGCAATGTGACTAAGGCACGAGCCATAGAGCACAAGCAGAACAAGACACAAAGCGTCTTCCTTAACATTTGCGAAGCAAATATTTCACATTCATCGGAGATGAATATTTTACCCGCCGAAGGCGGATTTCATCGACACAAAGTGTCGATTTCACTGCATAATTCAGCTTTGCTGAATTATGCTTATATCCACCATGCTGCGGTGGTATCCTCTGTGATAAGGCAGTTTTTGAGTGTGCCGACAGCCTTGCTGAGACCTTCATTCTGGCTCATAAGTGAGTCCTCGTGTTCAATGGATAAAGCCCAGTCATAACCCACAAGACGGAGATTTGAGATGATGTCTTTCCAATAGAGCTCGTCATTGCCGTAGCCGACACTGCGGAATATCCAGGAACGGTTGATTTCATCGCTGTAAAGCTTTGTATCAAGCACACCTGTTCTTGCGGTGTTGTACTTGTCGATTCTTGTATCCTTTGCGTGAACGTGGAAAATGGCATCACCGAGTGCACGGATAACAGCTACAGGCTCCATTCCCTGCCAGATAAGGTGGCTTGGATCGAAGTTTGCACCGATCTCGGGGCCTACAGCCTCACGGAGTCTTAAAAGTGTTTCAGTATTATATACACAGAAACCGGGGTGCATTTCAAGAGCAATCTTGTTTACACCGTGTGCCTTTGCGAATTCAACAAGATCCTTCCAATAAGGAATGAGAACCTCATTCCACTGCCAGTCAAGTATATCAAGAAAATCGTTGGGCCAGGGGCAGGTTACCCAGTTGGGATACTTTGCACTCTCGTGGTCACCGGGACAGCCCGAAAAAGTATTAATCTGATGAAGACCTAATTTTTCGGCAAGAAGAATTGCATTTCTTATAACCTTATCTGCCGTCGCAGCTTCTTCCTTATTGGGATGAACGGGATTTGCGTGACAGGAAAGAGCTGAAATCTCAACATTATACTTCTTTATAAGAGCACAAAACTCTTCAAATGCCTTTTCATCATTAAGGAGCACTTCGGGATCAGCGTGAGCATTTCCCGGATATCCGCCGACACCGATTTCAACCATCTCGATGCCGAGTGATGTAAAATATTTCAGTGCCTCTTCAAGAGAGAGGTTACTTAAAAGTGTAGTAAAAACACCTAATTTCATTATATTTCCTCCGTAAATATAATTCAAATTCGGAATTATGAATTATGAATTTCGGAACCTGCGGTTGGCATTGTAAAGTGCTTCGCACACTCTATGTAATACAGAGCGAAGCGGAACAAGGCGTAAGCCTTCCACAACTCCGAATTCCGAATTCCGAATTTTCTTATATGTTGGCTTTAAGCCAAGCCATACTTCTTGTAATGTCCGAAAGTCCGTCGGGCACGGGATCGTCATTTTCGAGAATGAGCCATTCTATGCCGTTGTCCTTTGCGGCTTTTACGACAGTGGCAAGATCATTGTTACCCTCACCGAGTGCCATAGGATGTCCGTCAAGCCCGTCCTTTATATGAAGATGGGGGATTCTGTCCTTATATTCACTGATAAGAGAATAGTTTTCTTTACCTGCGTGGAAGGACCAGTATGTATCTATCTGCATATGACAAGCGGCTGCGAGTCTTTCAAAGATAGTACCGGGAACGGTATTGAAAAGAGGCTCGTTGAATTCTTCCGTATGATTATGGAAATAAACATTGATACCCTCTTTGGATGCGATTTCATCAGCCTTGCCCATAATTTCGATAACTTCATTCAGAGA
>JAZSJT010000062.1:0-12604 GCA_045534425.1 Acutalibacteraceae bacterium | reverse complement strand
TCTTCCGGCAAATCGTTTCTCGGTCCGTGATAGAGAATATCTCCCAATAAAAGAAGCTTATCGGGATTTTCTTTTCTGAAGGCTTCAAGAAGCTTTTTACAGTAGAAGTATGAGCCGTGTATATCGGATGCAATCATCAGTTTCATAAGCTTTCTCCTATATAAAAACAAAATTTACTAAAATAATATAAAGCACTGTTCCTGCAATAATACTTAAAAGTGTGTTTCTTTTCCACACATGAAGTCCTGCTACCGCAAGAACCGAAATCAGTTCGGGTATTCCGTGGGGATAAGAAGAAATGCTGACATTTTTAAGACAGAACACCACAAGCATACCCATAATTGCAAAGGGAAGAACTTTTCCCAGATACGTTATAAAGGCGGGTGTTTTTCTTTTTCCGAAAATCAGAAAGGGGATAAAGCGCAGAGCCGCAGTGATTAAAGCACAGACGGCAATTAAAAGAACCGAATGCTTATCAGGCATTTTTTTCTTCCCCCTTTCTTTGTCTCAAAAATCGAAGAACGGTGAGAGCAAGTGTAATTACAAGCATTGCGGGAATAAGAAAGCTGTCTGCACCGAAAATAACAAGACAAAAGACAGAAGCGATAACGCCTGTTATTGCAGCAATATGGTCTTTTGAGCCCAGCCACTGCTCCACAAAAACGGTGACGAAAAGGGCAGTGAGTGCAAAATCAATTCCTTGGGGAGCAAAATTAAAAGCGGAGCCCACCGCCGCACCTATGGTTGAGCCTGTAACCCAATATATATGATTAAAAAGTGATATTAAAAAATGATATCTGTGAGAATTATCTTCATTTTCCGTACATACAAGGGAATATGTTTCGTCGGTGAGGGAGAATATCAGGTAGGGCTTTATTTTTCCCGCATCCTTATATTTATCAATCATTGAAATGCCGTAAAACAGGTGGCGTGCATTTACTAAAACGGTGGTTATTGCCATAGTTATAACGGATGCACCGCCCGATAATAAATCAATAGCAACATACTGCATTGAACCGGCATAGATAAATGCACTCATACAAAAAGCCCATAAAACTCCGAAGCCTTTTGACTGAAGCACAATTCCGAAGCCGAAGCCCAACACTATATATCCCGAAAAAACGGGAAATGTGGCTTTTAATGCTTTTTTTATCTCTTGTTTCATACCGTTCATATCAATCGGGAAGTTTTCTTCCGCAGTTGTTACAGAATTCATAATCCTTCTGCACTTCGTTTCCGCAATAAGGGCAAAATGAATTACCGACACTGTAAGAAGCAGCTTCGGAAAAATCGCTATTGCCGTATTTCATATTCCACATATCGGGCTCTTCGGTTTCATCAACAATATCAAATTCGGAGCGTCTGTTTTTTGAGAAAGCATTTCTGAAATTCCTCACTGCATTGAGAATTCCTATTCCCACAAAAAGAAGTCCGAAAAGTCCGAACATACCGCCTCCGTTTGAAATAACAATAAAAGTCCAGAACAGACCGAAAAGTGCGGCAACTATACCCATAATACCGCCCATAAAGGACGGCTCTCTTCCCATTTTAATGCTTTTCAAAGATATCACCTCAAAACATTTTGTTTTATTTTAGCATAGGATATATTTTTATTCAACAGAAAATATGCACTGAATTCTGTTGATTTTTATTATGCTCAGCGATATAATACTGATATATTGTTTTAAATACGGAGGATATGCTATGTCAGTTTTCTTTTCACAGGTTGTTGCATTTTTTATGTCTGTTGTTCTTGTGGTTACAGGTTTTTTCGGAATTAACATTGATATGTCCGATAAAAAGGTTGACGATTTCAAGGTTACAACATATGTCAGAGGCGATTACATCCAGTCTCCGGACAGTCTGTATGCCGAAGATTTTGATATTGTCACAGATGTAATTCTTTTTGAATGTGCATCCTTTACATCAGCGGGTGAAGTTGTTTATGATGAAGCGAAGCTTGAAACCGCATTGAATAATCTTCGCAATGCGATAGGCACAAGGGATGTGAATATCACTCTCAATCTTCTGGGTCCTTGGGGACATACGGACTCCGATGTGTGGGAAGAGCAGATGGAGGCACAAAGCGAAGAACACAATAAGGCTTTCACAAGCGGTGTTCTGGAAGATAATATTGTTGAGGTGCTGAATAAATATGGCTTTGACGGTGTTCATTTTGATTATGAATATCCCATTTCGAATAAAGCCTGGAGGTATTTCAATAATTTCCTTGTTTCTCTCGATAAAAAGCTGGGCGATTACACTTTAGGTGTGGCGGGGAACGACTGGAATATTAAGTTCACAACCGCCGCAATTGAAGTTATTGATACCTTTGAAATTATGCTTTACGATATGGTTGATGCCGAAGGCAGACATTCAACCTACGAGGATACCGTAAAAGCAGTACAGAAGGTCGGTATTTACGGTATGCCTTTTGAAAAGGTCAATGTGGGACTTGCATTCTATTCGAGACCTACGGATATGTCAACCTATTGGTACGGTTATAACGGATGCTATGAGGGAATAGATGAAAACGGCTGGTATCACTGCGAAGATACCGATAAAGACTTCTGGTTCAATACTCCCGAGGTAATAGCAAGCAAAACAGAGTATGCCGTAAATCACGGCTTCGGCGGTGTTATGATATGGCACTACAACTGCGATCTGCCCTCAACTCATGAGGATTCATTGCTTCGTGCCGTCAGCACGGCATTGGATAATTGCTATTGATGATTTGCAAATTCAGTAAATATTTGATTGAATTAACAAATAATTGTGAGGTATTGGTATGGATAAAAACACTGCAAAGCTCAGAGCAAAAGAGCTTGTTGCAAAAATGACGGTCGAGGAGAGAATGACACAGCTTCTCTATAATTCACCCGCTATAGAGAGACTCGGAATAAAGGAATATAACTGGTGGAACGAAGCCGCTCACGGTGTAGCAAGGGCAGGCACCGCAACAGTTTTCCCCCATGCAATTGCAATGGCGGCAACCTTCAATCCCGAAACCGTAAATAAAATCGGTGATGTTATTTCAACGGAAGCCCGTGCAAAATACAACAAGAGTGTTGAATACGGTGATTATGATATTTTCAAGGGACTTACATACTGGACTCCGAATATAAACATTTTCAGAGATCCCCGTTGGGGCAGAGGACAGGAAACCTACGGTGAGGATCCTTTCCTTACCGCGACTCTCGGTTCAGCCCTCATAAAGGGTATTCAGGGTGACGGGGAATTCCTTAAAGCCTCCGCCTGCTCGAAGCACTATGCAGGACACTCGGGCCCCGAAGGAATGCGTCACGGCTTTGATGCAAAGATTTCACTTAAAGATCTTCACGAAACCTATCTTCCCGCCTTTGAGCACACCGTAAAAAACGGTGTTACGGGTGTTATGGGTGCTTATAACAGAACAAACGGCGAAGCCTGCTGTGCTCACTCGTATCTTCTTAATAAGGTGCTCAGAAAAGACTGGAGCTTTGACGGTTATGTTGTTTCCGACTGCTGGGCTATTGCAGATATCTGCGGCGATCACCATATAGTTGAAACAAGAGCCGAGGCTGCCGCCCTTGCACTCAAGGCTACCTGCGATATAAACTGCGGAGAAACATATGAAGCACTTGTTGATGCATATGAACAGGATCTTGTAACCGAAGAGGAAATTACAGAATGCTGTGAAAGAGCATACACCATCCGTCATATGCTTGGCGAATTTGAAGAAGCTCGTCCCTACAGCGACATTCCTTTTACAAAGGTTGACTGCAAAGAACACAGAGAATTCAATCTTAAAGCCGCAGAGGAATGTGTTGTTATGATGAAGAACGACGGCTTCCTTCCTCTTGACAAAAGCACAACCAAAAGAATTGCGGTTATAGGACCTAACTCCCTTTCAAAAACTGCCCTTGAAGGCAACTATTTCGGCCATGCTTCTGAATATGTAACAGTTGCAGACGGTATAAGAAGAGTATTTACACAGGCTGACATTGCAGTTGTAAAGGGCTCTAACTACTACTATGAAAAGCTTCTTTATCACGACGGCCACGGTTATCTTCTCTCTGACGGCCTTGCAGCGGCAAGCACGGCGGATATCACGGTGCTGGCTTTAGGACTTGACTGCTCGGTTGAGGGTGAAGAAATGTCAAGCTTCAGTGATGATTTCTTTATGAAGGGTGACAGAAGATATGTAAATCTTCCGAAAACTCAGATTAAGCTTGCCGAAGCGGTCTGCGATGTATGTGAAAATGTTGTTGTTGTCATTATGTGCGGCAGTGCGGTTGACCTCGGAGAAAAGGTAAATGCCAAGGCAAGGGCAATTCTTCACGCATGGTACCCCGGTGCCCAGGGCGGTCTTGCAGTTGCAAACATCCTTTCGGGTAAAGCGTCCCCCTCAGGAAGACTTCCCGTAACGGTATTCTCCAATGATTATAAAATTCCCGCATTCGAGGATTATTCAATGAAGGGCAGAACCTACCGTTTTATCGAAGGAGAAGCACTTTATCCCTTCGGCTTCGGTTTGTCTTATGCTTCATTCTCATATAGTAATCTCAAAGTTCTTGAAAACAGTGAGGCTGCACTTAAGGTTAGTGTTGATGTGGAAAATACGTCCGATATAAAAGCAGATGAAAGGGCACAGCTTTATGCCGCCTTTTCTGATTCAAGAACCGTTACACCACACTTCCAGCTTTGCTCAATTGCCGCTGTTACTCTTGATGCAGGTGAAAAGAAAACTGTTAGCTTCGATGTTGACAGATATTGGCTAAGTGCAGTTCTTGAAGACGGCTCAAGAGTAAAGCCCGACGGCAAAATAACTCTTTATGCAGGCGGTCATCAGCCCGACAGCAGAAGTAATGAGCTTGCAGGGTATGAATGCGTAAGGACAGAACTTTAATTTATGATTTTGTTATTTTCCCCGAAGAAAAATCTCTTCGGGGAAAGTTTATTTTCTTGCATTTTATTTTTTTGTATGCTATATTTTAATTAATTACATGCTGAAAGTGAGGAGACTACATTGGCAAAGGATAAAAAGCCGAAGGAAATCAATACACATCCTAACCGTATAGGCATAAAAGAAGCCGCAGGCTACACTATTGCTGAAGCAGGCAATATGTTTAACCTTACATATATTTCGGGATATCTCAAGCTCTTTATGACAGATGTTCTTAAAATTCCTGCAGCCTGGGCGGGCATTATGCTTATAATCACAAGACTGTGGGACTGTGTAAATGATCCAATCTGGGGTGCAATGGTTGCAAAAAAGCCACCTGTAAAAGACGGAAAATTCCGTCCCTATCTCAAGTGGGTATCAATCCCTCTCGGTGTTTCAACGGTACTGTGCTTTTTGCCTTATCATAAGCTTACAAGCAATACGGTAATTCTTTTTATAATTGCTCTTGTTGCATATACCTTCTACGGAATGATGTATACGGGAATGAACATTCCCTTCGGTTCATTGGCTTCCGTTATAACGGATGATCCCAAGGGCAGAACGCTTCTTTCAACCTTCCGTTCAATAGGCTCGGGTGTGGGCGGTGCAGTCGTTTCTCTTCTTGCACCGATGCTTATATACACCGTCCGTCTTGACGGAAGCGGCAATCCGATGCTGGACCCGCAGACAGGCAAGGTTATCGAGGATGCAGACGGAAACAAAATGTTTGTTTTCGGTCTCGTTATGGGTATTCTTTCAATAATCTTCTATCTCTGGGGATATAAGACAACAAAAGAGAGAGTTCCCTCTGCTCCCGATCCAAAGTTTGATTTTAAGGCAACCTACGGCGGACTTCTCAAATCCCGTCCCTTTGTGACCGTTGCTCTTGCAGGTATCCTTATAAGCGGTCAGCTGCAGTTCAATTCCTTTAACGCATATCTTTATAAAAACTATTTCCTCAACACGGGGCTCGGAACCATAGGAACAATATGCAACTATCTTCCCATGGTAATATTTGTGCTTTTAACTCCGAAGCTTGTTGAAAGATTCGGTAAAAAAGAGCTTTGCGGTAACTTCTCCGTAATTGCCGCAGGGGCCTCGGTGCTTATTGCAATTCTTGCAAACAATCAGAGCTTTTTGAACTTCATTGATCCCGTAAACGGCAGACTTCCCGCATGGATATTTATGGCAAGCCTTCTTCTTATAGGCTTCGGCTACACTTTTGTCAGCCTCACCTGTTGGGCAGTAGTTATGGATGTTATCGACTATCAGGAATATAAAACAGGCATAAGAAATGAAAGTGCGGTTTATGCCGTTTATACCTTCTCAAGAAAATTAGGTCAGACAATTGCAGACGGCCTCGGACTTTTCCTTCTTCAGTGGGCAAACTACAGCGGTGACACCTATGGCTTCGTTGAGGGAACAAGCCAGAAAATTATGCTTATCTGCACCGTTATTCCCGCCATTGTTTACACAGGCGTATGGCTTCTTATGAAGTTCGGCTATCCCCTTGACAGAGAAAGACTTAAACCCATTTATGCATTCATAAGAGAAAAGAGAGAAAATGAAAGTCTTCTCTCACAGGAAAATCCCCTTGTATGATAAAATCATTTTTACTGTCTTTCGGAATAAATCTTTTATTTAATACAAAATGGCTCATTCCCGCAGTAATCACTTTTGTTTTTCACTTCATTTTCGGAATTTCTATGTGGTGGACATTCGGTGCGGTGATGGTTTTTATTACGGTTATGTTTTTGCGGACACTTCTTCTTGTTTTGCTCAATAAGGCGGGAAATTTGCCCGAAAAGCAAAGACCTAATAAAAATCCTTATTCAAGCAAGGGATATGAACAGATTGACAATAATAAAAATAATTAATCATAACATAATTCGGAAAGGAGACAAATTATGGGACTTATTAAAGCCGGAATCGGGGCACTTGGAGGCGTTTTAGCCGATCAGTGGAAAGAGTTTTTTACCTGCGATTCCATCAGTGAGGATGTACTTATAGTTAAAGGACAGAAGAATGTATCAGGTCGTTCTTCAAACACAAAGGGCAGTGATAACGTTATCACATCGGGTTCAGGCATTGTTGTTGCCGACGGCCAGTGTATGATAATAGTTGAACAGGGCAAGGTAGTTGAAGTATGTGCAGAACCCGGTCAGTTCACATATGATGCCTCTACGGAGCCTTCAATTTTCTCAGGCTCATTCGGAGAAAGCCTCAAGGAAACCTTTAAGACAATAGGAAAGAGATTCACCTTCGGCGGAGAGCCCGCAAAGGATCAGAGAGTTTATTATTTCAACACTAAAGAAATAATGAACAATATGTTCGGAACAAAAGCACCTATTCCCTTCAGAGTAATCATTGACCCGAAGCGTGATATCGACTACGAAATCACACTCCGCTGCAACGGTATGTTCACATTCCGTATCGTCGATCCTCTTCTTTTCTATACTCACATTGCAGGTAATGTAGCTGATGAATACAGAAAAGAAACCATTATGGAGCAGCTGAAGTCTGACTTCCTTCACGCTCTTAATCCTGCATTCGCAAAGATGAGCGAAATGGGTGTACGCTACAGCTCAATTCCCGCACATACAGAGGAATTAAGCGAAGCTGTTGATGTGGCAATGGCTCCCAAATGGAAGCTTCAGAGAGGCATAAAGATTGAAAGCGTAAGCTTCAATGCTCTTAATGCTCCTAAAGAGGACGAGGATGAGATTCAGAGAATCAAGAAATCAATAATTATGTCCGATCCCATGCTTGCAGGCGGATATCAGACAACAGGTATGACAGATGCCGCTATGAATGCCGCAAATAATCCGAACGGTGCAGTAAATGCATTTATGGGAATGGGAATGGCAGGAAATATGATGGGTAACACAGCAGCTCTTTTCCAGCAGGGAATGGCTCAGCAGCAGTATCAGCAGTCACAGCAGCCCGCTCCCGCACCTGCACCCGCTGACGGATGGAAATGCTCCTGCGGAAATACCGCTACAGGCAATTTCTGCCCCGACTGCGGTAATAAGAAGCCCGCACCCGCAAACAGCTGGAAATGCTCCTGCGGAAATGAAGTGACAGGCAATTTCTGTGGAAATTGCGGTGCTAAAAAGCCCGATGAACAGTGGACCTGTTCCTGCGGAAACGTAAACAAAGGTAATTTTTGTCCCAATTGCGGCAGTAAAAGACAATAAATATAAAATAAATAGAGTGAGGTTAATTTTATGGCAGTTTTTCAATCAATTATTGCAAATTTTCCCACATTTCTTATGGCAATAATCCTTACGATAATTCCTTATGCAGGATTTGAACTTCCCGTTATTGATAATAAAGAAGATGACTGTCTTATGACAGTTGAGCTTATTTCCGATGTGCATATTGAGGAAAAAGAGCTTTTCCGTCAGATGTTCTTGGTTTCCGGCTTTACAAATCTCCGTTTTGCAAAAGCCGACATCGATGCAGTTGTGGTTGCAGGTGACATTACAAACTATGCGGACGAGCCCTCTCTTGCAAAATATTATGATTTACTTGAAAAATACAGCACTGTTCCCGTTATTACTGCCGCAGGCAATCATGATATCGGCCACGTAGGTGACAGGGATGTTACAGATATTACCCGTGAAGAAGCAAAGGCAAATTTCATCAGATACAATAATGCGTATATGGGAATGAATAATACTGAAAATTATTATGTCACTGAAATAAACGGCTATAAGTTTATTGTACTCGGTGACGATGTGATTGATGGCGGTCACTGGGACGGTATGGATATCACCCCCGAGCAGATGGCATTTTTGGACAGTGAGCTTGCTTCTGCAAACGGCGAACCCGTATTTGTCTGCTGTCATTGGCCTGTAGACGGCAAAAACGGTCAGGAAATCGTTTATCCCGACGGTGAAATCGAGCTCGAAAAGAACGATATAAAATCCGTTATGGAGAAATATGAAAATGTTTTCTATATAAGCGGGCACATTCACGGCGGAATCAAGAGTACCGCAGCTGCAGATATTTGTGATTTTGCAAATGTGGAACAGGAAAACGGTGTAACATATGTCTCTCTTCCCACCTACGGAATCGTAAATTCCTTCGGCTATCCCTGGTCAGGAACGGGAATTCAGATGGAAGTTTATGAAGACCATATAATCTTCCGTCCGAGAAACTTCATTACAAATCAGTGGTTCACAAATGCTGTTTATTCAATAGATCTTGTATAAACTGAAAAAAATCAATCACCGTAGCCTGTTGTGGTTACGGTGATTTTTTCTGCTCTGTTGTATAAATTCCTCTTTCAGTTATGACTGCATCCATTTTTATATCTGTCCTTTCGGATGGAATATATTCACTTATCAGTTTATGGAAGCAAAGACAGAATTTTTCAGTTTTTACTTTACTCAAAAATATATCATAGAACGCAGCTCCGTGTCCAAGTCTCTCTCCTGAAAGTGCAGCACTGACACAGGGAATTATTGATAAGTCGATTTGCGATATGTTTATAGCTTCATCATATTCTGCAGGTTCGGAAATTCCCATATATCCCGAACTAAAAACAGTATTTTCATTTATTATTACAGGAATCATAACCCCTTTTTTTATACATTTCGGAACATAAACCGTTTTCCCGGAAGACAGAGCTTTTTTTATGATTTTATCGGTGTTCGGTTCATCGGAAGACGAAACATAAACAAATATACTTTGGCTATGGGTGAAGACAGCCGAAGCTGTAACAATTTCAGCAATTTTCTCACTGCTCGCTTTTTTATAGTCGGAAGAAAGCAGGTTTCTTTTATTCTTGATTTCTTGACGAAGAAGCCTTTTATTCATAAGCTCATTACCAAGTGTGAATAATTTCGGGATTTTCAAGAACTTCATCAAGTTTTTTCTTGAACGGGATAATATCGTTTGCTCCGCCGATTTTGTGGTCAAAAACGAGGCATACGGGAAGAATTTTTTTTGTGCCGAGCTGCAAATTACCGTTTTCATCACGGTAAACATATTCTTTATCCGAAACTCTGCCTGTTGCAAAAAGAAAAACCTGCGGATATAAGGGAGGGATATATGTAATATTCATATCGAGCTTATCGTAAAGTGTCCCCCAATTGGTAAAGCATACCGTACCCTCCGTGAAATCGTCAGCGTGAAGTCCGTCATAGGGCTTTTTCGATGTGTTTACAGTGCGGTATTTTTTCTTGAAAAGCTTTGAGAATTTAGCGATTTTTGCTTTTCCGAAATAGGCTGAACGGAATTGTGCCAGTGTGGAGATCAGCTTTCCCTTTGAGGCAAGTCCCAGCATTCTTTGTCCGCCAACCTTGAACATAACTCTTTTAAGGTTGGTGTTCTGAAGCTTTCTTTTTATTTCCTCAGCCGCAAAGGCGGTTTCCTCCAGTGATTTATCTTCAAGGTGGCAGACCTTTATCTGAAATGTTTCTCCGTTGGGCAGACAAACGGCAACTGCGACGTCAATATGCTTTTTTATAATAAGCCGACCGCTGGTTGCTGTGTGATTATACTCAAAATGAGCGTTAAGTCTCGGTGCGGCCTTCAGACACTCAACGAGAATTTTAAGCATAAGCGTGTTGAAGGTAAGCTCATAACCGCACTCATTTTTAAGCTTTCTGAATTCTTTCCATAAGGCTGTTACATTTGCCTCAAAGTTACAGGCAGTGCCGGGAATGTCTCTTTGTGAATTTACAAGCACATTTGAAGTGAGCCTGTCACGTATGGTCATATATTCAATTTTATCGCCTTCCTCGGGAGCAAGTGATGCCTTTTTTATGTATTCCTTAAAACTCATAAAATCCCCTCCGATTTTTAATTTTATCATAAAAAATCAAAATAGTAAATCATAAATAATAATTTAGCAGGCTCTGTTTGTTGATTTTTAATTTGTCATTTTATGGTAAAATATGCATATCTGTGTGTATATTTTTTGTAAAGTGCAGTTGCTTTACATTGTTGAAAACTTTAATTACTTGTTGATAACATTGGTTAAAAAGTTGAAAAGTCTGTTGAAACTGTTGATAACGGGTTGTTTGTTAAAAGTTTAACAAGTTTTTCTGTAAAGAACATAACTTTCTTTCAACAAAGTTTTCAACTTTTTTCAGTTTTTTTGCGAAAATTATACATCGGGAATTTTTTTAACAAATTTTTTGAAAACAGTTCAAATTTCATAGAAAAGGTGATACAATATAAAAAGAGAGGGCGGCGGTAAAATATGGAATTAAGATTGAAAGCGTATGCAAAAATTAATCTCACTCTTGATTTAACGGGAGTGCTTCCCAATAAATATCACGGAATTTTTACCCTTATGCAGTCAGTGGGGCTTTATGATTGCGTAACTGTAAAAACAGGTGTTCCGGGACTTAATCTTCGTTGCTCGGAAAAATATATTCCCTGTGATGACAGAAACACTGCCTTCAAGGCGGCACGTCTTTTTTATGAAAAAGCAGGGCTTGAACCGGAATGTGAAATTTTTATAAAAAAGGTAATCCCTTCCGGGGCGGGACTTGCCGGGGGCAGTGCGGATGCTGCTGCTGTTCTCAAGGGACTTAATTGTGCTTATCCCAATGCTCTTACCCGCAGAGATATTATGGATATTGCTTTCAGTGTGGGTGCGGATGTGCCTTTCTGTTATGTGGGCGGAACAAAGCTTTGTCAGAATATAGGTGAGATTATATCAACGCTTCCGTCACTTTATTCGGATGTGCTTATTGTCAAACCCTATGAAAGAGTTTCCACAAAGGATGCCTATGTCCGTTTTGATTCAGCCGAAAATATCGTCCATCCTGATAATGCTTCATTCCTTTTCTATGCCGCTCAAGGCAACTATAAAGAAGCCGTGAAGTATGCCCAAAATATGTTTGAAGCTCTTTGCGATGTGAAAGCGGGTAAGGAGATAAAAAAAGCTATGAGCGACTGCGGTGCGTGGTTTTCCTCCATGACGGGCTCAGGCTCCTGTTATTTCGGGCTTTTTGATTATCCCGAGGATGCAAAAAAATGTGCCGAGCTTCTGAAAGATAAAGCCGAAAGTGTATTTGTTTGCAAAACAAAATCAAGAGGTGTTGAATAAAAACGCAATTATTACCAAGACTTTCCTTTGAAAGGAAGGTCTTTTTTTATGCGAACATATTTTATCAGATATCAGAGTCTTATTTTGATGTTTATTTTTATTTTCAGTTTTATGCTGTCTTCAGTTTGTGACGGCTTTATCGCGGCAAAAAATGTCAGAGAAGAAAGCCTCAGACTTCATATTCTCGCCCAGTCGGACTCTGATGAAGACCAAAAGGTCAAGCTTCTTGTGAGAGATGCTCTTCTGACCTGTGGGGCGGATATTTTTAAGGGCAGTCAAAATGCTGATGAAGCGGCAAAAAAAGTTATTGAAAACAAGGATATGCTAACGGAAATTGCCGACCGTGTCCTTGCAGAAAACGGTTTTGCCTATAAAACAGATATTGCCGTAGAAGAAGAATATTTTGAAACAAGACAGTATGATAATATAAAGCTCCCTGCCGGAAAATATCTTTCCTGTAAAGTTATATTGGGAGAGGGAAGCGGAAAAAACTGGTGGTGTATAATGTTCCCGCCTTTGTGCTTGCCCGCCGTAACCAAAAAATCCGATGAAAGCATCTATTCGGTATACGGTGAAAACGGAGGTAACCTCATAACAGAAAAAAGCGGCTA
>JAZSJT010000027.1:0-6980 GCA_045534425.1 Acutalibacteraceae bacterium | reverse complement strand
GATAGGCGAATCTGCCCCCACAAATCTTCGTTCATCGGCTATGTCTGCACAGTATATAGTTACTGCAGTGGGATTTGCACTTTCGTTTATCCTCAGTATGCCCTTTACTCTCACAATCGGCAATACCGCAATGGCGGCTTGCTGCTTCGCACTGTTGGTGCCCGGCTTTACTGCCGCACTTGTGCTTCTCATAAAGAAGACACACGACACTACGGGAATAAATATGGATACAGTCACAGGAACCGAATGGGACGACTGATTAAAATTTATCTGTTATAAATTTTAATCAGTGATATTCACACCTGCGGTATGAGTGATATATTTTCCTTTGGAAAATGTGATATTCTTGCTTCACAAGAGTGATATTTTTGCCATTGGTAAAAATTAAGAAATGCTTCGCCTTGTTCCGCTTCGTTCTATGAGCTCGTGCCTCGCATATTGCTGAAATATTAAAAAAAGGCTTTGACCGAGTTGGTCAAAGCCTTTTTCAAGGTTATTTTCTTTCTGTACCGTAGTTTACTGGGATTTTTCTTAAGAGGTTGCTGTCATAGATGGGAACCCATTGGTCGCCTGTTTCGGTGGTTTCTTTGAAGGCATCTTTGTTCTTTGCCACGTTGATTTCGGCAACGCCTCTTATTTCACCGTTGTCCGTATACACAGTGTCCCAGAATGCATGGTGACCTATGTAGGTTACGCTTGAGGGGATGTATACATAATTCATAGCCTTGTTATAGCTGAAAGCGTCCGTTCCGATATATTCAAGCCCTTCCGGGAATGAAATATAGGTATTGAGCTCCTTTGCTCCCTCGTATGAGGTTTCTTCAACTGCGGCTTCCGTGATATATGTATGGAAATCTCTCATATTGGGCATTTCAAAGAAGCCTAAATTTTCGATTCTCTTCAAGCCCTCGGGAAGATAAACGGTTGCCAGATTTGCATAGTTGAAGCACAGCTCTCCAACAGTTTCAACCGTTGAGGGAATGACGTATGTCATAACCTTTTCGCGGTATTCTTCATAAATGGGGGCATAGTCCTCGGCGGAAATAATGTCTTTCTTATTCGCATCCTGAGGCACCCATTCCCACATTTCAGAGGGATAGCCGTATTTTTCTCTTAAATATGCATCTCTGTCACAGGGATAGCATACAACAGTTTTCTTGTCCTTTGTGTAAAGAACGCCGTCAATATCACAGTAATTAGGGTTGTTTTCATCAACTAAAATTCTCTGTAATGCCCAGCAGGAATAAAATGCCTTGCCGTCAATCTCAAGAACGTTTTCACCGATGAAAATGGTCTTTACATAACCGTCGCAGTTGAGTGCATATTCCTTTATTGAGGTTACCGGCTTTGACTTATCCTCCGTAATTTCAAAAAACGGAAGATTGCCTGAGCTTTCGTTAATTCTTTTCTGTTCTTCCCTGAGAAGATATTTATTGTAATTTATAAATTCTTCTTTTGTTGTCACCGGAATAGCGGGGAGAGTGTCGGGAGCATCGGTAAGTTCAATTTGTTTTTTCTCAAGTCCTTCTGTGTTTTCGGGATATGTAATATCAAGCACCCAATTTATTGTGAGCTCGTCTATATAACCGGGGTTTGAGAATTTTGTGAACTGATAGTTGCCGTCAGAGATTTCTGCAAAGGTGAACGTATCAGTTCTTAAAATGCTTAAACTGAAATACATTGAAAGGGTGACGGATATGAGAATAACTATAATAAATATAGCTTTTTTGAGCTTGTAATTCTTATAAGGCTTATTGATGTGCGGTGCTGCAAGACCTTCAATCTGATAGGTATATATCTCGTCTTCGGGGATTTCGAGAATGGTGTTGTCTGTCAGAGCATTATGCATCTTTTTTTCTTTTTTACTCATATTCGCACCTCCTTAACCCTTATATCCGCCGGAAATCTTTTCGCCTTCTTCAAGTGCCTTCTTTTCGGTTACCTCGGCACGGCGTTTAAGAACCTGCATAACTTTATTCTGTTTGTTGGTGTCGTAGTCCCAGAAAATGTAGGGAATTGTCATAAGGAAGAAGCCTACAACATCAATAAGAAGCGGTACTACAACGATTTTAAGTCTTGCCTCGTCAAGGAAAAGAATATCCCAGTTGCTGTTGAAGCCGTACGAAAGAAGAAGCAGAGGGATAATAAGACCGACGAAGGAAGTAATGGGGCCCGTGAACCAGCCGAAAATGCCGGAAAAGCTTTCAAGTCTTTCACCTGAAAGATACATCTGATAGTCGTTTATACGGACATTCATATCGTGACCTGCGGAGGTGGGAACCGTTTTTGTCATTTCCATAAGGAACATAACCACAACGCAAAGTGAACCGCAAAGCACAAGATTGTCACCGCAGAACCATATTGCCGCAACAAGTGCACCGTTACCTATGGCACGGGTGAGCTGATAGAATATCATAATTTGTTTATATGAAAATCTCTTTAAGAAATAGGGAGTTAATAAATCCGGAGGAGTTCCCGCAAAGGAAATAAGCAGAGTGAGAACGGAATAGGGAAGTCCGGAAAGCCTGAAGGTGTAAAGATAGAGAATGCTTGTGAATGCAAGCATACCGTTTCCCAGAGAGTCTAAAAGTCCTACCATGGTATTTATCCAACGGTATTTGTTGTGAAGCACACCGAACATACCGTCCCAGAACTTGATGTTGACCTTCTTTTCAAGCGGCGGCTGGGGAATTCTTTCCTTGATTTTTCCCGCACATATCATAGTCAGCACTGCACAGGCAATGAAGGTTCCGGGGATTACCCAACGGAAGAAATTAATATCTGCCCATTCATCTTTAAGTGTACCGACAATGGCAGGGAGAATAATTGTCATTATTGTCTGCAGGAAGTGAGAAAGCTTTACGGGGTATGTTCTTACGAGAATTCTTTCGTTTACGTTGGGGGAGATGCTCTGTGTTGTGGTTTCAAGCACATTGCCGAAGCCAAAAACATTATAGCAGGCAAAAAGCAGGTTTGCCGCCCACACACGGGTGGAAACATCTGCAATATTGTAAAGAGGAAGCCAACCGATAAGAATAACGGTTATGCACTTGGGGATAACGTCGGAATAGAGTGAATACTTATATCTTCCGAATTTGGGGATAAGCTTTTTTCTCCAGAAAATATTTCTTGCCCCTACCCAGCCGGAATACAGGAAATGTGTACCGAATACCTTGAAGCAGGCAGTTGCACTCATACCTTCAAGGGAGTTGAGGAAAATAATAAACTTTGAGTTGGGATCGAAAAGTGTGGAAGCGTCGAAAAATATCAATGCCAGTCCGAAGGCTATCATGCTCACATAGACTGCATATAGCTTTTTCTCCGTTTTACCCGGCAAAAAGCCCAGATTGTCGCACACGAACCACCATATAAGTGCGGTGACATACCCGAGCGGCATATTGATGATGCTTATAATTGAAAATGTGAGATACGGGAGCTTATAATGATGCATTATAAGGAAGCAGCCCGTTGCAAAATAGATGTACTCCAATACCTTTGATGCAGTGTAGTTGGAGCCTACCGCAAAAAATATGTTGAAATATTCTTTATAGGGAACATATTTCCCCTCGGCAGGAGTTTTCCAGTGTGTTTTTATTTCGGTAAAGAAATTCTGAAAAGTTTCTTTTGATACCTTAGCCATAACACCTCTCCTTTATCATAATTAAATTAATTTTATCATAAAATTGTATAAAATACAACAATTATTGTATCAATAATATATATAATTTGATGAGTTAAATTTATATAAAAGGACAAAAATATTGATAAAACAAAAGAGAAGATTCGGCAGATTGTCAAATCTTCTCTTTCTGTTATGAAACTAATTTTGTTTTCATCAGATCTGTGTTTTTATAGTATATGAGAGTTGCGGCGGAGCATACTGCCCAGCCTGCAGGATAGCCCATGGCTATGGGAATTATTTCGTTGCAGATGAAGTTTGCCATAATAAAGAGATATATCTGTCTGAAAACAACAAATGAGCCTATCATTATTATCATAGGCACCTTGCTGTTGCCTGCACCTCGGAGTGCCGCGGAATATACCTGATTGAAGCAGCACAGAAGATAAAACGGTGACATCCATCTGAGAAGTATTGTGCTGTATTCAATAACTTCGGGCTTATCGTTGAAAATGCTGCCGAAAAACGGAGCAAATGCGACAAGAGGAAGCATTATCACCGCAGTACATATAAGTGACATTATTGAGGCAACACGGACACCTTTTTTTGCCCTTTCTATGTTTCCTATGCCGAGATTCTGTCCCATAAACGTTGTTGCGGCAAGAGAAACCGACTGCATAGGTAAGAACATAAACTGGTCGAGCTTTGTATAAGTTGTCCATCCGCCCATACAGTCTACACCGAAATGATTGATGTAGGACTGTACGAAAACATTTGAAAAAGAGGTAATTGCCATCTGTAAAGCGGCGGGTATTCCCACTCTCATTATAAGCTTCAGCTGTGTGAAATCTATTCTGATTTCTTTAATATATACCTTTATACAGGATTCGGAATGAAAAAGGGTGATAAGAACAAGAATTGCAGAAATACCCTGAGCTATTATGGTGGCAAGTGCAACACCCGTAACCCCCATTTTGAAGCCAATGACGAAAACAAGGTCAAGCACGGTATTTAGCACTGCAGCAACCACAAGGTAGACGAAAGGTCTTTTTGAGTCGCCAACGGCTCTTAAAATTCCTGCTCCCATATTATAAAGCATAAGCCCCGTGACACCTGCGAAATATATGGTGATATAGGTGGTGGCTTCGGGGATGACTTCTTCGGGCATCTTCATCATTTTAAGCATAAAAGGTGCCATAACTATACCGAGAACCGAGAAAACGGCGGCAAGAAGAAGTGTCAGTGCCATTGAAGTGTGAACGGCTTTTTTTACTTTATCAAACTGTTTTGCGCCGTAAAACTGGGAGATTACAACACCCGCACCGCTTGCAAGGCCTAGAAAAATGCCTATAAGCATATTTATAATCGGTCCTACACTTCCGACTGCGGAGTAGGCTTCATTTGAGGCAAATTTCCCCACAGTCCACGCGTCAACGGTGTTATACAATTGCTGGAAAAGATTGCCTAATAAGAGAGGGATTGCAAAGGTTATAAGATGACTGACGATATTCCCCTCGGTCATATCGACATCACGTTTTTTTGTTTTTATCATAGTGCAATATATTTCTTTACAAAATTATAAACATTGTTCCAATAGAGTGTGGGGGCTTTTGTTGAGGATTCTGCGTGAGCTGCGTGTTTTACGGTAAAAAATTCTTTTTCCGCACTGCAGGCTTCATAAACCTCACCTAACATTCTGAAGGGGACAAAATCATCCGCTTCGCCGTGCACGAAAAGTGTGGGGGTAACGGAGTTTTTAACCGCTTCAACAGGTGCACACTGCCTGAAATTGAAGTTCCCCCTAAGCTCGGAATATTTACTTATAGCGGGAAGCAGGGGAACAAGAGCAGGTGATATCTGATTTTTTGTAACGTGTGTATATTCCTCAAAAACGGAAGTAAATCCGCAGTCGGAAACCGCACATTTTACGTTTTCGGGTAAGCTTTCACCTGTTATCAGCATAGTGGTTGCCGCTCCCATACTCTCGCCGTGAAGTGCAATTTCACAGTCGGGATAAAGAGCTACGAGATGATTTATAAAGTCAATTCCCATATAACGGTCGTGATAACCCATTGAACAGTGGGAATTCGGATCATCTCCGTGTCCTATCATTGAGGGAAGAAGGCAGTTGAAGCCCATTTCACCATATGTAAAAGCATAGTGATACATTCCCGTGGGGTTTGATGTGTAGCCGTGGAAAATAATTGCCCATTTGTCGGGATGTCCGTTGTCAAAGACTTTTGCGTGTCTTTTCTGACCTTTTTCATTTGTTATAAAAAGGTCCTGTGCTTCGTGGCGGCTGTGCCATTCACCCACTGCGGCACCGAAACGCTCCTGGTCGGAGGGACCTTCTTCAACAACAGCCGGTTCTATGCTTTCATCTTCGGGAACTTCGTTTGTTGCGGGGGAAATTTTCTCGCCGATTTTTGCGGCAAAGGGAATGTTAAGGATTAATTCATAAGAAATCGGGATTACTGCTCCAACAAGAGCGGCGGCTCCTGCGGCAGTACCTAATGCAATTTTAGCAACTTTTTTTGCTGACATAAAAACAACCCCATTTTATATATTATTCTTATTTCATTGTAAGCGAAATTCTTTTTTTTGCTACATCAACCGATAAAACTTTTACCTTGACAACATCACCGACTTTAAGCACTTCACTCGGGTGCTTTATATAGCGGTTAGTTATTTGTGAAATGTGGACAAGTCCGTCCTGATGAACACCGATGTCAACAAAAACACCGAAATCTATTACATTTCTGACGGTTCCCTGAAGCTCCATTCCTTCAGTCAGGTCTTCCATAGAAAGAACGTCTGAGCGAAGCATGGGGGCGGGGAGAGAATCACGGATGTCTCTGCCCGGCTTTTTGAGTTCTGCTGCTATATCAGTAAGTGTGGGGATGCCTACACCTGTTTCTTCACTTGCCTTCACTTTGCCGTAAATTTCAAGCTTTTCTTCAATATCTGCTATGCCGTCTTTACCGAGCTTTTTTGCATCAATGCCTAAAATTTCAAGAAGTTTTTTGGCGGCATCATAGGATTCGGGATGAACTGCGGTGTTATCAAGTGTTTCTTTTCCACCCGGAATACGAAGGAAGCCGGCACACTGTTCGTATGCTTTCGGACCGAGTCCTTTGACCTTTTTAAGTCCCGTTCTCGAAGTGAATGCACCGTTTTCGTCACGGTATGCCACGATATTTTTAGCGGTGGCTGCGGTGATGCCGGAGACATATTTGAGAAGTGAGGGAGATGCTGTATTGAGGTCAACACCCACGGAGTTTACGCAGTCTTCAACCACACCCGTGAGGGATTCTTCAAGTCTTGCCTGAGGTAAGTCGTGCTGATACTGTCCGACACCGAT
>JAZSJT010000152.1:0-2198 GCA_045534425.1 Acutalibacteraceae bacterium | reverse complement strand
CGGGGCATATTTCACCTGAGGGGAAGCTTTCTCCTTCAAGGTCAAGCTCTCTGACATTATTATAGAACTTAAAATCCCATATGCCGTTAAGAAGTGTAAATCTTTCTGAATTTTCTCTTGCTTCATAGGGACACTGTCCTTCAGAAAACGGAATAAAATATGCTGAAGGCTTTTCACAGCCTATATGTAAATATTCGGGAGAAAGATAATACTTTTCAATCATTTTTTTATTTCCTTTTTGAGTTTTTCTATGTTTACAGCGAGAACAAAAATTGAATATAATCCCGTAAACACATATGCGGCGCCTATTGCGAGATAGTTGCCCGCGTTGTTAAAGATTACATTGTTTATGATAAGCACAAAGGCTTCATAGAATGCAAACCATATACCTGCAATGAGAAGCGCAGAAAGTATTCTCTGCTTCACTCCTCTGCCGATAAGTGCACCGCCGAAGGCAAAGAGAAGAGCTATAAGCACAAGGGTGAGCACATATTCGTCAACATCAGCCCAGGCGATATATGCCCTTCTGTGCCAGCCGAAGATTTCAAAGAATACGCCGATGAGAACGGGGAGTGCAATATAAGCATATTTTTTTGCCTTTATCGCAATTACCATAGCGGCAACCGAAAGAGCGGCAGCAATCCCGTAAAGTACGATTGATGCAGGGAACAGGATTTCGTTACCCCATTTCTTTACCGATGCAGACGCAAAATTTATATTGTCGGGACCGTCAGAGTCTCCCTCATGTGTCATTGTGATGCCGAGAGCTTTTATGTCCCTGATGAGCTCCTCGTTATAGTTTTTGTCAAAGAAGTTATATGCTTTCCATAATCTCCAGCATATCTCGCTTCGTATAATATTGTTTTTCTGTGCGTCAGTCTGTGCTTCATTTTTTGCCTTTTCCCAGAGGCTGTCTGCTTTAGCAACATCTTCTGTTGTGAAGCCCAGTGTTTCTGTCATTGAAACATATATCATAAGATGCTCTTTATCGGGCACGGGCTTTTCGATTGTCATATCAATAAATTCACGGATGCTTTCCCATCCTGCACCGTAGTAGGCTTCGAGGAATTCGTTCATATATGCATCGTAATCAATATAGGGGTTCTGCATAAGCTTTGAAAGAAGATATGAACGGAGCTCGCCGAATTCGCCGTCGCACTGTGCCATATAGTAGTTACCTTCTTCATAAACACCTGCAACATTGTTTTCATAGAAAACCTGAATATTTTTCTGCAGTGTGCCGAAGTCGGGGAAAATGCCCAGAGTGTTTGCATAGTTTGTGGTGTAGTCCCACACATAGATGCGGTTACAGATGCGGCTCCAGTCGGCAAGGTCAGTAATAAGAGCGGCATTTTCTGTGCAGCTGCTGTCATCAAGTGCGTGAGCAAAGCAGCATTCAATTGTGCAAAGACGCACAATAACATTGGGTTCGGGAACAACCTTTGACGGCGCCTTTCTTGTGTATTGATATGCAAAGGTGTCGATGGCAACATTTTCATAGCCTGCCGCCTTAACATCCTTTGCTATACGGTTTACAAAGCTTATCATTGTGCCTGAATGAGAGCCGTTTTCATTGTCAAGCTTTTTACAGTCTTCGCACTGACACATTTTCTGATTATCGTGCTGGGTAAGGGAGATAATCTGAACGGAGTCATCGGGGTTGTGCTTTGCCTGAAGGAGTGCCATAACCTCGTCACGGACTATTTCATAAACCTTTTCGTTTGTAAGGCAAAGCTGGTCGGGCACCCTCGTTCCCATATGAAGAGCAAAATATTCGGGATGCTCGTCAAAATAGGTTTCTGATGCACAGAACTGTGTTGTGAGCGTATGGCAGAAATTGGAGATATAGTCTACCGTTCCGCCAAGCTCTGCGGGAATACTTCTGTAGGGACCGCCGTTGAGTCCGTTTGCCAGTGAATATTCAATATCTCTGGGGCTAACCCAGTCAGTATCTGTATATTCAAAGAAGGGCTTGTATTCTGTTTTTTCACCTGCCGGAATTGTCAGCGTTTCATTTTTCGGAATGCTGTAAAGGGTGGAGGTATACCAATCACAGCCGCAGTATTTCTCTAAAAATGCATAAACACCGTGAATTACACCTCTTGTGCCGTTACCCTTAATTGAAACCTCGTTTTCAGCAGTTTCAATCACATAGCCGTTATCGGGAATTTGCTTATCATAGGAAAGAGAGAATTTAA
>JAZSJT010000042.1:0-2225 GCA_045534425.1 Acutalibacteraceae bacterium | reverse complement strand
CGGGGCATATTTCACCTGAGGGGAAGCTTTCTCCTTCAAGGTCAAGCTCTCTGACATTATTATAGAACTTAAAATCCCATATGCCGTTAAGAAGTGTAAATCTTTCTGAATTTTCTCTTGCTTCATAGGGACACTGTCCTTTTTCGAACGGAATGAAGTATGAAGCAGGCCTTTCACAGCCTATATGTAAATATTCGGGTGAGAGATAATATTTTTCTATCATTTTTTCAGCTCCTTTGAAAGATTTTTAATTGTGAGTGCAAGAATTATTACGGCTTCAATGCCTGTAGCCATATATGCTGCACCGATACCGAGAGTATTTGCCGAGCCGCCGAAAATAAGATTGTTGAGTATCAGAGTTGATGCCTCATAGAGAATGAACCAACCGAATGAGCAGGCAAGAGCAGAAATTATCCGTTGCTTTTTGCCTCTTACCATAAGAGCACCGCCGAAGGCAAAGAGGAAGAATATGAGAATAAGAGTAATTGCATATTCGTCAAGGTCAACCCAGGCAAGGAAGGCTCTTCTGTGCCAACCGAAAATTTCAAAAAAGACACCTATGAGTACGGGCAGAGCAATATAAACATACTTTTTGGCTTTTATTGCAATTATCATGGCAATAACGGATAATGCCGCCGCAATACCGTAAAGAACTATTGATACCGGGAATAAAACATCATTACCGAGAGCCTTGAAGCGGTCGGAGACAAAATCTATTCCGTCGGGACCCTTTGCATTTTCGGGTGAGAAGACATCTCCCTCATTTATAACGGTTGTTCCGAAAGCCTTTATGTCGGAAATCAGCTTTTGTGCATCTTCCTTGTCATATTTATTATAGCCTTTCCAGTATCTCCAGCAGATTTCACTTCTCTTTATATTCTGAAGATTGAAATCGGTTTCGGCTTCGGCTTTTGCAGCTTCCCAGAGCTTATCAGCTTTTTTGATATCCTCTTTTGTAAAGTCGAGAGTTTCCGCCATTGAAACATAAATCATAAGATGCTCTTTTTCGGGCACGGGCTTTTCTACGGTCATATCAATGAATTCACGGATATTTTCCCATCCCTTGCCGTAGAAGGCTTCAAGAAATTCATTCATTGTTTTATCATAATCAAGATAAGGATTCTGCATAAGCTTTGAAAGAAGGAAGGAGCGAAGCTCACCGAATTCGCCGTCGCACTGTGCCATATAATAGTTTCCCTCTTCATAAACACCCTTGACATTGTGTTCATAGAAAATCTGAATGTTTTTCTGAAGCACACCGAAATCGGGGAAAATTCCGAGAGTGTGTGCATAGTTTGTTGCATAGTCCCATACATAAATTCTGTCGCAGATTTCAGCCCAGTCATTAAGGTCAGACATAAGCTCAACATTTTCTTCACAGGCTTCATCATCAAGCGGATGGGCAAAACAGCATTCTATTGTGCAAAGACGGACTATAACATTATCCTCGGGCACAACAACTGACGGAGCCTTTCTTGTATATCTGTATGCGAAGGTATCAATAGCAACATTGTCATAGCCTGCCGCCTTTACTTCTCTTGCAATACGGTTCACAAAAGTTATCATCGTGCCTGAATATGAGCCGTTTTCATCGTCAATCCTTTTGCAGCTTTCGCACTGACACATTTTAGCATCCTCACCGCTGTCGCCCTGCGTCAGAGAAATAATCTGAAGAGACTTTTCGGGATCGTGCTTTTCTTTGAGCAGTGCCATTACTTCACCTAAAATAAGATTATATACATCCTCATTTGTGAGACAGAGCTGTTCGTCCTGTCTTTTTCCGTCATGAAGGGCAAAATATTCGGGGTTTGTTTCAAAATATGTTTCTTTGGAACAAAACTGCGAAGCTAAAGTATGGCAGAAAGCCGATATATATTCCACCGTGCCGCCAAGCTCTGTGGGAATTGTTCTGTAGGGACTGCCGTTAAGCCCGTTTGCAAGAGAATATTCCACATCACGGGGGCTCACCCAGTCTGTGTCGGTATATTCAAAGAAAGGCTTATATTCAGTTTTTTCCCCTGCGGGAACGGTGAGATTTTCATTTTTTGGGATGCTGTAAAGAGTTGAGGTGTACCAATCACAATCGCAGTATTTCTCTAAAAATGCATAAACACCGTGAATTACACCTCTTGTGCCGTTACCCTTAATTGAAACCTCGTTTTCAGCAGTTTCAATCACATAGCCGTTATCGGGAATTTGCTTATCATAGGAAAGAGAGAATTTAA
>JAZSJT010000049.1:0-79068 GCA_045534425.1 Acutalibacteraceae bacterium | reverse complement strand
CCGAAGAAACCGTACAGAGAATAATTGAAGCAATAAGGAGAATATGAAATGAAGCTTCTTATAATAAACGGTCCTAACCTTAATATGTTAGGACTTCGTGAACCCGATATTTACGGAAAAAAGGACTATAACACACTGTGTACAATGATTGAAGAAGCTTGCAAAGGCATTGACCTTGAAATCTTTCAGTCAAATCACGAAGGAGCAATTGTCGATAAAATTCAAGAGGCTTTCGGAAACACCGACGGCATTGTAATAAATCCCGCTGCCTACACTCATACAAGCGTTGCCATATTGGATGCACTTAAAGCTGTCGGAATTCCCACCGTTGAAGTACACATTTCCGATATTAATGAAAGAGAAGAATTCAGAAAGCTTTCTTATGTTTCCCTTTATGCCGAAAAGCAGATTACAGGGCAGGGACTTCATGGCTATATCACAGCCATAGACTATCTCCGTGCTAAGCTTTCCGACAGTTAATTTTCAGTTTATATATTAATTTATTGTTATAAAATTGTGCATTTTTTTGATAGTTTTTTTCAAATTTTTGAATTATTAATAAAATTTACTGTTGCAATTTACTTTCATAGAATGCATAATTATAATTGAATAAAATTGAAAAGAGGGAATAATATGAAAAAAATCTTATCGGTATTTTTATGTGCTGTGCTTCTTGTAACAGGATTAACTGTAAGCGTTTTTGCAGAAACGGTTGATTATCTTGTTCTCGGAGACTCTATAGCATACGGCTCTGGACTTTCAAACCCCACTGATGCGGTTTACGGTAAAATTGTTGCCGATACTCACGGATATAATTACAAAAACTATTCTGTTCCGGGACACACAACAGCCAATCTTCTTAAAAGACTTAAAAACGAAGAAGTGATGACTGCAGTAAAAGAAGCAGAAATTATAAGCATATCCATCGGCGGAAACAATTTTCTTTTGTCAAATCTCACAGGACTTATGTTTGATGCCATAGTCAAATCCGATTACAGTAAAATGGATGCAATTGCTAACGGATTTTATACCGAGTTTTCAGCCATAATGGATATTATTAACGAAAATAATCCCGATGCTGTGGTTTTAATGCAGACTCTCTATAATCCCCAGTCGGGAACTCTCCGCGAGGTTTACGGTGAGGGACAGAAAAGACTTAACGAAATGGTCAATAAATATAATACGGAGCATCCCGGTGAAATTATTATCGTAGAGGTCGGCGAAGCTCTGGGCGATGATATGGAATGCTTTGCAGGGGACGATATTCATCCCAGTGCAAAAGGAAATGAGCTCATTGCAGTCGAAATTCTTGAAGCCCTTGCCAGCAACGGTATTGCAGAATATAAAGCACCGATTATAGAAATTGCCGGACAGGATTTCGGAAACGGTTTTTCTTTCTTCTTTTTGGATTTTTTTGTTAAAATATTTGAGATCTTCGGAAAAATATACAGCTTTTTTACAAACCTTTTCTGATTAAAGAACAGCTTTATTCCTGAAAGCACTTCAAAAAAAAGTGCTTTCAGATTTTTTAATGAAACATTTGTTAATTAATTGAAATTTTTACCTTTACTTTTTATTTTGTTAGTATTAGAATTAATAATATGAATTAGGAAAGGATTTTTTTATGAAAAAACTTATTGCAATTCTTTTAAGTGCCGTAATTGCTTTCTCCTGTTTCGGATTTGCAGTTTTTGCTGAAGAAGAAAATGTTGATTACGTAATTCTCGGAGATTCAATCGCATTCGGAGCCGGTATGATAAACACCGTAGGTGCATGCTACGGTAAAATCGTTGCCGACACCAACGGCTATACCTATACAAATCTTTCAATTCCCGGTATCACCTCGGGTATTCTTCTCACTATGCTCACATCCGGTGAAAAAGTCCAAGCAAGCGTAAAAGAAGCTGAAATCATAAGCATCTCAATAGGCGGAAACAATTATCTGACAAACAATATGGTCGGTCTTGCAATTGACTGTCTTGTTACAAAAAATATGAAAAGCTTTGATAAGATTGCTGATACCTATTACCATGAGCTTTCTGACATTATAGAAAAGATAAATGAGCTCAATCCCGATGCCGTTATTCTTTTGCAGACTGTTTATAATCCTCAGGACGGTGCTGCAGGCAAGGTATATGGTCTGGGCGGCGATAAAATCAATGAAATGATAAGAAGATATAACACCGAGCATCCCGGAGAAATTGTTATTGTTGAAGTTGCAGATGCACTTAACGGCAACAGCAATAATTTTGCAGACGACAAGCTTCATCCCAGTGCCGAGGGTAACGAGCTTATTGCAGCAGCAGTTCAGGAAGAGCTTTGTGAGCTCGGCCTCGCTGACACAACAGAGCTTATAGTAAAAACAAAAGGTCTTGACCTTTTAATGCCCGTTTCTTATGCAATTCTTATAAACATTGCCTGTTCGCTTCTTGATTATATAGGAAACCTTCTTAATCCTCTCGGATAAAAATTTTTCACAAAAAAACATAAGGCTCAGATTTGCATTTACGATAAATCTGAGCCTTTTTTACATTCTTTTTACGCTTTTATATGTATATTTCTTGATTTCTTCAATATACCTCAGGACATCTTCTTTTTCGGGTACCGTGAATGAATTTATTTTTTCTCCGAGCCTCTCACCCTTTGAAATACCCAACTCGTGATAAGGGGCAATTTCAATGCCGATTATGTTCTTCAGGCTATCGGCAAGCTCCCCAATTGCCCTGAAATGCTCTTGTGTATCATTCACATCGGGGATTATCGGACAGCGAAGAATTATTTTACAGCCCTTTTCATTTAGCAGTTTCAGGTTATTGAGAATTTTTTCATTTTCTGCACCGGTATATTGCTTATGTAAAACGCTGTCGGAATGTTTATAATCAAAAAGAAAAATATCGACATATTGAGAAGCCTCCAAAAGCTTTTCTCTGTCTGTAAAGCCACAGGTTTCAACACAGGTATGAAGTGAATTTTCCTTTGCTTTTTTTAGCAGCTCCAGCATAAATTCATACTGTAAAAAGGGTTCGCCGCCTGAAAGAGTGAGTCCGCCGCCTGAATCCTCAAAAAATTCCTTATCGGATAAAACAGTTTTCAGAATCTCTTGGATTGACATACCTTTACCCGCAATTTCAAGTGCATTTACCGGACAAAAGCTTTCACACCTTTTACAGGCAACACAGACAGTCCTGTCAAGTATATGTTTTTTTTCAAAAATATGAACACCTTGTTCACAAACAGCTTCACATTTTCTGCATAAAATGCATTTATCGACAGAAAAAAGCAAGTCATGAGAAATTCTGTTTGATTCGGGATTATGGCACCACTTACAACGAAGCGGACAGCCCTTAAAAAAAACGGTGGTTCTTATTCCGGGACCGTCATTTATACAGAATTTCTGAATATTAAAAATCAATCCATTCATACAGTGTGCTTAACTCCGCTTATTAAAACTCAATCTCTGCAATTACGGGATAATGGTCAGAGGGAACATCTCCCAGATATTCGTTTCTGTCAACAGAAAGCTTATTAACTTTTATATCGCCCTTTACAAAAACATAATCAATGACCGAACGGTATTTTTCTTCACCGAGCCATGCATGGAAGGTTATGTCCTTATCGGTAATCTCAGCTACATCTCTTGAGTCAGAAAAACCGCCGTCCTTTACCGCTTTACAGGGGGCGGAGTCGGGAGTTACATTGAAGTCCCCCGTGAATACTGCGGGACAGTCTGTGCAGATTTCATTAGCTTTTATTGCAACAAGCTCTGCACCCTTCTGCATTGCAATCTCACCTCTGTGGTCGAGATGTGTATTGAAATGGCAGAATTTCTTTCCTGTTTCCTTTTCGGTGAGCATTACATATGAACAGATTCTTATGCAGGCGGCATCCCAACCGAGTCCCGGCTTTTCGGGAGTTTCACAAAGCCAGAAATTGCCTTTTTCACCCGGGGTAAACTTATCTTTTTTATAGAAAACTGCGGAAAATTCTCCGTCCTCCTTGCCGTCGTCTCTGCCTACACCGACATAGTCATATTCAGGGAGATTTTCACACAAAGCCTTCATCCAGCCTATGTGGGCTTCCTGAACACCTAAAGAATCGGGATCGTTTTCTTTGATTGCTGCAACAACACGGGGTATTCTGTTTTCCCATTCTCTGCCGTTGTGTCCTGCACATAATACATTGAAGCTCATTATTTTCATATACAATACACTCCTTATCTTTCTTAAATCTAATTTATCATAAGCCTTATATTTATTCAATCAGTTTTTAATAAAAAGTGTGGAAAAAAGTAAAAACATATGGTATTATTGAATTAATAAATTACGAAGGAGAATTTTTTATGGAGCTTTCATTAATTCTTTATACCTGCACTGTTCTTATCGGTCTTATCACTCTCGGTGCTTTCCTTTTCTTCAGAGTTAAGAAAACCGATGTTAAATCTCTTATGTTCAAGGCGATCACAAGCGTTATGTTCATATTAACAGGCGTTTTTCTCACAATAGGAAAGCCCTCACTTTATTCGGGACTTATCGTTGCAGGTCTCGTTTGCGGTATTCTCGGCGACATCTGGCTTGATATGAAATTTATGTACCGTCAGGATGAAAAGTTCCTTACAAATGCAGGTTTCATATCCTTCGCCTGCGGACATTTCTTCTATACCGCCGCAATAATCTTCGGTGCCGCTCCCTCTTTCAAGGCTATAGCACTTCTTCCCTCACTTGCAATTGCAGTTGTTGCCGCTCTTGCAGTTTATTTCGGTGAAAAGATTATGAAGCTGAACTACGGAAGCTATAAAATTATTTCCACTCTTTACGGCGGACTTTTATTCTTTGTCACCGTGTTCGGACTTTTTACTTCTATTTTCAGCGGTTTTTCACAGAACAAGCACCTTTTCGTGTTCTTTATAGGCGGTGTGCTTTTCGTTATTTCCGACCTTATTCTTTCGGGCACATACTTCGGAGTCGGAAAAAACAGACCTGTTGACATTATAACAAATCACGTTTCATACTACCTTGCACAGTTTGTGATTGCAAGCTCAATACTCTTTATGTAAAGGAAAAATATTATGAGAAGACAAAAGCAGCTTGATTTTTCAGGCATAAAAACCTATTCTGCACAGGACAGAATTAATCTTGTCACCATTGACAATATGATGACACCGGGTGTCACTCCTCACGAAGAATACACCTCGGAGGGCTTTGATGAGCTTATTGAAAGAATCATAAAAGCAAGAAAAAACGGTCGCCCCGTTATATGGAGTATGGGTGCTCACGTTATAAAAAACCGCCTTTCAAGATACATAATTGAGCTTATGAAAATGGGAATAATCACCCACATTGCCGCAAACGGTGCTACAAGCATTCACGACTTTGAATTATGCTATCTCGGCGGCACATCCGAGGATGTTCCCACTGCAATTGAAGACGGCTCCTTCGGTATGTGGGAAGAGACGGGAGCTTGGATGAACGAAGCAATAAATGAGGGGGCAAAGCTCGACATAGGCTACGGTGAGGCTCTCGGCAAATACATTGACGAGCATCCCGAAAGGTTCCCCAACCGCGAGGACTGTATTTTGTGGAATGCATATAAGCTTGATATTCCCGCAACCTATCACATTGCCCTCGGAACTGATATAATTCATCAGCATCCCACCTGCGATATGGGTAATATAGGAAAATGCTCGGGAATTGACTTCAAGAAAATGGCTTATTCCGTGGCACAGCTTGACGGCGGAGTTTTCCTTAATTTCGGCTCTTCCGTTATAGGCCCCGAGGTTTTCCTTAAAACTCTTTCAATTGCAAGAAATCAGGGCTTCCCCACCTTCAACATCACGACGGCAAACTTTGACCTTATAAATTTAGGAAATTTCCGCTGTAAGATAGGTTATGAGGATCCCAATTACTACTACAGACCTCGAAAAAATATCGTCAACCGCCCCACCTGCAAGGGCGGTATGGGTTGGCATTTTGTGGGTGACCATCAGATCACAATTCCCACTCTTTACGATAAATTAAAGGAACAATTCTGATATGCTTAAAAAAAATGAAGTGCGTGAAATTACAAACAAAATAAAAAACTGCAAAATCGGTATTATAGGAGATTTCTGTGTTGATATCTATTGGCATGCCGATATGACACTTTCAGAGCTCTCCCGAGAAACTCCCCATTATCCTTTACCCGTAACTGCTGAAAAGACCTCTATGGGTGCAGGAGGAAATGTTGCGGCAAACCTTGCTGCATTAGAGCCTGCAAAGATTTATGCAATTTCTCTTATAGGTGACGACTGGAGGGGGATGCTTCTTCGTTCACTCATTAAAAAAAGCGGTATTTCTGACGAATATATAATTGAAACCGACGGAAGATTTACAAATGCATACTGCAAGCCTATGAGACACGGCATTTCTGCCACTGTTTACGAGGATCCGAGACTTGACTTTGAAAACCGAACTCCCATAAGTGAAGAAACCGAAAACAAAGTCATAGAGTGTCTTCGTGAGCTTTCCGAAAAGGTTGATGTTCTTTGTGTGGCAGACCAGTTCCGATTCGGTATTGTTACAGAAAGAGTACGGGAGGAAATAGTTTCTCTTGCAAAAAAAGGCCTTACCGTTATTTGCGACAGCCGATATAATATCGGTAAATATACCGACTGCATATTAAAGCCCAATGAGGTTGAATGCTGGAGAGCAGTATATGGCAATGACGGTTTTATAAATGCAACAGAAGAAGAATTCCTCAAAGCCGCAGATAATCTTGCAATAAAAAACAATGCAAAGGTTTTCTGTACTTTAGGCGATAAAGGCTCATATGTTACGGACGGAAAAAAAGGAGAAAAGGTCAGTGCAAAAAAACTGACGGGAGAGCTTGATATCTGCGGTGCGGGTGACACTTCCCTTTCAGCTTTTTCCCTCGCTGTATGTGCAGACTCTCCCCTCAAAAAAGCCGCCGCTCTGGCAGGACTTGCCTCCGCCGTCACTGTAAAGAAAATAGGAATGACAGGTATAGCAACGGCTGAGGAAATAGAAAATATTGCAGATTGAAAGAAAATACCTTACAAAAAACAGCAATAAAGCATACAAGGCTTAAGTTTATTTTGGTAAACTTAAGCCTTGTGTTTTTGAATTATGATTTTATTCCCAATTGATCGGACGTTGTATAAAGTTTATGTCATCCTTTTCTGCAATCACCCAGAATGAAGAGATTTTGTCAATTCCGTGTGCTTTTAATTCATCATAAAGCCATTCCTGCTTTTGCATTCTCAGAGGATTAAGGAAAAAATACTCACCCTGCATCTGATTTGCCTTAAAAACCTCCCAGCTGAGGCTTGCAACCTCTACATTATAAAGCTGTTCATCCGAAATATCGGCATTAAGTGCCTTTCCCCAGAGGCAGTCAAGCTTTAACATAGTATGAATGGGATAGAAGCCCGACTGGTAGTGCCAGTCAAAATCGAATGCGTGGGCTGTGGCTTTTACCTGTGCAGTCTGGATATCAATTATTTCCTTGATATAAGGTGCGGCAGCTTCACCGTAATATGCTTTTATGAAGTCTGTCATATGGTATTCCACATCGGCATTTACATCCCACTGCAATTTGCAAAGAAGATAGTTTCTCAGTTCATTGAATGCCGCCGGATGACCGTCACCGCAGTTATACATATATCCCGTAATACCGATATCGTACATATACTTCATAGTTTCCTGCATATACTCGAAGTTTGAGAAAAACTGCTGAGAGAAAAGGAAATTTATTGTGTAATCATAAATATAGGTTCTGTCGGCAATTTCTGTCCAGACCTTGAAATCCTCGGCAATCTGAGGATAATTGTCACCGTAAAGATTCATAAGGCTTTCATCGCCGTCCTGAGCACCGCATTCTAAAAGAGAATGGCTGCGACAGGCTTTATGAAGTCCGCAGAGAACAGGTGCGACATTAGGTCTGCAGCGAAGACTTTTGTCCGTGGGAGGACGGTCTGTTTCGTTATATGCATAGAAAGTAAATGTATAATCAGGAAATTCAGGGCCTAAGATATCTGCAAGATTATTTGTAAAAATAAGAGTAGGAGCAGATACTGCACCGTACTTTTCGTAAAGTGCTTCGCAGTTTTCACAATGGCAGTAATTTATATTATCATCCTGACCTATGTGAATGAACTTTGCACCGTTGGTGGCATTTGTCATTATTTCTCTGCAGTTTTTAACCACAAGCTCGAGAACATCAGGATTCGTCATACATACATGATCTGTATGACGATTGCCGTTTTCATCCATCGCAAAATATTCGGGATGCTCAGAGAAAAGGGATTTCGGAACAAGAGTGATAAGAGAGGCATCCCATAATGAATAGGTAAGCGTGCCGCCGTAAGCAGTAGCGTTCTTATGGAAAGAAACATTCATCTTTGTTCTTGCACGGTAGGCTTCGTTTGTACCTCCTGTGTCATTTCTTCTGACGGCAAAGGATGGCTCGACCACACGGTTAAGATTCTTATCAATTATAACATCCTTACTTTCGGGAACGACCTCAAGAGTGGGAGTAAACCATCTTACACCGAGATATTCTTCAAGAAAGGTATAAACACCGTAAAGAGTTCCTCTGCTGTCTTCCCCGCGGATGATGAAATTTTCACCGTCGCAGAAAAGAAGGAAACCGTCTTCACCGATTGAGCTGTAATCAAAATCAATTCTTTCGGAAATAGCAGTTTCACCGACAGCTACTGCCTTTGCTCCCTCGGGAAGCTCAGCTTCCGTTACAGAGGGAAGCTTAATACCGCTGATTTTTTCGATATAATTCTGCAGCTCTTCTGCAGCTGTATCAATACATTCATCGTGACCGTCTTCGGTTACTATGTAATAATCGGACTTTCCGTCTTCAACTATATAAACGGGTGTGTTTATTTCAGGAGCGATATAATCGTCACCGCCGTAATTCACGGACATATCAACGGGCATAACGCCTATTGAGAGCATAAATACCTGCATAAATGCAAAAAGAGCTTTAATCGTTGCCATAATTCTCTCTCCTCTTATAATGATAAATATATAATATCAGTAAAAAAGTTTTATGTCAATTAAAGTATTTATTTAAAAGAAAAAAGACGGCTTTTTAGCCGCCGTTTATTATGCTTCTTATGCAATTGTTTCGGAAGTAAATTCTTCTTCACAGGAGCAGGATACATAATTTTCTTCATCTGTTGTGTTCTGCTTTTTGTTAAGATACTTTGTTACAACAACATAAATACCTGCTATTGCAGCGGCAATTGCTACAATGATAGCTATTATCTTGAGTGCTTTTGTCATTTTTATTACCGTCCTTTCAAAATTGGGATAAACGGTTTAACACGGTCCGTTTATCCGTGTGTTTCCGGAGCAGCTCCGTAAGAGGGAGTGCCTGCAATAAATCGAGGCACTTCTTATGCCTTGTTGAGTTTTGTTACAAGAGCAGACTTTTTACGTGCAGCATTGTTCTTATGAATAAGACCTTTTGCAGCAGCCTGGTCGATCTTCTTAACAGCGAAAGCAACAGCGGCAGCCTTATCTGCAGCATTTGTATCAATAGCAACATTTGCCTTCTTGATAGCAGTTTTGAGAGCAGAGTTAGCGGACTTATTTCTTGCAGCCTTTGTCTTGTTTACAAGAACACGCTTCTTTGCGGACTTAATATTGGGCATAGTATTACACCTCCTTCTCTTCATACGCACTATATAATATCACGAAGATAAAATAAAATCAACTGTTTTTTCGATATTTTTACAAGTTTGCATATTAATTTTCAAACAGGTAAAACTTTTATTGGTGATAAAACGATGATAAGAACAGATCTGGCAATTGAAAAGCATCAGATGCTGCCTGATGAAGAAGCAGAGGGTGTGAAATTATCCCGATATGAGAACGAGGATTGCAAGGTAGTCGTTATTGAAATTATATCGGAAGAAGGAGAAAAAACGCTCGGCAAACCTATGGGAAAATATATCACTCTTGAAATGGAAGACTTCCCCGATTCATCCACTCTTTTTGACGGCAGACTGCAGATGCTGAAGGATGCAATAGCAGAGCTTTTACCGGAGGACGGTGCCGTTCTTGTGGCGGGACTGGGAAATTCCGATATAACACCCGATGCAATAGGCCCGCTATGTGCAAAAAGCATTCTTGCAACAAGACATATACCAAAAGAAGCTGAAAGTGAGCTTAAACTCCCCTCTCTTCGCGATGTTTCGGTTATAAACACCGAGGTTACGGGAAAAACGGGAATTGAAACAGGTGAGCTGATTTCGGGAATTTGTGAAAAAATATCGCCATCCTGTGTAATTGTCATTGATGCACTTGCGGCAAGAAGTGTGTCAAGGCTCGGAACAACCGTTCAGCTGTGTAACACAGGAATAGAGCCGGGTTCGGGCGTGGGAAACCGCAGAAAAGCATTAAACAAAGAAACATTGGGGGTTCCCGTTATTGCTATTGGAATACCGACAGTGGTTGATGCCGCCACATTATGCCATGACCTTACTGGACAGGATATAAAATCCGAGGAATTCGGAAATATGATAGTAACACCCAAGGACACGGATATTATAACATCAGGCGGTGCAAGACTTATAGGCACAGCAATAAATATGGCTTTACAGAAAAATCTTTCACCGGAGGATATTTTATCCCTCACCGTAAACTGATAATAAATTTTTTCATTCGGTCATATATCTTAAAGAAGATATTTTTTTACAGGGTGAGAATATGACATACCGCAAAAAAAGACAATCGGAAAATTTTCAGTGTATTATAAAAATAGCCTTCTCCGTTTGCTTTCTGTTTTTTACAATTAAATTCAGCTCTTCAGTTATAAAAAAGAATGCTCCCGACATTACCGAAGCTCAACAATCTCCGGTGCTGCAGGAAATGAATATAAAATATGCTTCTTCAGAGGAAAAAACGAATGCTTCTGAAGCTATTGAAGAAACACCGACACTTTCAGACGACGACGAAAAAGAAGAAAGGATTTTTCAGACTCCCGAAGATGTTTTGCAGTTTGAAGAAGAATATCTTGAAGCCTTCTCGGCTGCAACACCTGTGGGCACCGTCGAGGAAGTTTTTTTCAGAACCTCGGGAGCCACACATACCGTTGACGGAATTTCAATAAAAAACACAACCGAAACAAAAACTCCCGATTTTCATAAGCTTCTGAATGAAGGTCCCGTGCTTTTTGTAAAAGAGAAAAGTGAACCTCTTGTTCTGATTTTTCACACACATACCACGGAAAGCTATCTTCTTTCCGATAACGGTGTTTTTTATAAGGATTATGAAACAAGAAGCTTTGATTTAAAGAAAAATATGGTGAGAGTGGGAGACGAAATATGCCGAGTGCTTGAAGAAAACGGAATAGGTTATATTCACGATACAACAATTTATGATGAAAGCTATGACGGAGCCTACGGACGCTCTCGGGTGACGGTTGAAAAAATCCTCAAGGAAAATCCCTCAATCCAGATAGTTCTTGACGTACACAGGGATGCTATTTATTATTCGGATACCTCACACTGCAAGCCCACAGCCGAAATAGACGGAAAAAAGGCAGCACAAATTATGATTATAACCGGTGCCGAAGAAGGCTACATAAAGAATTTTCCCCACTGGGAGGACAATCTCAGATTTGCACTTTGCTTTCAGAAAACGGCAGAAAACAGCTTTCCGGGGCTTATGAAGCCTTTATATTTCTGTCAGAGAAAATATAATATGGATGTATCAAAGTGCTCTCTTCTTCTTGAAATGGGCACTGATGCAAACACCTTATCGGAAGCAATTTATTCAGGTTATTTAACGGGACAGATTCTGACAAAAATCATAAACGAAAGCTGTGAATGATGTGAAAAAAAACAATCGGGATTTTTTTATAATACTGAAAAACTTTCTTTTAAGCGTATTCCTTCTTATGGGAATTGCCGTTCTTATCATTGCAACACAATATTCGGGAGACAAGGCACAAAAACAGATTGAGGGGCAGGGCTTTCCGACTGTTAATTATGAAGAAGTAAAAAACAGTTGTATTAATTTTTTCGATATGCTAAAATAAATGCAATAACAAAGCAAAGGAGAATTGATATGAAACCTATTGGTCTTCAGTTATATTCCGTAAAAAATGAAATGGCAAAGGATTTTGAAGGCACCATCAAAAAGGTAGCAGAAATGGGCTATGAGGGTGTTGAATTTGCAGGTCTTTTTGATAAGACAGCAGAAGAAGTAAAGGCTATTTTAGAAAAATACTCACTTAAAGCAGTTTCCGCTCATGTGCCTCTCGCTGATATGCTTGAGGATATGGATAAGGTTATTGCAACATATAAGGAAATCGGCTGTAAATTTATTGCTATCCCTTATGTTGATGAAAAATACCGTCCCGGCACACCCGATTATCCCGAAACACTTGAAAAAATCGCAGGTCTCGGAAAGAAAGCCGCCGAAGCAGGCCTTACACTTTTATACCATAACCACGATTTTGAATTCGTAAAAATAGACGGTGTTTACGGTCTTGATGTTATGTATTCCACAGTTCCCGCAGAGTATTTACAGACTGAGCTTGACACCTGCTGGGTAAATGTGGGCGGAGAAGAGCCTGCTCCCTATATTCTTAAATACAAGGGCAGAGCTCCCGTTATCCATCTCAAGGACTTCGTTATGCAAGGAAAGGAAAAGCCCAAGAAATTATATGAGCTCATAGGCATTGAAGACGATGAAGAAGCCGCTTCCGAAGAAGAATTCAGCTTCAAGCCCGTAGGCTACGGTGTTCAGGATATTCCCGCCATTATAGAAGCCGGTGAAGAAGCAGGAGCCGAGTGGTTCATAGTTGAACAGGATGCTCCCGACAAGGGCAACACCGAGCTCTCCGCAGTAAAAATGAGCATTGAATACCTGAAAAAACTATAATTTAGTACAAAAATCCCTGATGAGCATTTCGTTCATCAGGGATTTTTCTGAATTATGACCAATCGAAGTTATAGTATTCGAGGAAGTTTACAATTCTGCCTTCGGCTTTTACGTTTTTGGTCTGGAAAAGGATAAGGTCAAGATTCATAACTATCTCTATGTCCATAATCATTTTATGCTTGAGGGATGTCATTCTTGATGTTTCCTTGTCAATTACGCAGGTAATTTCACAGTTCGTATAATTAACATCGAATTTATAGCTGTTATAATCGAGAACAACAAGATATTCTTCAATGGGATTGGAAAGAGCATCTCTGTCTATGGGCGTCATAATGTCCGCAAAGGAACTGTTTTCATGGTCGGGATTGAGCTGGTCATCAAAGGTTATAATAATTTTATAGCTTTTTCCGTCTGTATAACATACAGCAGACTTGACTATTGACATATCCGTAAGCTCACATCCCACATCCCTGTTATAAAGAGGGAATGTTTCTCTGACTGCGATATCATCGTGTGCCATAATCTGAATGGTTGCTTCTTCGTCCCCCGAATCCTTGAGAAGCTCCGTGCCCACAAGATTGAGGATACGGTTAATAAGCTGCATTTCTCCGCTGCCCGCTTCAACATCGGAAATTTCCTGATATTCGTTTCTTGTGTAACCGGGTGCTCTCACCTTAACATCGGTGGTGGCTCTTTTATAAAATTCTATAACATCCTGTGCAGACATAGCCATAGGCTGATATGTGGTATCAACCTGAATGCCCGGTCTGCCCTGTGTTTCGGTTGTTTCTTCAGCTGAAGGCACTGTTGTGACTTCGGGCATAACAATAACACCGCCCGGCTGTGTTTCGGGACTGTCAAGAATTATTGTGGTGGTATTTTCTTCGCCCTGTCCTTTTTTTCTTATTATAATTTCATAACCGCAGGAACAAAGAGAAACAGTCAATATTATAAGTGCCGTAAAAACGGAAACAAGCCTTGAAATTTTCATAATTTATTCCTTTCCGAAAAAAAAATAAGCGGGAAAAATTATCTTTCCCGCTTATTTTATCATAAAAATCAATGACAATCAAGAAAAATCCGTAACTTATTGTCTTTTTGCTTTTCCGTTGTCTCTGTAATACTGAGTATGGGTAACGGGATGCTTTGTGGATGCCCAGAGCTCATCAGCCACACCTGACCATTCGAAAGCAAATTCATCACAGCGAGAGCAAAGAGTTTCAACATCCTCTTCTATAATAAGATTGGTTGATTTTGCACCCGTTTTCTTGATTATCTCTCTTAATTTGTCGGGATTTTCAAGCATGGGACAAGGCCTTAAATGATTATCGTTAAAGGGCTGACCTTTTCTGTATTCCATAAACAGAGGATTTTTAAGTGCTTCAAGAATTGTGTGCGTGCGTATATTTGAATCGGAATAGTGAATGAATACACAAGGCTCAATATCACCTGCGGAATTGACGTGGAAATAGTTTCTGCCGCCTGCAATACAACCGCCCACATATTCACCGTCATCCTGAAAATCAATAACAAACATAGGCTTGCCTGTTTTTGAATTTCTCATTTTTCTTAACCAGAAATACATATATTTTCTCTGTGCGGGAGTTGGGATAAGCTCCTTGTCGGCACCGTGTCCTACGGGCATATAATTGAAATACCAAGCATATTTTACGCCGCTTTCAATCATAAGCTCAACAAATTCATCACTTGTTACATAATCAACGTTCTTTCTTGTGTAGCAAACGGAAATACCGAAAAGGCACTTGTGCTTTCGAAGCATTGCCATAGCTTCCATTGTTCTCTTATAAGCACCCTCGCCGCGGCGGAAGTCGTTGCTTTCCTCCGTGCCTTCAATGCTTAAAGCAAAAGCAAGGTTGCCCACTCTTTTTACTTCTTCACAGAATTTATCGTCAATAAGAGTGCCGTTTGTGTATGCCATAAATGCACAGTCGGCGTGCTTTTCGCAAAGGCGGATTATGTCGTCCCTTCTTATGAGCGGTTCGCCACCCGTAAACATATAGAAATGTGTGCCGAGAGCCTTTGTCTGACAGATAACGGAATCCATTTCTTCAAAGGAAAGATTCTGCTTATAGCCGTATTCAGCAGCCCAACAGCCTTTACACTTGAGATTGCAGGCACTTGTGGGATCTATAAGGATCTGGAAAGGAATGTTGCAGTCATATTTCTCACGGTTTGCTCTTACTTCTTTTGTTCCGAAATAACCTGCCTCAATACCGAGGGAAATAAGCATATGCTTGAGCATTTTTCTGTCGACATCATTTATAATGGATTTTCCCAGCTTTACATAGATATTATCGGGATCCTTTGCTCCTGCCTTGAGCTTTTCGAAATTTTCGGGCGGGAACATATTACCTATAAGCTTTTGAGCAAAATCAAGGATATTGACAAAACCGTCCTCAGGTCTTTTGTCAATATATTTAAGAACCCTGTCAAGTGCAACGGATGCACCTGCAACTACTGCTTTCTTTTTTAAGGACATTTGAATTTCTCCATTTACTGAACTTAATTTTCCGAAATGTAATTTTAACATACAATCGGTTGGTTGTAAATACACATTTTCACACATTCTATAATATATACGAACAAATTATGTCATAACAGCATCTTGTAAAAATTGGACTTGTTTATGTAAATTTTGTGTGTTAATATTTATTCAGAGTATGATAGAATAATGAATATAATATTAGATGAAAGTGAATTTTTATATGAAGATAAAACTTTTTTCCCTGATTTTTACTGTGTTGATTATTTTTTCTGCCCTTTCAACAACTGTAGTTGCAACTGAAAATGACAGCAGAATAAAAGCATCAATTGAAAGCTTTCTTAATCCTGACGGTGAAATTATAGGTGTTTCATCAAAGGGGGAATGGGGTGAATACCCGGAAAACTCAATTCCCGCAATAATTGAAGCCGCAAAAACAGATATCGACTTTATTCTTGTTGATGTAAAAAGAACACGTTGCGGAGCATTAATTCTTTTCTCCGATGACACCACGGAAAGAATGCTTGAATCGGATGATGTATTTACTGTTTCAGATACGGATTATTCCGTCCTTTCCGCTTATAAGCTGAAAAAGGCCTGCGGAGGCAGCAACGAAAAAGTAAGCGAATATTCAATTCCCACTCTTTCTGACGCTGTTACCGTTTCAAAGGAATGCGATATCCCGTTAATTCTTCGCTGTCCCGCTTCAATTGTTAATGAGGTAGCCGTTCTTCTCAATGAAGAAGATGCTCTTTCTTTGTGCATTGTTATGACAGACGGCAAAACAAAAGACATAAATGAAGCGTTAAACGGCATTGAAAATAAACCCTATATTATCGGCTCAAAAAAAGGCAATGTCATTTTCAATATGGTTTCTTTCATAAACAGTCTTGAAGATATGAATGCAGTGGGGGCAAATCTTAAAACGGGTAACCGCTACGGCATAAACTTTTATTTCAGCACACTTAAAAGCTTTTCCGAAAATATGAGAGTTATTATTGACCACACAACACCCGAGGTTTCAGGCTACAGAGAAGACAGTGAAAAGTGGTGGAATGATGTTATTTCGAGAGGCTATTCCGTAATTATCACCGACCACGCAGTTAAGTTTTCCGAATATAAAAAAAATACGGAAATTGCCAGAGAAAGACTGCAGGAGCTTTATGACAAATTTGTAACAAACCACACTCTCCCCGATTTCAAGGATGAAGTTTTATCCGATATAAAAAAAGCCTATACGGATGCGGTATCTCTTTCGGAAAAGCTTCTCGGAGATAAATCATCCTCATTGCAGGACCTCAACGACTGCTATGCGAAGCTATTCAAATCCGCAAATGATGTCAACATAAGCTTCTCCTCACTTGAAGACGGAAGTGCGGGAACAACAATAACCGTTCCGAGAATTATTCTCTGTGTTGCGGCAGTTGTTGTTGTTATTATTGTTCAGATATACTTTTTCAGAAGAAGGAAGAAAGTGGGATAATTTATGCTATTAAAGATTTTAACCGCCGTAATTGCTCTTGGTGTTATTGCTATTACATATTTTTATGTTGATGCACAAAAAGACGGTGCCTGCCCCAAATCCTGGCTTCTTAAAATGATTGGTGCCACGGGATATATCGCAGTCGGTGCGTTATGTGTTATTATGACAGGCGAATTTTCAGAGTTTGACAAGGCCATGATATTGGCTCTCGTTTTTTCGTGGCTCGGTGACTTATTCCTTCATATGTGGTTTCATAAAATATGGACGGCTCTCGGCTTTGTGTGCTTTCTGACTTCACACATATGCTTCATAAGGGCATACATAATAGGTACAAATTCCCTTACGGTTGCTGTTCCCGAAAGGCCGTTTTTCAGCATAGGTGAAATAATTGCAGTTGTGATTTTTGTTGCACTGTTCATATTCTGTATGATAAAGTCAAAAATGAATCTCAAGGGGATTATGAAGCTGCCCATAATCATATACGGAATTGTAATTATGACAATGCTCTGCAAGGCATCCGTTCTCGGCATTGAAGCCGTTAAAGCAGGCATAACTCCCCTTTGTGCCGTGTGTGGGATTGTCGGTGCCGTATGCTTCGTGCTTTCTGATTTCTCAATTTCTTTTCTTATGTTCGACAAACGCCACAAGAAAAATTTCAAGCTCAAGCTTTTCAACATGTATACATATTTTGCGGCAGAAATCCTTTTGGCATCTCTTATCTTTTTTATATAATTTTTCAAAAAAACCTTGAGTGGCTTTTTAAGGCTCACTCAAGGTCTTTTTATTCAGCATTTTTTCAGCTGATATATGATTTAACTTGTGTAAAATCAGAGAAGGCTTCATCTGCAAACTTAAACCCTTTTTCAGCCGCAAAATCCTCAAGCCAGTCAACCATATCATATACGGCTCCTTCCATCATCTGTCTGAAGGTGCTTTCATAGCCGTACAACTCGGGAATAGCATCAAATGTTATCAAGCTTATGGCATCACCGGTTGATGCTTCATCAACCTTTGAAGCATTTACATTACCGTAAGCATATGCCATAGCCATTTCTTCAGTGTACAAAATAACCTCAACAGTATTTTCTTCAAAATCAAAATTAAAATCGTAATACATTACAACAGAGTTTTCTTCTACACCAAATCCGCAATAAGCATAGGCAAAGCCGCCCTCGTCACCGTAAATCACAGCAAAGCTCAACGGCTCAACATACTCGGTCACATAATAAATTGACTGCTCATAGGTTCCGTTTTTAATGACATAAGCTTTCATATATTCTTCAAGTGCAGATTTCGCATTGAGTCCGCATACACAATTTCCGCCATTGAAGCTGTGTTCATGCACAAAATGTTCCTTATATCCGCAATGATAACATTCCTTTATGCTTTCATCATAACGATAAAAGAAGCTGTGCCTTACTTCAACATTAAAATGAACATTGCATTCTGAACAGTATCCGTTTCCCTCACAGTATGACTCCTGTGAAAATGTATGAGGCCTTTTTGTCAGAATAATTTCCGAAATTTGTCCTGTTACGGCACATTTTCCTTTTATATAACCGTCTTCAGAACAAGAAACTGCTTTACTTTCAATCACTTCAAATGAATAGCTTCGCTTTTCTTCAAGCTCAACTGACATTCGCAATGCCATTCGGGCATCAGGAGCAGCAATTCTGCCGTCGAAATTCATATCACAGTAAAGAAGAGAAGCTCCTTCTATATTTTCAAGGCCGACAGAATAACGAAGAATCAATCTTGCATCTGCGGCTGTAACAGAACCGTTACCGTCTGCATCACACATAAAACGGCTTTCGGTAACAGGGGGAAGTGTTTCGTCGGGATTGGTTGTTTCTTGCGTACCGTTCCCCGGAGCAACTTCAGTGGCATATGCCGTTACACATAATAAAAAGCAAAACAGCACAGAAAATAAAACTGATAATTTTTTCATATTCTTTGCCTCCTTTATTTTGAGTCAATTCTATTTTATCACAAATATTTTTATGAATAAACTGTGAAATTATATAGTATTTTTCTTTACACTTATATAAAATACACAAAAGCCTGTGCAAAACACCGCACAGGCTTTCAGATTAGCTCTATATAAGAATATTGAAGTTATAGAAATTGCTGCGTTTTACAAGCTCGTCGTTGACAAAGTCCACTCCGAATTCCTCAAACACTGTATCACGGTCAGAGAAAAGGTTTGTGCCTATTCCGAGTCTGTTGCCCTCAATTTCAACACCGATGGATGCTAAAATTGTGGGGAACATATCAAAAACTGCCCAGTCCCTCGAAAATCTTCTTTCTTCGGGAAGCTTATCAAGGTCTCCCGCGGGGTTGATAATAAGATTATAACAGGAACGATGGTATTTTTTAATTCCGTCAAGGCCTTCAAAAAATTTCTTTGCCATACTCAGGTGGTCACCTATTAGAATTATTGTTGTATTTTCATAGAAAGGCTGCTCCTGAATCCAACGGACGAATTTTACAGTTTCCTCCTGTGAATAACGCACAGCATTTGCGTATTTATTGTCATAGGGAGTTGGAGCATTGGGACTTAAATAGCCTTCTGGAGTATGGGTATCTGCAGTTTCCATCATAAAATGGAAGGGCTTTCCTGTTTCATAAAGGCGGGTAAGCTCGTCTTTTGCATATTCATAGAGCTTATCGTCCTCATATCCCCAGAATACCTTATAATTTTCGGGCACATAGCCTCTCTTTTTGACCTCCTTGTGGTCAATTATGGTGTAATCTCCGTGGGATTGGAAATAATATGTAAGACCGCCGAAATCTGCATTTGCACCAAACATAACCGTCTGTTCATAGCCCTGCTCTTTAAGAATGTCACCTATTGCGGTGGCACCGGGAAGGAAATTATCCGCATCTCCGTACTGATTCTGCTTATCCGGCACCTTCATGGGAAGTCCCGTGCCCATATTTACCATTGATGCAACAGACCAGCCGGCCCCGGTTGACTCCTGAAAACCGCCAAGTCCCTCTTCAAGATGAGAAAAGCTGACACCTTCTTTTGCGAGGTCATAAAGATGCGGAATAAGATTATCTTCACAAAAGCCGCCGAGTTCTTTTGAAAGGAAAGTGTTTTCCATACTTTCAAGATAAATATGGATAAGATTTCTCTTCTTTTCGGGGAATGTAATTTTGACGGAATCGGGATCGGCAAAATTATCTTCAATAAATGTGGAAGCGGTGAGATATGAATGATAGAGGTCAACAAGCTGAAATTCTTCAATTCCGTAATAACAACCGCCTATAAGCATTGAAAGAGAAATTACAAGACTGACTGTCCGCATAGCAAGACGGGGAAAAAGTGTAAATGCCTTTTCCTTGAAGCGAAGCACAAGGCTTTTGTCGGAAAATGTTATAAGACAGAAAATTGCGGTAAAAAGAGCCGTAGATAATACGGGACCTTCAACACCTGAAATATATACACCCGCATCCGTACCCTCTGTGGGAGAATTGAGATTTATCAAAATCTGGTCGGGAGTGAGATCTCCGAAGAAATCCTTACCCCATATCGTTCCTGTTAAAGCGGCAATACCGAGTGCAAAGAAAATTGTGCTGATTGCCTTAACTGTTCGATTGCCGTGCTTTCTCTTTACGGGACTTTCTTCTCCCGGAGAATATCTTTGAAGAATTGACACTGCAAGAAAATATACAGCACCCACACAAAAGGCTACACTCAATGCATAAAAGGTATATCCTTCCTCGTGATAAGAGGGAAAGAAGATATTTTCTTCCTTAAAAATATATTTCATCACACCGTAAAAGAAAAGAACAACAAGGACAGTATCTTTTATAAGTGTGTGTATAATTTTCGCAGCCTTTTTTGTTTTGCGGTTAAGGAAAATATCCGCAAGTGCAATAATAAGTCCGAAAATGAGACTGAAAGCAATTACCATAATACTCTTCTCCGTAATATTTTTGATATCCCGCCTATTATACTCTTAAAAAATATAATAATCAAGTACAATTACATAACCTTAATTTTTACGCAAAAAAATATGGGCAGCTTTTACACTGCCCGAAAATTTTTTATGAAAGAGTCGGTAACCAATCAGCAGAATTATCAAGAGAAACAGCTGCACGGAGAATGCTTCTTGCATCGGAAGCCTTGATATTATCCTTGCCGTCAACATTTGCAGCAGCACCGCCCCAGTCGGAAAGCTTTTCAAGTCCCACGGAAGCACGAAGAGCAAGTCTTGCGTCTGCCGCTTTAATATCGGCATCTCCGTCAACATCACCGGGAACAACAACCGTCTTGAAGTCAATCTCTTTTCCTTTATCATCCTTAATTATAATCTGCATACCGCTTGCGATTTTCTCTGATGCAGCAGCCTTTGTACCGTCCGCCTTATAAACTTCAACATTTTCATTGACAGATGCTACAAGTTCAGTTACAGACTGATCAACAACAGCAAAAACACCGGTATTATCTGCAGAAAGCTTTACGGTTTTGTTTTCCTTGGCTTGTGCAAGCTCAATATCAACAGGATTTCTTTTTGTGTTCACTGAAAGAACAGCTTTACCCTTTGGAGCTACAGCATACACGCCGTTAACCGCTTCAAGCTTCCTTGTGCCGTTTTCATCCTTCAGTGATACGCTGTCTAATACATATCCTGTTTTTGCAGTTATATTGTAGGAAAGCTGTGCATCTTCATAAAACCACTTTGTGGAGTTACCGTAAAAGGATGTTGTGAAATCCTTACTGTCATCACATGCAACAACCGTTGCACCCGAAGCATCAAATTCAAGAGGATACATTTCAACATTCTCTGTGAGGTCATAAAGAATTCCGTCAGCTATATGCCAATAATTCTCACGGTATTCAAGAATTTTCCACTTTCCGTCTTCCTTCTGAAGAGTGAGGATAATGGCTTCTTCAAGCATTCCCTTGGCTGCTCCGTAGGTACCGTTTACATTAACATAATCATAGTTTTCTTTTTTGCCGTAGAAATCCTCATCTGAATATGCAAGCTCAACCATAACACCCGTGGCATAAATCAAGCTGTCAGAAGCATAGCAAATCTCCTGAACAATCCAATCTGTGGGACCGCCGAAGCCGCCCGTGCCCCATTTGACCATACCGGTTTCTTCGTTATAGTAATTGCTCCATTCATTATTCAGATAGGCTTTCATATCACTGTGATTAACAAAAGCCGAGTCGATAATTTCGATATATTTTGCATAAGGAAGCTCATATCCCTGCTGAGGATATGTTCCCCATTCATTCGTTACCTCCCAACTGGTTTCGTATCCGTCAAGAAGATTTGCCGACTGAATATACTGATGAATAACACTGTCGGGAGCAGGATCGCCCTGCGGATTCATCATATGACAGCCAAAATATCCGTCACCCCATGTTGAGATGCCGAGATCCTTGAAAATTTCACGGATTTCTTCTTCAGAAGGGACATCTGCGGCAATAGCAGGCACAAAAAGCATTGTGCCGATTATAATTACTGTCATTAAAACAGAAAGAAATTTTTTCATTATTTATACCTCTTAATTCATAGCTCTCGCATAAACCTCGCGGAATGCCTTGCAAGCTGCATCGAATGCATCACGGTTTGTGGGATATTCAAATTCTTCCTTAACAGACTCTGCACCGCCCGTGAGTTCAAGGTCTTTAAGTCCGTCAAACACTTTAAGATGTGGTTCAAGTGTGAGAAAGTGCTTTCCCGGCAGCTTATTGAAGCGTCTTATAAGCTCTTCAATATTGCCGTCACCCTTTCCGCAGGGAACAACGAAGCCGTCACTCATACGGCAATCCTTGATGTGCATATACTCAATATATTCCTTGAGCTTTTCGAATGCGGGAAGAATTTCGACCTTGCACTGAATAAAGTTTGCAGGGTCAAAAATACCCTTAATTTTACCCTTGAAGGTAGTGAGAATATCAAGACATCTTATATCATTATCACCGAAAATTCCCTTTTCGTTTTCATGACAGCACCATATATTGCCGCTTCTTGCGTAATCAGCCATTTTTTCAAGGCGTTCAAACACTTCATCACGGTATGAATCGTAATTTTCATTTTCGTCAATATAGAAGCTGAACATTCTGATATTTTCGGTACCGAGAATGTTTGCATTTTCAACACACTGCTTAAAAGAATCAAAGTGTGCTTCAAATGCATCCTTTATATTGATTTTACCGAAATGAGAACCGACGGAAGAAACACCGATGCCGTGTTCATCAAGAATTTTCTTTACCTCCTTCACCTGTTCGGCAGTGAAATTGGAAATATTACCGGCATCAAGACCTCTGGGTTCAATATGAGTGATACCATTTGCCTTGAGGGCATCAATCTGTGCTAAAAGTCCGCCGCCTGCTTCATCGGCAAAGGCGGAAAAAATAAATTCTGCCATCAATTTTCTCCTTTTATGAGTGCCTTATAGAGTTTAATATATTCATTTGCACTTCTGCCCCAGCTGTAATCACATTCCATTGCACGCTTTCTGAGAATTGCCCAGCCTTCACTGTCCTTATATCCCTCAAGAGCCCGTCTTATGGTATGGAGCATATCGTGTGCATTGTAGTCTTCAAATACGAAGCCGTTGCCTTCATTGTCACCCGAATCCTTGACGGAATCACGAAGACCGCCCGTTGCACGGACAACGGGAATTGAACCGTATCTCAATGCAAACATCTGTGAAAGTCCGCAGGGCTCACTCTGTGAAGGCATAAGGAAGATATCGCTACCGCCGTAAATCTTACTTGCGAGTGTGGGCACAAAGGCAATTTTTACGGCAAGCTTTTCGGGATATTTACGAGCCATATCATTGAAGAAGGTTTCATACTGCCAGTCTCCCGAGCCGAGAACAACAACCTGAACGTCACTTGTTGAAAGAAGCTCTTCAAGCACACACTGAACAAGGTCAAGTCCCTTGTGGGAAACAAGACGTGTTACCATACCGATAAGGGGCACATCTGCTCTTACGGGAAGCCCCATAGCTTTCTGCAGGTCTTCCTTACAGTCGGCTTTTCCGCTGACATCCTCGGCACTGAAATTCTTAATGAGATTCTTATCGCCGCCGGGATCGTTGGAAACGGTATCAATACCGTTGAGAATTCCGTGAATTTTCCAGCTTCTCATACGGAGAATGTTATCAAGTCCGTGTGAATAATAGGGATCAAGAATTTCCTTTGCATATGAGGGGCTGACTGTTGTAACAGCGTTTGCACATTCAATTGCACCCTTCATAAAGTTTATGCAGTCATCGTTATGAAGAAGCGATGCATATTCCTTGGGAATTCCGACAACATCCTCAAGAATTTCCTCACCGAACTGTCCCTGATACTGAATATTATGAATTGTAAAAGCAGTTTTAATATTCTCAAAACCAGGTCTTGTGCCATAGAAAAGAGAATAGTAAACAGGAACAAGTGCAGTCTGCCAATCGTTACAGTTGATTACATCGGGCTTGAAATCAATATAGGGAATCATTTCAAGCACTGCACGGGAGAAGAAAGCAAATCTTTCCGCATCGTCATAGTGACCGTAAATCCCCTGACGCTTGAAATAATACTGATTATCAAGGAAATAATATATAACACCGTTATATTTTGCTTCAAAAATACCGCAATACTGTCTTCTCCATGCAACAGGCACTGTGATATGAGTGATAAATTTCATTTCAACCTTGAATTTTTCGGGAATACCCTCATATAAAGGCATAACAACTCTGCAGCCGATAAGTCTTTTTCTTAAAGCTGCGGGAAGACTCCCCGCAACATCACCGAGACCGCCCGAAGCAATAAAGGGCTTGGCTTCGCTTACAGCATATAAAACTTTCATACTTTCCTCCCTGTTATCAGATGTGAATATTTTTTCCTATATAAACGGGATAGGAATCTGCACCTGAAAGAGTTTTTCCGCTTCTGACGGTTACGGCTTTATCAAGAATACAATAATTTACTGCAGCATCCTGTGCAATAAAGCCGTGAGGCATAAGAATTGAATTTTTAACGACTGCACCTTTTTCAACTCTGCAGTCCCTGAAAATAATACAGTTTTCAACTTCACCCTCTATAATACAGCCGTCTGCAATAAGTGAATTTTCAACATCGCTTCCGATGCCGTAAACCGTGGGCATATCGTCATAAATCTTTGTGTATACAGGTCTTCCTGCAGAGAAAAGAGCTTTATAGCTTTCAGGCTCAAGAAGAGAGAAGTTTGCTTCAAAATATCCCTGAACAGAGTCAATGACTTTACAGAAGCCTTTTACTTCAAACGCACCTACATTAAGCTTCTTGAGATTTTTGAGAATAATATCTTTTTCAAAGGAAACAAGTCCCTTTGCATAGGATTCGGACACAAGCCTTTCAAGGAGTGCCTTCTTTATAAGAACAGCCTTGAGTGAAAAGTCTGTTTTTTTGCCTTCGAGAGCTCCGAGAGTCATCTTTGTAACTCTGCCGTCCTCAATCTTTTCAAGCACGGGAATATCCTTGATGGCGGGAGTTTTTCCGTGCATATAAAGAATTGTCATATCGCTGCCGTTCTTTTCGTGATGCTCAAAAACCTCCTCAAGGTCAAGGTTTGCAACATATGAGCAATCTGTCATAAACACATAATCCTTGTTGGATTTTTCAAGGAAATGAAGAATATTCTTGATAGCACCTATTCTTGATGCATTATAGTTTTCAACTGCCTCTGCATTAAAGGGCGGAAGAAAATATATACCCTCCTTCTTTCTTGAAAGATCCCAATATTTACCTGAACCTATATGGTCCATAAGAGACTGATAATTGTTGTTTGTAACAACACCGACCTTTGTTATTCCTGAATTCACCATATTTGAAAGAGTGAAGTCAACAAGACGGTATGCACCGCCGAAGGGAACGGAAGCCATTGAACGGACACCCGTTATCTCACTTATAACATCGTCATCGGTATTTGCAAATACTAAACCGAGTACATCTTTTCCGTTCATTTTGTTTCACCCTCCTTAATATTTTCATCTATCATAAGATTTGCGGAAATCTTTGCTTTTTTACCTATTGTGACATCTGCCCCAATAACGGTAACGCCCCATTTTTCAAGGTCCTTAACCTTTTCGGGATCCTCACCGACAACAGCGTTTTCTTCAATGACCGCATTTTCGGCAACCATAGCATATTTTACGGTTGCTCCGGATTTGATAATTGCACCGGGCATAATTATTGAATATTCAACCTTTGCACCCTTTTCAACCGTAACATTGGAGAAAAGCACGGAATAATCTACCTTACCGTCAATTATGCAGCCGCCCGAAACCATTGAATTCTGGATTTCGGAGGTTTTTGATGCAAAGTGAGGAGCAAGTGCGGAATTCTTACAGTAAATGGGCCAAGAGGTGTCACTGAGGTCAATGTTTACCTTGGGATTGAGAAGATCAAGGTTTGCTTCCCACAAACTGTCTATTGTTCCGACATCCTTCCAGTAGCCGTCAAACTGATAAGCAAACATTCTTTCCCCTGCTTCGTGCATAGCGGGAATAACATTCTTTCCGAAGTCATTGGATGAGCCCTCTGTGTTTTCGTCTGCAATAAGATATTCACGGAGCTTCTTCCATGTGAAGATATAAACACCCATAGAAGCCTTGTTTGACTTGGGAACCTTGGGTTTTTCTTCGAAGGCGGTAATTTCACCGTCGTCATTGACGAACATAAGTCCGAAACGGGAGGCTTCTTCCCACGGCACCTCAAGCATAGCTATTGTGCAGTCTGCATTCTTTTCCTTATGAAAATCAAGCATCTTTGCGTAGTCCATTTTATAGATATGGTCACCTGAAAGGATAGCAACATATTCGGGATCATATCTGTCAATAAAATTTATGTTCTGATAAATAGCATTTGCTGTTCCCTTATACCACTCTGTACCTTTAATCTGCTGATAGGGTGAAAGGATATGAACACCGCCTTCGTTTCTGTCAAGATCCCATGCCTGACCGTTGCCGATATAGTCGTTAAGCTCAAGGGGCTGATACTGAGTGAGAACACCCACGGTATAAATACCTGAATTCACACAGTTTGAAAGAGGAAAGTCTATAATTCTGTACTTTCCGCCATAGGGTACGGCGGGCTTTGCGATATTCTTTGTAAGGATACCGAGTCTGCTGCCCTGTCCGCCTGCGAGCAGCATAGCAATACATTCTGTTTTTCTTGCCATCTGTTTTCTTCCTTTCCTGATATTAAGATTTGTTATTTTTATACGGTGTATATTTCAGTAAAACACAGGAAAAGCCCGGAACTGTCAGTTCAAAGGAATTTTCTTTTCCGTGCATAGAAACCTTCTTCGTGTATATTCTCTTATTGCCGCCCGTGCTGCAGCCTCCGAATTTTTTATCGTCAGAATTCAGAAGATATGTGAGCACACCGCGGTTTTCCACCCCGATACGGTAATTCTCTCTTGTGACGGGAGTGAAATTACATACGGCAACAATTCTTTCGCCCTTCGTATCAATTCTTTCAAAGACAACAACGGAATTGGCATTATCGTCACTGACAAGCCAGTTGAAGCCTTCCCAAGAATAGTCTATTTCCCAGAAGGGTGAATTATCACGGTAAATTCTGTTCAGATCTTTTACATAGCTGTGAAGCTCTTTATGGGCATCATAATCAAGCAAGAACCAATCAAGCTGTTTCTTTTCGTCCCACTCAATAAACTGACCGAATTCCTGTCCCATAAAGAGAAGCTTTTTACCGGGATGGGAATACATATATCCTAAAAATGCTTTTATTCCCTTAAACTTTTCTTCATAGGTGCCGGGCATCTTATCAAGAAGGGATTTCTTCCCGTGAACCACCTCATCGTGAGAAATGGGAAGCACGAAATTTTCGGAAAAAGCATAGAACATTGAAAATGTTATAAGGTCGTGATTGTATTTTCTTGAAAGCCCGTCAAGTGCCGAATAACGGAGGATGTCATTCATCCAGCCCATATTCCACTTAAAGTTAAAGCCGAGCCCGTCAACGGATACGGGTTTCGTGACTAAAGGCCAAGCGGTGCTTTCCTCCGCAATCATAAGTGCATGGGGATAGTCCCTGAAAACACTTTCGTTGAGATATCTTAAAAATGCAACTGCCTCAAGATTTTCTCTTCCGCCGAAGCTGTTAGGACGCCACTGACCGTCACGTCTTCCGTAATCAAGATAAAGCATAGATGCAACCGCATCAACACGAAGCCCGTCTATATGGTATTTATCAAAGAAAAATGCGGCACTTGACGTGAGAAAGCTTATGACTTCATTCTTTCCGAAATCGAATATCCTCGTTCCCCAGTCGGCGTGTTCCCTTTTAAGAGGATCTGAATATTCATAGCAGCATGAGCCGTCAAATTCATAAAGTCCGTGAGCATCCTTGGGGAAATGTGCGGGAACCCAGTCAAGAATGACACCTATACCCGCTTTATGAAGTGTATCCACAAAATACATAAAGTCGTGGGGAGTTCCGTAACGGGAGGTGACTGCAAAATATCCCGTAACCTGATATCCCCAGCTTCCGTCAAAGGGATGCTCAAGCACAGGCATAAGCTCAATGTGAGTGTAGGACATCTCTTTAAGATATGGGACCAATTCATCAGCAAGCTTTCTGTAGGAATAAGGCTCTCCGTCGGGATAGGTCTTCCATGAGCCTGCGTGAAGCTCATAGATATTCACGGGAGAGCTGTATATATTTTTTTCATATACCTTCTGAAGATACTTTTCGTCTCCCCAGCTGTATCCGTCAAGCTTATACACCTTTGAAGCATTGGCAGGGCGGGTTTCAGAGTGGAAAGCATAAGGATCCGCTTTCATTCTCTCTTTTCCGTCTTTTCCGACAATGAGGTATTTATAAGAATCAAATTCCTTTATACCCTCAATTTCTTTTTCCCATATTCCGTCGGCAATCTTTTCCATTTTATGGCTTTCACCGTTCCAGAAATTGAATTCACCCACAACCGCAACGCTTACGGCTTCGGGTGCCCATACTCTGAAAACGGCACCCTTTTCAGTCAGATGTGAACCGAAAAATTCATAGGCACGGCAATTTCTGCCCTGTTTGAAAAGATACACGGGAATATCGGACGTTTTTTCTTTTTTCATAGTCAAGGTTATACACCCCCAAATGTAATTTTACCAAACAAGGCTGATAATTTCAAGAAGAAATTTGACTATTTTGTTAGAACGACTGTTACAATATTTTTCGCAATTTTGTGCAGTTTAACCAAATGAATATTTTTTTACAGCAACAAAAATTAAAAATTGACTTTTTTCTTTACGGGTGATATACTTTTAAATAATAAACTCACGGAGGAAATACAGTATGAAAATAAAAAAAGTTATCGCATCCGTTCTTGCGGTTTTAATGCTTTTCGGAACATTCGCAATGGGTGCTTCAGCAGACGAAGTAAAGAGAATCTCCTGCGTTATGGTTGAGGACGGTGCCACATCCAGAGGCTTCAGCTGGTATACCTATGAAAACGGCAATTCCGACCTTCAGATAGTAAAAACCGCTGAATTTGACGGAACATTCTCCAATGCAAAGGAATATTCCGGCACAACCGCAAAATTCAGAGAGCAGTATATACATAAGGTCTATGTCAATGACCTTGTAGCAGGTGCTTCATACACCTACAGAGTCGGCGATAAGGAAAAGAACCTCTGGGGAGATACCTGCACAGTAATTACAGATGATGCAGACAACAAGTTTTCCTTCATAACAATTGCCGATGTTCAGGCAAGCAGTGACGAAAACTTCAAAGAAGCCGCTCTCTCTCTTCAGGGTGCTCTCACTGTTGCTCCCGAAGCCGCTTTTATTGCAAGCCTCGGTGACTATGTAAACGACAACACAAATGAAGAATGGGATTGGTATTTCAGCAATTTCGCATTTGCAAATAACCACTACACACAGGTTCCCGTTGCAGGTAACCACGACGGCAACATCACAAATAAATTCAATACAAATGTTTTCAAAAATATGTTTGCACTTGATGAAAGCGACAATCAGTCCCTTGAAGGTGTCTACTATTCATTTGATTACGGCAATGCTCACATCGCAGTTCTCAACACAAACGATATGTATCCCATGACTCAGGCTCAGAGAAACTGGCTCATAAACGATATGAAGTCCTCCGATGCAACCTGGAAATTCATTATGATGCACCGTGCTCTTTATTCCGCAGGTAAGAACATCAACAAACCCGATACAGTTATTATGAGAAACATTCTTCTTCCCATAATTGACGAGCTCGACATTGACGTTGTTTATGCAGGTCACGACCATATGTATCTCAGAACCACACAGGTTTACAATGATGCCGCAGTTGAAAGCATTGAATATATCACAGAAACGGTTGACGGAGAAAGCATCACATATGCAGTAAAGCCCGAAGGCACTGTTCACATTCTTCCCTCCACAGCAGGCACAAAGAGATACGGCGTGAATGAAGATGCTATGAAGCCCATTCTTGATGTAGCAGAAAAAGCCTTTTCAACAAGCGATATGGGCGGATGCTTCTGTATAACAGAAATTGACGGCGGCAAACTCACATATAAAGCATATGCCGTAAATGCCAAAACAAAGGCAACCGAGCTTATTGACACATACGGTATTATAAAGGATGAAGGCGGCAAGGCAGAGGAATCAAACCTTGACCAGTCTCTTGCAACAACAATCATCAGTTATCCTATGAACCTTTTTACAGCTATTGCTGAAATGCTCGCAACATACATCAGAATGCTTTTCGACCTTATTGCAGGCTGATAACAGATAAAAGCTATACCTCAGTGCTTTCCGGCACTGAGGTATTTTTTCATATATCATATATTATTTTGCAAATCAGTCAAAAAAGACAGGATTAGTAAAGCTGTGTATCATTTCGGGAACTTCCTCTCCCTCATCGTGCATTCCGAACATTCCGCCTGCAATTTTTATGTAGCCTTTTGCAACAGGCTTTGAAAATGAATATCTGACATCAGCTCTCACATAGCCTTTTTCGGGAACGGCAAGCTCTTCGTCAATGTCCTTTATCGTATGCTTTGCGGTAAGCTCGTATATAACCTTTTCATTATTATATACACGAAGTGTGCGTCCTTTTTTCAGTTCACGAAGCTGCACCCTCACCGTTTTATTTTCGTTGAAATCAACTCTGTCACCGATTATAGCATCTCCAACCGTCAGGAAAATCACAGGTGCTTTCGGGGAATTTGTAACTGTTATATTTCCTCTTTTAATTGCCGCAAGCACATCCTCAATTTCATTAGACTCACTGCAGACATAGGTTGTGGGAACACAAAGAAGCTTTGTTACGACATAATCCCTGTGATAGTCACTGCCGCCGACAGCGGGAATGAATTCACCGTCAAGCAGCTTTTTTGTCCACCAGTCCATACAGTATACATTATCCGTATGCATGGGAGAATTCCACAGCTCAACAGAATCCATCTTAAATGTATCACGGTCAATTCTCCATGAAAGCTTTCTGTCAAAGGGATGGTTTACACTTATATGTGCCCCTTTTTCTCTTGCTTTGTCAATAAGCTCATAATATTCTTCGGGTGTATTCGGTCTTCCGATTCTTTCAAACGGAAGTCCCTCACCGAAGATATTCACATGGCCGAGACCGCCCGATATTTCCATTCCGGGGAAAATTGCAACACCGCGGTGATTGAAGGCTTTCATTCCGGGAGTATTCACATTGTGATCCGTAATAAATGCAAAATCCATACCCAATTCAAAAAGCATATCATAGAGCTCTTCGGGCTTATACTGTCCGTCACTGTTACAGGTGTGAAGATGGCAATCACCTTTAAGCCAATGTCTTTTTTTAATCATACAAAGCACTCACTTTCTGTCATATACTTGTTTTGCACACTGAACAAAGGCTTCCATAGCCCTTGAGGGATATCGCTTCTTTTTATAACCCATTGCAAGCTTTCTTCTTGTATTGTCACCCGAAAGCTTGTAAAAAACGCATTTTGAAACTCCTCTTTCAGCCCTTAACAGATTATCCGTCACAATAGTGATGCCAAGCCCTGCTCTTGTCATATTATATGCGGTGAGAAGCTGGTCGGGATAAATCTTGACTTTAGGTACAAAGCCAGCATTTTCGCAAAGCTGCATAGTTCTTGTGTACATATCGTTGCCCTTTTTCAATACGAGAAATTCTTCGTTGGAAAACTCCGAAAGGTCAACCGTGGGACAGTCCTTTTCAAGATATCTTTTGTTCTTTACATCCTCATCCGTCAGTCTCATGGCTGTAAATCTTTCGTTTACCGCATAACCGACGGGAACCGCAAGAAGAAGTGTTTCATCAGCAAGAGGAAAAGAAATGAAAAGCTCGGGATCAAAGTCGTGTGCCACAAGAATATCAACCTTTTCTTCAAGAAGCTGATTTTTCAGGTCGTGTGAATGCGACTCCACCAATTCAACCGTAATGCCGCTGTAATTGTTCATAAACTCAATTATTATGTCGGGCAGAATAAATGAAGATATGAAATTTTCGGCACTGACAATCACACTGCCGCTTTTCATTTCGGAAAGGTCATTAAGCTGATTGAGCATATTATGCTGTAACGCTCTCATCTGCTCTATCGCCTCAATATATACTCGTCCCGCCTGCGTGAGAGAAATGGGGCTTGTGCTTCGATCAAAAATTGTGATGCCGAGCTGCTTTTCAACCTTTTTCACGGAAGAGGAAAGTGCAGGCTGGGAAACAAAGAGTTTTTTTGCGGCACCGGAAAAGCTTCTCTCCAGATACACTTCATAAACATAATCCATTCCGTCAAACATAATATCTCCCCTTTCTTCAATATATATACCATTATATATGACTTTCAAAGCAATTACAAGCGTTTTTGTAATGCTCTGACAGTTAATTAAAAATTTATAGTTTTTCAAAACCCATAAATTTTATTTATAGGTATTATACAATTATTTGTATTTGCTACAAGTTCGTCATTGTGATATGATGTACGGGACTAATATTTTTAGTAAATAAAAGAAAAGAGGTAAAAAAAATGAAGAAATTAATTGCTGTTCTTCTCGCACTCACATTCTGTGTAGTATGCTTTGCTGCTTGCGGCGGTAATGATACAACAGAAACAACTCTCAACGGTGAAGAGACAACCGCTGCAACCGTAGATGTAGTTTACGGTGACAAGACTTTCTCATCAATTAAAGTAGGTACAGGCGGAACAACAGGTACATACTATGCATTCGCCGGTGCATCAACTCAGCTTCTCAGAACTGATGCATACGCTTTTGAAGTAGTTTCAACAGGCGGCTCACAGGCTAACATCGAAGGCATTGATGACGGTGACTACCACATGGCTACAGTTCAGAACGACGTTATGAACTATGCTTACAACGGAACAAACGGTTTTGCTGCTCCTATTAAGACCTTCTCTGCTATTGCTTGCATCTATCCCGAGGTTTGCCAGCTTATCGCTACAGAAGCATCAGGCATCAAGACAGTTGCTGACCTCAAGGGCAAGAACGTTGCTATCGGCGACGCTGGCTCAGGTGTTTTCTACAACGCAACTCAGATTCTTGCTGCTGCAGGACTTGATTACGAAAAGGACATCAAGGCTACATTCGCTTCCTTCGGTGACAGTGCAACTCAACTTAAAGACGGCACAATTGATGCTGCTTTCATCACTGCAGGCACTCCCACAACAGCTATCACAGAGCTTGCAACATCCACAAATGTTGTTGCAGTTGACCTCGGCGAAGATGTTATCGCAAAGCTTATGAACGACTTCCCCTTCTACACAAAGTATGAAATGACAAGTGCTGACTATGCTTTTGTTGCTGATAAGGTAAACACAGTTGCTATCATGGCTACATACGTTGTAACAAACGAAATGAGCGAAGCACAGGCTTACGAAATCACAAAGAACCTCTGGGAAAATGCTGATATGGCAACCTGCCACGCAAAGGCTGCTCAGATGGATATCAACACAACAGTAAACGGTATCGGTGATGTTCCCCTTCATCCCGGTGCACTCAAGTACTATGTAGAAAAAGGCATCGTTGAAGCTGCAGCAGAAGAAACAACTGCAGAAGAAACAACTCTTGCAGTTGAAGATACAACACTCGCTGAAGACACAACTGCAGAAGAAACAACAGTTGCTGAAGAAACAACTGCTGCTTAATTCGGTTTATTTAATCGATAATATCTGTGCCGCAGTTTTTATGAATTGCGGCACATTCTTTTAATTAAATATCGCAAATAAAAAAAGAAAGGGGAAAAAACAGTGAACGAAAATACCGCTGATTTAATTCGCGACGATGAAGTTGTTGACTCTGATAAGATAATGCAGGAATTTGACCGTGAAAGCAACATAAGAATTTTCACAGGCTGGAGAAAAGGTATTATAACAGGCCTTCTCTGCTCTTTCAGTGTCTATATGATTTCAATGGCTCTGCTTTTCCCGAATGCCACAAAGTATACAAAGCTCACAACCTTTATGGCATTTATTATGTTTGTAGGTTATCTCATTTTCCCCGCTTACAAAGCACAGACAAAAAAGATAAACTATGTTCCCGTATATGATATTTTCTTAGGCCTTGCGGGTGCTTCATGCTTCCTTTATTATACAATAATGCAGGAAGAAATCGTAATGATGTCAAGAAGAATAGGAACAATGCAGATAGTTATTGCTTTTCTTGCAATAATTCTTCTAATTGAGCTGGTACGGCGTGCGGTCGGTCTTCCCATTATTTTTGTTGCGGGCTCGTTTATAGTATATGCCGCAATAAAAAGCTTTACGGAAAATCCCGATAAAGCTCTGCGAAATCTTGCATACGGACTTTTCTATGACGTTTCTAACGGTCTTTTTTCAACTCCCGTATATGTTTGTACGACATTTATCGTGCTTTTCATAATCCTCGGTGCACTTCTTGAAAAAACAGGTATCGGCACATTCTTCGTTGACCTTGCAAACTCCGTTGCAGGCGGTGCCGTAGGCGGTCCCGCAAAGGTTGCGGTTATTTCAAGTGCTCTTGAAGGTATGTATTCAGGCTCTTCCGTTGCTAACACCGTAGGAAGCGGTTCAATTACCATTCCTCTGATGAAAAAGACGGGATATAAACCCGAATTTGCGGCAGCTGTTGAAGCGGCGGCCTCTACGGGCGGACAGATAATGCCTCCCATTATGGGTGCAGCAGCCTTCCTTATGGCAGAAATCACAGGCGTTCCTTATGCCACAATTGCGGTTACAGCCATTCTCCCCGCAGCTCTTTATTTCACAGGTATTTTCCTGATGATTCACTTTGAAGCAAAGAAATTAGGTCTCAAAGGTCTTCCCAAGGATGCGATTCCCAATTTCTTCAAGCTTATATTAAGCAACGGCTATCTTCTTGCTCCTATTGTAATTCTCGTTATCTGTATGAATTACTTCAGTGCAGGTGTTTCCGCTTGCTTTGCAATTCTTGCTTCTCTTATTGTAAGTCTCATTCCCGTTGACACAATAAAGAGACTTTTCAAAAAAACTGCGGGGGCAAGGGATATTCCCAATCTGATATTCCCCCTTATTCCCGTTGCCGTAACTCTCGGAATATGGTTACCTTTCGGCACACAGATGATGACAAAAGCAGTATTTGCAGGTATGGTTTGCTGTGTGGTTCTTTCCTTCTTCACAAAAAAGAACGCAACCCTCTCACCTGCGGTTATTGTTGATTCACTTCACAACGGTGCTAAAAACACCATAGGTGTTGCAGTTGCCTGCGGTATGGCAGGTCTCATTTCAGGTGTTGTTACAATGACCGCACTCGGTCAGCTTCTTCTCAACACTCTTGTTCCAATTGCACAGAACAGTATGTTCCTTGCTCTCTTCCTGACAATGCTTTGCTGTATTGTTCTCGGTATGGGTGTTCCCACCACGGCAAACTATGTTATTATGGCAACCATTACGGCTCCCATTCTTATAAAGATGGGCATTCCCGCACTTGCCGCCCATATGTTTGTTTTCTATTTCGGAATTGTGGCAGACATCACGCCCCCCGTTGCCCTTGCTGCATATGCAGGCTCCGCCATTGCGAAATCAAATCCGCTGAAAACGGGTGTCACGGCAACGCGACTGGCAATTGCGGCATTCGTTATTCCATATATGTTCGCTTATAACCCCAAAATGCTCTTTATTGACGCGGGCGTGTTTGATGTGATTTCAATCATCATAACATCATTTATCGGCATTTATGCGGTTGCGGCAGGTATGGAAGGGCATATGTTTACAAAGCTCCCCTGGTGGCAGAGACTTCTCACTCTTGCCGGCGGATTGATGCTTATTGTCCCCGAGCTTATAACGGATATCGCAGGCATTGCTATAGTAGCCGCTATTATAGTAATACAGAAAATCACGGAAAAGAAAAGCAAACCTCTTCCGCCGAAAGCAGAAATAACAGAACAAGCATCATAAGAAAAAGCTTATGATTTAACAACAAAAAACCGACCGTTTTAGCCGAGTGTTCGTAAGGACACTCGGCAGTTTTATTCGCCTTGCGGCGAGTGATATTGCTTCGCATTTTTATTGTGCTTTACACAGTGTTATTGTCCTTCGGACAGTTTTATGCGAATAAAATAACACTGAAGCCGCAAGGCTTCAATATCACTTTTGATTTATCAAAAATATAACTGCAAATTTTTAATTTGCAATATCACTTATGCATACCGAAAAGAACTTGTTTTTGCTGACATAATCACTCTCAAAGTATATAACCCACTATGACACTTTCAATTTGAAAGTGTCAATTTTTATCAAAAGAAAATTGGGAGCACTTCTTTACAAAGTGTCTCCCAATAATTTTTTCTATCCTTAGCAACCCCGTGCATTCAGCGGTCGGTTTCTTGTTTTATCAGTTGCTTGATTACATATTCTGCAATCCTAAGGCCTGCCTGTGAGGGAATGAAGCTGATGCTTGAGGGTGGAAGATGCTTTTCGTCTTCATTTTCGGGGATGTATTTCGGCTTTTCGGAGACCTCGGGAGAATAAAGCACCGTAACCTTTTTGAGACCTGCATCACGGTATCTTTTTCTCATAACACGGCACAATGGACAGTATTGTGTCTGATTTATATCCGCAATCTTAAAGAATTCACCCGACAGCTTTGCACCCGTACCCATTGATGCAATAAGAGGAATCCCCATTTCATTACATTTCACGGCAATTGCGGTTTTTGCATTTGTATCATCAATAGCATCAATGCAATAGTCATATTTTTGATTGAAAAACAGATTAATGTTTTCCCTTGTTACAAAGTCAGTAATAATATTGATCCTGCAGTCGGAGTTTATGTCAAGAACTCTGTCTTTTGCAGCCTCGGTTTTATATTTTCCGACAGTGGAATGAAGTGCATAAAGCTGACGGTTTATATTTGAAAGAGAAACCGTATCGCCGTCAACCAGAGTAAGCTCCCCTACTCCCGCACGGGCAAGTGCTTCAACAGTATAAGAACCCACACCGCCGAGCCCGAAAACCAACACCCTTGAATTATTTATTTTCTTTACCGCCTCTTCTCCTAAAAGCATAGCAGTTCTTGAATATTCTTCTTTCATAGCTCTCCTCAAATAAATATTATTGTCTCAAGACACTCTGTGTCTTTCTTATAGCTGACAACTCCTTCGCTGAATTACGAATTTGCGAAGTAACGCTTCAAGCTTGATATCTATTCTATAACTTTTTCACATTCCGCACAAGTATATCTTGCTTTTTATTTAAAAAAATAGTAAAATTAATTGACTATGTATAAAAGGGGAATATTATGAAATCCATTAAATTAAAAAATACATTGGCTCGTGAAATCAAAATTTACGGAAAATATGATTCTGCCGTTCCTAAGGCACTTTTTTCCGTTAAAAGCGGTGCACCCGACCTTTCCGAGGTGCTTTATCCGCTTCCCTCAAGAAAAAAGGATTACACCTGCTTTGCAAAGGCAGGCGACATTCTTTGGATGGGTGCAGCAAACGGTCTCACAAGATATGACAAAAATGCAGAATACGATGTAGACACGGTACAGTTTTTCTCTGCTTCAAGAGATTTGCCTGACAATGACGTAAAGGCAATTTATGTTGAAGACTGCGAAAAAGAAAGCGTGTGGGTTCTCACCGCAAGCGGTGTAACAAACATTGTGATGAATGAAATCTCCGCAGAAGAAAAGGCTTTGAGACTTACTGCCGAAACAGAAAAATATGTTTCAAGAAGAGGTATGTGTACACAGAGAAGCCTTACCGTCCCCAGAGAGCTTGAGTCTGTTGTCCCCTACGGTCATTCCGACAACTCGGGAAGCTTTACCTGTGCATATGCAGTGGGAGAGCTTTGCAAATATGCATATTACAAGAAAGAATACGGTGCTGATGATAAAAGAACCGTAAACGCAAGAGCATCAGCGATAAGAGCCACAGAAGCTTGTATGCTTCTTATGTACGTTGCGGGAAGAGGCGACGGCTTCGTTGCAAGAACATATCTTGTCCCCACCGAGCCCGTACCTGATGACGGACTTTTCTATAAGAAAATGGGAGATAAGGCAGTTTGTCTTCCCACAACGGATTCCAAGAAAAAAGGACTTGCCGGAAAAGAGATTTATGCAGGTGCACCCGTCCCCGAAAGACTTTCCCACCTTTATAAAGACCTCGGCTACAGTGATGACGGCATCGTTTACAAGGGAGACACAAGCTCTGATGAAATCACGCATCAGTATCTTCTTATGTATTTCTTCCACGAAATTATGGGTGAAGAGGACAAAGAGCTTGATGAAATCGTATGCAACGCCGCAAAGAACACCATGAAGCATATCATTGACCACGGCTTTGAGCTTCACGAAACCTCAACAGGCAAATCTACAACCTGGGCAAAGTGGAGCAAGACTTATTTCAATCAGCTGCTCGGTTGGTCTGACGGCTGTCTTAATGCCACAGAGCTTCTTATGTACCTTAAAGTCACAATGCATATTACAGGCGAAAAGGGACTGTGGGAAGAAACATATAACAATTTGGTAAACGAAGAGGGCTATGCAAAGCTCACTTCACTTCACAAGGAAAGATTTCACATTTCCGCACTTCTTGAGGGCGGTGAGGATGTTGAAGGACTTATGTACGGTGACAATATGCTTGCAACCTGTTCCTATTGGCTTCTCATTACCCTTGAGGACAATCAAGAGCTGAAAGAGCTTTATAAAAAGGGCTACAGAGGCTGGAACGGCACATTCAGAAGAGAGCATAACCCCGCATATGATATTCCCTATATGCTTTCCTGTCCCGAGGATGAAATTGATACTGAAGCACTCGCTGACTGGTTCAGACGTGTGGGCATCACAAGACTTGTAACCTCTGTCGGTCTTTCCTCCCGTTATGATGTTCCCTGTCGCAGGAGAATGGGCGGAGAAAAAGAAGCCTCCTGGAGACTTTGCCCCGATGAATTCCCCATTTCAAAATACGACAGAAACCCTTATGCATATAAAGACCACGAGGGCGGAAGAGACTGCTATCAGATAGAAAGTGCATATATCTATACATTCGCATACTGGCTCGGAAAATACTTCGGACTTATTGAGGAGGACTAAACAATGGCTGACACATCAAGAGTACATCTTATCGGTAATGCTCACCTTGATCCCATATGGCTCTGGCGTTGGCAGGAGGGCTGCGGCGAGGTTCTCCAGACCTTCAGAAGTGCCCTCGACAGACTTAATGAATATAACGATTTTGTTTTCACCTGTTCATCTGCCGCATATTATAAGTGGGTTGAAGAAATTGATCCCGATATGTTCGCAGAAATTACCGAAAGAGTTAAGCAAGGCAGATGGGTACCCGTAAACGGCTGGTGGGTACAGCCCGACTGCAATATGCCCTCGGGTGAATCCTTTGCCCGTCAGGCACTTTATTCACAGCTTTACTATTATGAAAAATTCGGCAAAATCTGCACAACAGGCTATAATGTTGACTCCTTCGGTCACAATGCAATGATGCCTCAGCTTCTTTTCAAGGGCGGTATGACAAATTATGTATTCCAGAGACCTACCCCCAATGAAAACCCCAACATTCCCGTAACCTTCCTTTGGGAGAGTATGGACGGCTCAAAGGTTCTCACCTACCGTCTCCCCCACGGCTATGCGGATAACGGCAGAAATGCAATTGATTCGGGACTTGAATGTGCAGAGGAATTCATAAAGGAAACAGGTCACGGAATGATGCTGTTCTACGGTGTCGGAAACCACGGCGGCGGTCCCACAAGAGGCGACATCGAATATCTCAAAGAAAATATGTCCCGTGAAGGCTGGCATAAGCTTCAGTTTTCATCCCCTGACACCTATTTCAAATCTCTTACACTTCAATTCCCCGACCTTCCATTATGGAAGGATGAATTACAGCACCACGCAAGCGGCTGCTACAGTGCAACAAGTATGGTTAAGAAGCTTAACCGTGAAGCAGAAAATGCTCTTTTTGCATCAGAAGCATTCTCCACAGTTGCAAATAAAGAATACAAAATGGATGCAAAAACAGAGGAATTCAAAACCATATGGCGTGAAGTGTGCTTCAATCAGTTCCACGATATTCTCTGCGGCTGCTCTATTATGGAAGCATATGACGATGTCAGAGACTCTATGGGACACGCAAAGAATGTTTCGGCAAAAATATACAATGAAGCAGTGCTTCGTATTGCAAGAAAGATAGATACATGGGTTGACGGTGTTTCTGATTCTGTGTGTACAGAAGTCAGAAATCAGGCTTGCGGAAAGTTCCCCCGTCCTCTTATAGTATTCAATCCCCATTCATTTGATATAAAAACTGTTGTCCGTGCATATAACGCATCAAGCAAGGTTACAAACAGCAACGGAAATGACGTTCCTTTCCAGAATGTCCGTTCATCCCGTTCAAATGACTCTCATATGGACACCTGCTTTGTCGCAGAGGTTCCCGCCCTCGGCTACAGCACCTATTGGCTCACCTGGTGGAGAGATGAGGACGAAGTAAATTCTGTTTCTTCCGATGTAGCCGCAAACGGACTCACAATCGAGAATAAATTTATTAAAGCCACCTTCTCCGATAAAACAGGTACAATTATAAGCCTTATCAACAAGGAAACAGGCTTCGATTATGCAAGCGAGGAAAAGGCAGTTGCAGTCCCCACTGTTATAGACGATCACGAAACAGACACTTGGGCACACAATGTATTCACTTTCCATAAGATTAAAGGAATTATGGAGCTTGAAAGCATTGAGCTTGTTGAAAACGGTCCTGCACGTGCAGTTGTTCGAGTGAAGCATAAATTCGGCGAATCACATCTTTCGCAGGACTTCATTTTAGGTTCTGACTCAAGGGTTCTTCGTGTAAAATGCAAGTCTATCTGGCAGGAAAAATTCACACTTCTTAAAATGAGCTTCCCCGTAGACGGTGAAAATGCAGAAAACACCTATGAAATTCCCGCAGGCTTTATAAAGAGACCTGCAAACGGCGAGGAAGAACCCACCCAGCGTTGGGGAGCAATTTCCTTTGATAACGGCAGCAGAAGAACACTCGGCATTCTCAATGACTGTAAATATTCTTATGACTGTCCCGGAAATGATTTAAGAATTACACTTATAAGAAACGTAATTTTTGCAGATCACTATTCACACCGTCCCGCTGCTGATTTCAATTTCACGGATGAAGGCAAGCAAACCTTTGAATACGGTATTTTCCTGTGTGACGGTGCACCCGAAAAGAACGGCATCACAAAAGAAGCAGCTCTCTTCAATGTCCGTCCCGTTACGGTTCCCGAAGGCTATCATAAGGGAACTGAACCCCAGACAAAAAGATTTATTTACTGTAATAAGGACAACATAATAATGACCGCATTCAAGCTTTGCGAAGACGGTTCAGGCGATGTAATTATGCGTTTCTATGAAGCATCAGGCAAGGAAACAAGAGCCAACATCGTCTGCGATATGTTAGACTGCGGTTTCAGAGCAGATTTCGGGGCAAACGAAATAAAAACATTCAGAGTTGACAAGAACGGCAGAGTAACGGAAGAAAACTTCCTTGAAGGCTGCACAAGATAATTGTTTACGAAAATACAGCTATATAAATAAAGAGTGCAGAAGTTTTCACGCTTCTGCACTTTTATTATATATTATCGGCAATTTCGAGAATGAGCTTTTCTGTTTTCTCCCAACCGAGACAGGGATCTGTGATGGAGCAGCCGGGTATTTCGTCGGGACCTATTTTCTGGGCACCGTCGATAAGATAGCTTTCAATAATGAAGCCCTTGACCATTTTGCCGATTTCTTCGTTGTGTCTCATTGAATGGAGAACTTCTTTTGCAATTCTCGGCTGTTCAAGATATTTTTTGCCTGAATTCGAGTGGTTTGTGTCAACGATACAGGCGGGATTTTCGAGTCCCGATTTATTATAAAGCTCACACAAGTGTGTAAGGTCCTCATAGTGATAGTTGGGAATTGCTTCGCCGTGTTTATTAACATAGCCTCTCAAAATTGCATGAGCGAGGGGATTACCCGATGTTTCCACATCCCAACCTCTGTAAATAAATTCGTGACTGTGATGTGCCGCAGTAATTGCATTCATCATAACCGAAAGGTCGCCCGAGGTGGGGTTTTTCATACCCACAGGAACAGTAATACCGCTTGAAACAAGGCGGTGCTCCTGATTTTCAACACTTCTTGCTCCAACTGCAACATAAGACATAAGGTCAGATAAATAGCGATAGTTTGCGGGATAAAGCATCTCATCGGCAGTTGAAAGGTCAAGCTCTGTTAAAACTCTTGTGTGAAGCTGACGGATTGCAAGAATACCCTTATAGGGATCGGGCTTTTCATTGGGATCGGGCTGGTGAAGCATACCCTTATAACCGTCACCCGTGGTTCTCGGTTTATTTGTATAAATTCGGGGAATGATAATAAGCTTATCCTTTACCTCATCCTGAACCTTTCTGAGTCTTGTGCAATATTCAAACACTGCGTCTTCTCTGTCTGCCGAGCAGGGACCTATAATAAGAAGCTTCTTTCCGGATTTTCCCGTGAGAACCTCCTCTACATTTATATCTGTCTGAGCTTTTACCTGAGCCGCCTTCTGTGACACAGGAAACAAAGCCTTTGCTTCCATGGGAATAGGTAATTTCTTCTTAAAATTCATTGACATAATCTTTGCCTCTTTAACACCATTTGCCGTCTTTGAATATAGGCACGGCTTTTCCGTTTTTGTATCCTGTAATTTCCATATCGTCGGAGCCTATCATAAAATCAACGTGAATCATACTGTCGTTTATACCCAGAGCTCTGCATTCTTCGTTTGTTTTTTCAAGATGCCCGTCAATGGTATCATTATATCCTGCACCGAGGGCTATATGACAGCTTGCATTTTCATCGAAAAGAGTTTCGTAAAAAAGAATACCGCTTTCATTTATAGGACTGTTTTTTGGAATGAGTGCAAGCTCACCGAGCATACAGGCGGTTTCATCCATTGTTATCATTTTGGTAAGAAGCTCCTGTCCCTTTTCGGCTTTCCATTCAACCGCTTTACCGTCCTTGAAGGTTATATTGAAATTCTCAATGAGCTGTCCCTCATAGGAAAGGGGCTTTGTTGCAACAACCTTGCCCTCTGCTTTTCCTGCTATGGGAGAAGTGAAAACCTCCTCGGTGGGCATATTGGGATTAAATTCAACACCCTGTTTTGTGAGTTCACTTCCGCCGCACCAGTGTCCCTCGGGAATAAGCCATGCCTTAAAGTCTGTGCCGTTTGCACTCTTATAATGAAGATAATCAAATTTATAGGAATTAAGCCATTCACATTTTTCACGAAGAGCTTTATTGTGCTCATCCCAGATTGCAATGGGATCGTTATCCTCAGTGATATGAACTGTTTTAAGAATTACTTCCCAAAGCTTGTTATATGCCTGATATTTTGAAAGCTCGGGGAAAACCTTTTTTGCCCATTCATATGAGGGTACGGCAGCAATGGTCCACTGATGGCGATTTTCTATAGCATCTCTGTAGGGCTTTATGATGGGATAACGGGCAATTCTTGCCTTCTGCATTTTTTCCTGATTTACGCCTTTGAGACCGTCGGGATCCTCACTTATGATATAGATACGGCAAGGAAGCTCCTCTGTCATCAGTTTAAGCTTTTCTTCTTCCCACTTCTCAACCTTGGAAAGAGATCTGAGTGCTCTGTGACGGTAATCAAGCTTTGTTATGGGCTGATATTCCCACTCAAGAGAAACCTTTGATGCACCCGCCTTATAGCATTCGTCCACAAGAATTGTAACAAATTCATACTGATCAACCGCGGCATAAAGCTTTACGGGCTGACCTTTAACTATGTTGGCACCCTTTCTTGCAATAAGACGTGCATATTTTCGCTGTATTGACTTTTTCATTAAAATACACTCCATAAAAAAAGATATAAAAATTTTAACACTTTCAGTATGTTTTTTCAATATCGCAGATATACAAAAATTACAAAAACTCGGACAAATATTACATTCAAAATTTATTAACTTCAGGTGTGATATGATATAGTTGAATAAATTTAAGGAGGAATGCTATGAATTTCAGTATCATCTATAACCCCATAGCTACAAAATTTTCACAGGCTGCCCTTGACCATCTTATCTTCAAATTCGTTGAAAGAGGTCTCAAGCTCAACACAATTGCAAAAAGCGAATATTCGGGACACGTCATTAAGCTCATAAAGGAGCTTGATCCCGTTTCAGATTATCTTATAACCTTCGGCGGCGACGGAACTGTAAATGAAGCCTTCCGTGCCTTTAATGAAATAAATCAGCACAGTGTATATGCACATATCTCCGTAGGCACCACTAACGATATGGCAAACAACTTTAATCTTTTCAGAAAAGATGCAATAAAGAGTATTGATAAGCTCGCAGAAAAAGGCAAAGAAACTGTTATGGACTCTGTTCTTGTAAACGGTGAGCCCTTCTGCTATGTTTCTTCCTTCGGCTATATTGCTGCAGTTCCTTATCTTGTAAATTCCACTCTCAAAAAGAAGCTGGGGCACGCCGCCTATGTTTTTGCGGCTATGCCTCCCCTTTTAAGAGGTCCGCAAAAAATCAAGGCTACATACACAGCAAACGGCAAAACAAAGGACACGAATATCATTCTTGCTCTTATCACCACATCAAAGGGTATGGGCGGAATTACTCTCTACAACGATGTTGACCTTAACGACGGAAAATTTGAGGTCTGCCTTATTCACGACTTTACACCTGCTATGATAGCAAAAATTTTCGGTGAATACCTCACGGATAGTATTGATCTTTCAAAATATCTGGAATATGCGGATGTTTTCTCAACAGATGAGCTTCATATTAAATTCACAGGTGTACTTCCCTTTGATGACCTTGATAATGACGGCAACAAGGCAAGCTTCAGCCTCACTCTTCACGAAAACGAAATTCATTACACTCTCGGCAAAAAGATAAAAATCCTGATGCCCGAAAATTAAATTGTAAATACATTATAGCAAAACTCCCGAACGTAAAATAAACCGTTCGGGAGCTTTTATATAGCATCAGCTGAATTATTCCGCAAGCTGATAAATTCTTACATAATCAACATACATATCAACAACTTCATCTTTAGCAACATTTGCAATATTTGAAGCGTGAGGAAGCTCGAGGGAAACTATTACTTCTTCGGGATTTTCGCAGATTCCGTCACCGAAGTCAGTACGGACTGTTTCAACTCCGTTTACATAGAAGATGTATTCTTCTTCAGTCCACATCATACCGTATGTGTTATACTCACTGTAGATATTGTTTCCGTTGAAGGAACCGAGATTTCTTGAATAGATTATATCTTCCGTTGAGCCGTTAAGTCCTGAAAGGTGCATAGCTGGAGTATAAGCATTTTCCTTGCCCTCAACACCGTAGAAGGATTCGCAGATATCAATTTCAACAGCACCGATTCCGCCTCTTGAGGTTTCGGGATTATATGAGCCTGCACCCTGAAGCCAAAAAGCAGACCAGAAGCCGGGAGAGGGAGCACAAATCATTTTAATTTCAAAATAGCCTCTTGTGTACCACTCTTTAAGTGCTATTGCACCGCAGTACCAGCCTTCGCCGTAGGGACCGTCGTCACGGTATTCACCTGTGATTTTTAATGCACCGTCAGAAACACTGACCTGTTCAATTGAGCCGAAACCGCCTCTGCCTGCACCCTCGCAACGGGTTTTCCATACATTAAAATCGAGTGCTTCGCCTTCGAATTCATCTTCAAAAACAATTTCATAGCCTGTCAGATCAAGCTCTTCACCCCATGCATCAACAGCCTGACCGGTCATAAGCATATTGAACATCTGTATTATCATAAGAAACGTGGCGGCAAATCCTCTTGCTCCGCCACCGCGGAAAAGCTCCATAAGACCGTCAAAAAAGTTCTGAAGTGCCCACTGTTCTCTGAAAACGAGACCAAAATAATTGGAAATCAATTCAACCATAATAAAGCTCCTGTTTTGTTATTTATTTCTTATTTTTTCTCATTTCAGCCAATTCTCTGTAGCTGATAAGCTTTATGCCGTGTGTTTTGAAAGCCGCGTGGGTTTCGGGATCCTTCATAACGAGATATTCCCAATATCTTCTCTGCCACGTGCCTGTAATGGATTTCATTTCGTCTGTAGGCATAGCGGGATGAACATAGGTTTCACATATGCCGTCTGGAATTTTTATAAGATATTCAATGAAATTATACTTAAATTCTTCATATGACTCCCCTGTTTCAATATTCTCGGGGAATATGAGATAATCGGGCATCGGAACATTATTTGTTTTTCCGAACATTCCCGAAAGAACACTCGCAACGCTGAAAAGCCACACGGGAGTGCCGTCGGGGCACTGCTCTTTAAGGGGCTTTGAGAACATTCTGAAGGGATAGCCTTTCTTTCCGCATACTGCAAGTGTTTTCGGAAGCATAAGAAGCTTGCCGTTCATTCCGTAAAGAGCACCCATATGGCTGTCCACGTGTGATGGCCTCATACCCTTGTTTTCACAGTATTCAATCTGCATTACGGTTTCTTTTACGGCTTCATCATAATCGCAGTGTGCCTCAAAATCTTCACTTTCGGGCCACATTCTGCCGTGTTCGTTTTTAAGAGACGGAAGGTCTGTCATAGGGCCCCAAGGGAAGCTTTCCTGCCATTCGTTTGTGTGAGTGAGATGAACGCCAATGGCAAATTCGGGGTGATCAATTGAAAACTGAATTGCTTCGTCTGCACCGGGACAGGGAGTCATAATCGTGGAGGAGAAAATACTTCCCGACAAAAACAAGTCCATAACGGCTTCGTTTGCACTATGGCAAAGACCGAAATCGTCTGCATTGATAATCAAGAATTTTTTAGCCATAACAAATCTCCTTTAATTCAGAAAATCATCACTTTTATAATAACAAATCATCGTCATTAAGTCAAGAAAAAGAGAACTGCAAAAGCTTTGAATGCAGTTCTCTTAATTTTACTTATAACCTATCATAACCGCAAGCATCATAACAGCCACCGAAATAATGCCTTCAATAACAAACAAAGACCAGGAGAATTTCAGCCATTTGGTGTAAGAAACACCAATAATTCCGATTGCTATTATCATAATTCCGCTTGTGGGATAAAGAAGATTTGTAAATCCGTCTGCAAGACAGAAGGACAAAACAACACTGTTGGAGCTGAGCCCGATAAGATGAGCAAGAGGAAGAACAAGGGGCATAACCAGAAATGCTTTTGCGGTGCCTGAACCTATAAAAAATTCAAGAAGAGCAATAAAGACGAAAATCAGAAGAATTGCAGCATAGGGATTCATTCCGTCAATAAGAGAATGAATATAATGCAGAATGGTGTGCATAATTTTTCCCGTATTAAGAATATATGCAACAGATATAACGATTATAATGAGAGGAATTGCGGGAGCCACGGTCCTGATTCCCTCTGAAAAGCCGGAAAGAAGCTTTTTGCCGCGAAGTCCCTTTATAAAAGCCGCAGAAATACCGCCTGCAACAAAGAACACGGCAATTCCGCCCATTGAAACAACACCGCCTGCACCTGTTATAAAATCGGTGATAATGCAAATCAATGCAAGAATAAGACAGATACAGAAGACCTTTCCTGCTTTTGCGGTGGTTTTATCATTAAAAACAGCATCAACATCAGAAACTGTATATTTTTCTCTCAAAGCTTTATCACTTTCAAAAGAAAGGCTTTTTTCGGGATTTTTCTCAATTCTTTTGGCATAAAAGAACAAAAAAGAATATAGACCGAGAAAAACAAGAACAAAAACAACAAGACGAAGCCATAGTCCAGAGAAAACTTCAATATCCCCTGCAAGCTTCTGCACGGTCATAACATTAAAGGGATTAAATGTTGCGGCAGTAAATCCGAAAGCAACAGAAATAAGACTCATTCCCAGACCTACCATTGAATCCCACCCGAGAGCAAGAGAGATTGCAACGGCAAAGGGCACAAGAGTAACGCTTTCTTCCAGAATTCCCGCAGTGGAGGCAAGAGCCATACAGAAAAATATCAGCACCGCCATAAGAAGATATTTTCTGTCTGAAAATTTCTTGATAACAACGGCAACAAGATATTTCAGCACTCCGCACCTGTCTAAAAGCAAAAATGTTCCGCCCATAAGCACAATAAAGGCAATTATAAGAAGGCCTGTCATTCCGGTATCTCTTGTTTCAGCATCAATAAATACCATAACGGGAGCAGCAACGATTTTCCACAAGGGCATTGTGTAATCCTCAAGGGGACTATAAACACTTTCTGTTGTTATTGAAGCCTTGCCCGTCTCTTCATCAACAAAGGTATTATATTCTCCTCTGGGCATTATCTGTGTCAGCACACCTGCAAAAATATACACTGCAAGCAGTATTGCAGTTATACTGATAATGGTCTTTTTATCAATATGAAGCCCGTCAGATTTCTTTTTTTCAATTTCTCCCATATCGCTTCTCCTCACAAATTAATAGTATAATTATAAAGTCTATTATGCAAAAAAGCAATAGAATAATATATTAAAATAAGGCATTACAACGATTAAACCGTGTAATGCCCGTATTATTATTCAAGAACAGGGATATCAACAAATTCAACTTCCGGCTCGTCTTTTAATCCGTCGGATTCGAAAACAATGATTTCGTTGCTGCCGTTTTTTAATACGCTTGCGGGGACATAAAGTGTTCTCTGGGGACCGATTTCCCAGTATCTTCCCAGATTAAAGCCGTTTATCACAGCAAAGCCCTTTTTGAAATTGTCAAGCTTTAGGAAGGTGTCTTTGCAATCTGCGATTTCAAATGTTCCTTTATAGAAAGCAGAATTCTCATTGAAAGCCTTGTTATCAAAAACGAGCTTTTCGAGGTTATCCATAGGAAGCGGATATACATCCCAGTGGAAATGAATTCTTTCGTCAATAAGACATCTGCCTGCTATACCCTTTTTTCTCATCATTTTGGGACCGAAATTTGTTCTGCCCATATTCTCACAAAGAACAGTGAGCGTGTCACCTTTCTTTGCACTGAACGAGGTTTCAAGAGAATCGTTTATATAGAGTATATCAATAAGCTTATCGTTAATATAAATCTGTGCTCTGTCTCCGAGGGTTTCAAAGGTAAGCTTTACATCATTATAGTCTCGGTTGAGTGTTGTTTTATATGCGATATAACCGTAGCCGTAACCGTATTTTTCCATACATTTCGGAACATCGGAATGAACGGGAGCAGAAAGCCTATTGAGAGAGCTGAAAAAGCCTGTTTTTTCGGTGAGCTTTACCTTGCCGTAAGCCTTTTTCTCACGGTTTTCGGGAATTTCCGGAAGCTCCCAATCTATGTATTTTTTTATAACTTCCCTGACTGCCATATATTTCGGTGTTATATCACCGCACTCTGAAAGACAGGCATCATAATCATAGCTTGTAACATCAGGAAGATATTTTTCATAATGATTTGCACCCGAAGTGAAGCCGAAATTTGTTCCGCCTATGAACATATACATATTAAGATGTCCGCGTTTTAGCATATCGTCAACAACTTTTGCATAATCTTCGGCACTTGTTGTGTGATGCTTTTCGTCACCCCACGCATCAAACCAACCGTTCCACATTTCCATACACATTTTGGGACTTTCGGGAATAAGCTTATCGTGAGAGGCGAAGTTTTCCTCTACGCGGGAGCCGAAATTGAGTGTTGCAAGACAGCCGTCGATACAGCCGTCAAGAATATCACTTTCACTTGTTCCGTCAGAGGTAAAAAGAGGGACATCAATACCTCTTTTTACAAAGCCCTCTTTGAGATAGTTAAGATATTCCTTATCGTCACCGTAATAGCCGTATTCGTTTTCACACTGCAGCATAATGACATTACCGCCGTTTGTGACAAGGTGCGGTCTGACTTGTGCAAGAAGCTTGTCAAGATAGCGATCAAAACAGGCGATATATTTTTCATTCATGCAACGGATTTCCATATCTTCATCCGTCTGAATCCACCACGGAAGTCCGCCGAATTCCCATTCGGAGCAGATATAAGGACCGGGGCGGACAATAGCCATAAGCCCGAGCTCTCCTGCAGTTTTTATAAATTTTCCGATATCAAGAATACCCGAAAAATCAAATTCGCCGGGATGCTTTTCGTGCATATTCCACGCACAGTAGGTTTCAACACAGTTGCAGCCCATAGCAAGGAGCTTCTTAAAAATATCCTCCCAAGTATCAGGCATATTGCGGAAATAATGCACAGCACCGGAAATAAGCTTTATGGGCTTTCCGTCCTTTATAAATTCATTTTTTACAATTTCAAAAGTCATAAGCTTTCCCCTTGTTGTTTATTGCTTTAATTATAATATAATAACAGTAAAAAGTAAACACAAAAAGAAAACAGCACTTTTTACGGTGCTGCTTCAAGGATTTTATAAAGCTTTCCGATAAGCTCCTTATCGGCTTCGGGGAGATGCCCAAAGGGGAAATCCATTCCCATATTGTCATATTTAGTCTGACATATTTTTCTGAATGGAAGCAGCTCCGTTTTGTCAATTACGGGATATGCTTTTATTATCTCCTTCAGTTTATTTATGTTTTCTTCGGTATCGTTTATTGCGGGAATAATTACCTGTCGTAAAGTAACGGGAATATTTTTTTCATTGAGATATGAAAGAAAATCCACAGCTTTTTTCATTTCACAGCCGACATTTTCCTTATACTCCTCTTCACTCGTATACTTTATATCCAGAAGAACCCTGTCGGTTTCTGAAAGCAGTGCTTTCACACTGTCATTAAGAACACACCCGGATGTGTCAAGGCAGGTGCTTATACCGTTTTTGCGGCAAAGACGAAAAACCTCATAAGCAAATTCACTTTGCATTAAAGGCTCACCGCCGGAAAGAGTAATTCCGCCCTCTTTCCCGAAATAGTCCTTATATCTTAAAACCTTGCTGACAATTTCTTCGGGAGAGTACTCCGTCCCGCCTGAAAAATCCCATGTATCGGGATTGTGACAGCATTTACATCTCAACGGACATCCCTGAAAAAACACAACAAAGCGGACTCCGGGGCCGTCAACCGTGCCGAGGCTCTGAAATGAATGTATTCTGCCTTTCATCATAAGCTGTTGTGGAAGGTACGGCTTATAACCTCACGCTGCTGTTCACGGGAAAGCTTATTGAAGTTTACTGCATATCCCGAAACACGGATTGTGAGATTGGGGAAATCATCAGGATTTTCATATGCTTTTATAAGTGTTTCACGGTTCAATACATTTACATTTATGTGATGTGCTCTCTTCTTGAAATAGCCGTCAAGAATATTCACAAGGTTATCAATTCTCTGCTCATCATCCTTGCCCAGAGCATCGGGGGTGATTGTAAATGTGTTTGAAATACCGTCTCGGCAGTCCTCATATCGGATTTTTGCAACGGAGTTAAGAGATGCCAGAGCACCGTTTTCCTCACGGTTATGCATAGGATTAGCCCCCGGTGCAAAGGGTGTACCCGCTTTTCTGCCGTCGGGTGTAGCCCCTGTGTGTTTACCGTACATAACATTTGATGTGATTGTAAGCACGGAAAGTGTATGGATTGCATTTCTGTATGCGGGAGTTTTTCTGAGCTCTGTTATAACCTTATTTGCCATATCACGGGCAATAAAGTCAACCCTGTCGTCGTCATTTCCGTATCTGGGAAAATCGCCCTCAGTATTAAAATCTGTGATATAACCCAATTCATCCTTAACGGGATGAACCCTTGCAAATTTAATGGCACTGAGAGAATCCGCAACAACGGAGAAGCCTGCCACTCCGAAAGCCATAAAGCGAGTAACCTCGGTATCGTGTAAAGCCATCTGTGTTTTTTCATATGCATACTTATCGTGCATATAGTGGATAACATTCATAGTATTTACATAGAGCGAGCTTAGCCACTCAATATAAATATTGTAACGCTCCATAACTTCATCAAAGTCAAGAGTGTCCCTGTCCATTACAGACATCTGAGGACCTATGTGAATTCCGCTTGTGGCATCATAACCGCCGTTTATGGCTATAAGAAGAAGCTTGGCAAGGTTGCAGCGTGCTCCGAAGAACTGCATCTGTTTTCCTACCTCCATAGCGGAAACACAGCAGGCAATTGCATAGTCGTCCCCATGAAGAGGTCTCATAACATCGTCATTTTCATACTGAATTGAATCTGTGTCACAGGAAACCTTTGCACAGAATTTTTTAAAGTTTTCGGGAAGGTCATTTGACCATAATACAGTGAGATTGGGCTCTGAAGAGCTTCCGAGAGTATATAAAGTGTTAAGCATTCTGAAGGTGTTTTTTGTAACAAGGGTTCTTCCGTCCTTGCCCATACCTCCCAAAGCCTCCGTTATCCACATAGGATCTCCGCCGAAAAGCTCGTTGTATTCGGGAGTACGAAGATGGCGGGCAATACGAAGCTTCATAACAAAGTCATCCATAAGCTCCTGAGCACCCTCTTCTGTGAGAACACCGTTTTCAATATCTCTTTCAATATAAATATCAAAGAAAGTGCTGACTCTGCCAAGGCTCATTGCGGCACCGTTCTGCTCTTTTATAGCACCAAGATATCCGAAATATGTCCACTGAATTGCTTCCTTTGCATTTTTTGCAGGCCCACTTATATCAAAGCCGTAAAGAGCTGCCATTTCCTTGAGATAGCCTAAAAATGTAATTTGCTGAAAAAGCTCTTCGGAAAGACGGATATTTTCAGGAGTAAATTCTTTATCTGCAAGTGCCTTTTTGTCCTTCACCTTTTCGCCTATAAGACGGTCAATACCGTAAAGTGCAATTCTTCTGTAATCTCCGATAATTCTTCCTCTGCCGTAAGCATCGGGAAGCCCTGTAATAACGTGGCATTTTCTTGCCATTCTCATTTCGTCGGTATAAGCTCTGAAAACACCGTCATTATGAGTGGTTCTGAAACGGAATTCATCCTCAACCTTGTCAGAAAGTCTGTAGCCGTATGCTGCACATGCCTGACGTGCCATTCTTATTCCGCCAAAAGGATTTACACCTCTTTTAAGGGGGCTGTCAGTCTGCATACCCACAATTAGTTCATTATCTTTATCAATGTATCCGGGCAAGTAACTGAGAAGCGATGATACTTTTTCCGTATCAACATCCAGAACACCGCCGTTTTTGCGTTCTTTTTTAAAAAGCTCCTGCACCTTTCCCATAAGTGCTGATGTTCGTTCAGAGGCACCTGCAAGAAAGCTGCTGTCGCCCTTATATTCCTTGTAATTAAGCTGAATAAAATCCCTTACATTGATTTCATCCTGCCAGACACCTTCTTTGAATCCGAGCCAATTTTCGTGCTTCATAATTAATTTCTCCTTTTTTCGAATTCTTTTCTCCCTTTTCCTGTATAAAAAAGAAAAAGGGACACAATCAGATTTCACAAACTGATTGTGCCCAGACGGTCGGCAATAAAATTTTTACACTCCACCGCGGTACACCGCGAAATCCGTCAGTCATGTAAAAATCCATATGTATTATACAATACACATATAAAAATGTCAACAACACAACATATAGAAAATAAAACACAAAAAAACTGAAATATTATCTATATATTACAGTATTTCAACAGAACTCACAAAATCTTTAATATAAAAAAATTAATCAATACCATACTTTCTGAGGGTTTTCTTACAGAATTTTGCAGCTATGAAAAATCTTATAAAGGGAAATACTGATTTAATAACAGCCTCGGGCAGATGAACAATACCGACAAATGATATTCTGTCCAGCACTATCTTAATATGCTTATATATCATTTCAAAGGATTTGGTTTCATCTGAATAATTCTTTCTGAAAAGCTGATTCCAAAGAAAATATCCCTGAACAACCTTTTTATCCCATTCGGGTATTTCCGAAAAATTGGGCATTCTGTTATAACAGAAATCTATTTTATTATAATCCTTTAATTTCTGCGGTAACTTATATTTTTTACTGTTATAAATATCCTTACCCATAGGAGAGCCGTAATTATAACCGTATAATAAAAATGTAGGTTCATTATCGGAAAGCTTCTTCGCAAGCTCAACACTGTGTTTAAGATCATCAACCGTTTCCTCATACATTCCGACAATAAAATTAGACATTGAGATAATTCCTATTTCCATGCACCATTCAAAAGTAGGAAGTATTTTTTCAATCGGAATATTTTTTCCGATTTTTTTCATCATTGCGGGACTTCCGCTTTCAATTCCGAAATCTATCCATCTGCAGCCGCTGTCATAAGCTCTTTGCATATCATCCTTATTAAGTGCACCGATTCGCGTCTGAAAACCCCAGGTCATTTTATACCCTGCATTATCAAGTGCATCACATAAATCATAAAGATCGCTTTTTTTCATAAAAGCCATTTCATCGGCAAGATAAAATCCGTCAAGCTTATACACTTCAACAAGCTCCTTCAGCTCTGTCATAAATACACTGAGGGGCTTTCTTCTGTGACAGGATCGGTGAAATTCCACATTATAACAAAAAGAACAGTGACCGGGACAGCCCTTGGAAAGATAAAGATAGAGAAGACTCTCAGCTCCGTAAAGATGCTGATAGTATTTCGGGATATCGACAAAAGACCAGTCACAGGGAATAATCTTACTCAGATCCATAAATTCTCTGTCTTCATTGCGGTAAATTTTACCGTCTTTTTTATATGCAATACCTTTGATATTTTCAAGACCTTTTCCATTTTCAAAAGCATCGGCAAGTTCAAGCCAGGTCATTTCTCCCTCGCTGAAGCTCAGAACATCAATAAATCCGGAATCAAAGAAATGATTAAGCGGAGCCTGGTCGCAGAACGGACCGCCCCACACAACGGGAACGCCCATCTTATGCACTTTTTTTGATACAGTTACAGCAAATGCCACAGATTTTGCTGATCGGACTGACACTCCGCATAAATCGGGATTAAACTCCCGAACAACCTTTCTCAAAGACACGTGCGACACTGAAAGGTCAACAATTCTGACCTGATGCCCGTCTTTTTTCAGATAAGTTGCAATGGAAATGAGTCCGACAGGAGCCGAAACGGCATGAAGCAGATCACTGTTGGTCGGATTTATCAGGAGTACCTTCATAAATCAAACGCTCCTTTTTAAATTTTATTATAAATTATATCATATAATAATTATCAAGTCTACAAAAAAATTATAATCAGGAAACAGCACCGAAGGATTCGTTTCCCGATATAATTTAAGGTTTACTGTCAGAAAAAAGCTTATGTATTCCGTCACTGCAATAATCAAAAAATACCCGTTCCATTTGCAGAAACGGGTAAAGTGGTTTTTATTCGTCGTCGTCTTCCATTGTGGATTCTGCGATAACTTTTGTTGCAACCTCCTGAGGAGCTCTTTCATATCTTTCGAAGGTGAAGGAGAAATAGCCTCTGCCAGCTGTTACACTACGGAGTGTTGTGGAGAAATCACCCATTTCAGCCATAGGTACTTCTGCTTCAAGAAGCTGCATTTTGGGTTCGTCTGCGGGGCCCATACCGAGAACTCTGCCGCGGCGTTTTGTGATGTCACCCATAATGTCACCGAGGTTATCGTCGGGCATATAGGCTTTGAGTGAGCCGATGGGTTCAAGAATTGCGGGACCTGCAGTGTCCTTCAGCTGCTTGAATGCAAGAGACGCAGCAGTCTTGAATGCCATTTCGGAGGAGTCAACGGGATGGTAGGAGCCGTCATAAAGAGTAGCCTTGATGTTTACTACAGGGTAGCCTGCTACGATACCGCGTTTAACGCTTTCACGAAGTCCCTTTTCAACTGCGGGGAAGAAGTTCTTGGGAACAGAACCGCCGACAACCTCTTCACCAAATACAAGGTCCAGCTCTTCACAGGGCTCGAAACGGATCCATACATCACCGAACTGACCGTGACCGCCTGACTGCTTCTTGTGTCTTCCGTGAATTTCAACTCTCTTGGAAATAGTTTCTCTGTAAGCAACTCTGGGAATCTGAAGGTCAACCTCAACACCGAACTTGGTCTTAAGCTTTGTTACGATAAGGTCAAGATGCTGTTCGCCGAGACCTGCTAAAATCTGTTCTCTTGTTTCATCGTTTGTATAGAAGCGGATTGCGGGATCTTCGTGAGAAAGCTTCTTGAGACCTGCGGCAACCTTTTCTTCTTCACCCTTCTTCTTAACTATAACTGCCATTGAAAGACAGGGCTCGGGGAATACGGGAGCCTTGAGTGTGAGAGGAGCCTTTTCGGAACAGATTGTGTCACCTGTTTTGATACCGTCAAGCTTTGTGATAACTGCGATGTCACCTGCTGTGATAACAGATGTATCTTCTGTCTTTCCGCCCTTGGGGATAATAAGCTTACCCATTCTCTGGTTAGCGGCAGTTCTGGGAGTATAGCAAGGAGTGTTGCCGTCAATTTTACCGGAAGCGACCTTAACATAAGTCATCTTACCTACAAACGGGTCGGCAACGGTCTTGAAGCACATTGCTGCAAGAGGTCCGTTCTCGTCACATTCAAGTTCAATTTCGTTTCCGTCTGCATCAGTTGCGGTTTCTTTGAACTGAACGGGTGAAGGAGCCATCTTTGTGATACCGTTAAGAACAAGGTCAACAGCTTCAAGTGTATATGCAGAGCAAGCATACATAGGCATTACAGTACCTTCAAGAACTGCCTTTGAAAGACCTGCAACGATTTCATCGTGTGTAAATTCTTCACCGTCAAAGAACTTCATCATAAGCTCATCATCGGATGTTGCAACAGACTCTGTGAAGGCAGCGTGGAGCTCTTCAATTCTGTCTGTGGAGGGCATATCGACCTCTGTTGCCTTGCCGTCCTTATATGCGAATGCCTTATTCTGAAGGAAGTTTACATAGCTTACAACCTTGTCACCTTCAACATAAGGAACAACAACGGGACAAACCTGAGTTCCGAAGGCTTCCTGGAAAGCATCAACAGTCTTATAGAAGTTTGCGTTTTCAGCATCACAGCCGGTAACGATTATGTACTTGGACATATTTCTCTGTGTTGCAGCCTTATATGCCTTTTCGGCACCGACACCGACACCTGAGCCTGATTTTGTGACAATAAGAACTGTTTCGGCAGCTCTGATACCTTCTGTTACACCTGTTGCGAAGTCAAAAAGACCGGGAGTGTCAATAATATTTATTTTTCTGTCACGCCACTCAAGAGGGCATACAGCGGATGATACTGAATTGTGACGACGCTTTTCTTCTGCGTCAAAGTCCATTACGGTGTTGCCGTCTGCAACCTTACCGAAACGGTCGGATGCTCCTGCAATATAGAGCATAGCCTCTGCGAGAGTGGTTTTACCTCTGCCGCCGTGACCGGCGATGCAGACGTTTCTGATGTCATTAGCGTTATACTGTTTCAAAGTGTTTACCTCCTAAAAATGTGAGGAATATGGTGAAAAAACAACAAATTCCCAAAAGAGTACGAGGAAAATTATATCACAAAACCCCAATCAATGCAATACGCTTTTTGTCTTTTTCAACATAATTTTTCAACAAATATTACCATAATTTGTTTGACATTATTACTATATTAATGGTATAATTCCAACACATCATAAAATTCTGCACAAACAAGGGGGATTTTTTATGGGCATAAAAGAGAATGCAAACCCAAACCCGTCAGGTCTCGGGCAAAAGCTGAAAAATGCAGCAGGTATTGAAGGAAATTTCGGAACATACATAAAGCCGATGGCGGGTTATACCTGTGCAAACATCACACTCGGCGGTGCCGGTTATCCGATCAACCTTTATCACCAGCAGTTTTTAAGCTTCGTTGAGCAAATGCCCACAGATGTTACGGGCAGAATCAGTATGATAAACGGGCTTATTGATGCTGTATCTGATGTGCTTATGGGTATTATAACCGATCGCACCCGTTCAAAATACGGCAAGCACAGGCCATATGTTCTTGCAGGTGCAATACCCTTCTTCTTCGCTTACATTATGAAGTGGTGCTCCTTCGGCATTTCATCAATGGGTAATATGACCTTCAATTCAATATATTACCTTATAACTGCATTTATTTATTCAACATCATACACAATGATGAGCGTTCCTCATGTTGCAATGCTCCCCACCATTGAACCTGACTATTTCAGACGAACACAATATAAAATGGTGGAATATATGTTCAACAGTGTGGGACAGGTTTCGTCATTCCTGTTTATGGGTATGATGCTGGGCGGTCTTAATATGGACAACCCGTCACCCGAACACAGAGGCACATATCTTCTCTGCGGCATCGTTCTTGCAGTATGGTTCGTATGGTCTCCCATACTTTCCTTCTTCACCTGCCCCGAGCCCTCATCTCTGACACTTAAAAATGAACCTATCAACTGGAAATATCTATTCAATGAATACTGGCTCGTTGCAAAAAACCGTTCATTCAGACAGTATTTCCTTATCTGTCTTTTCAATTCATTCCGTTCAAGCTTCTATTCTTATTCCGACCAGTATTTCATTGTAAGTATTGCAGATAAATACAAGCACTTCAACATACTCAACACCGTTGCAGGAACGGCAGAATTTATGGGTTCTCCTGTAATTTACTTCCTTAACCGTTATTTTGACAAGAGAACGTCGGGACTTATGCTGACACCCATTATGATTGCAGGTCTTGCAATAAATCTCTTCGTTTCAAACAGAACTCCTGCCGCATTCCTTTATATTGCCGCTATTCTCTACAACTTCGGCTTCTCAGGTCCCGGCTTTGCAATTGATACAATCCAGCCCGACATCACCGATGTTGACGAGCTTATCACCGGCAGAAGAAGAGAAGGTGTTATTGCAACCTTCCGTTCCTTCACCTCAAAAACAATCAATTCCTTCATGACGGGCATTCTCGGATACTCCCTCAAATTTTTCGGCTATGATGTAACAAAGAAAGAGCCTGTTTATCAGACAGCAAAAACCGTTTTCGGTCTTCGTCTCAATTTCTCCGTAATGCCAATTATTTTCGGCATTCTCACTCTTATTCTTATAAAGAGCTTTACAATGAATAAGACTGACCACAAGGAAATTCAGAGAGTAATTAAAGAAAAGCACGAAAACGGCACGGTCACAATAACCGAACAACAGAAAAAACGGCTTGAAAAAATTGCGGGGCAAAAGTGGGAAAATATGTGGATAGGACAGTATTCTCCCGTAATCACCCCCGAAGAAGAAAGATATACATTTGACAGATGACAGGAATAATTGATATCGGCGGCGGTCTTCGCGGTGCTTTCGGTGCAGGTGTTTTTGACCGCCTTTTGGATGAAAGCATAAGTTTTGATTATATTATCGGTGTATCTGCCGGGGCGGCAAATGCCGCCTCTTTTCTCGGAGGACAAAAAGGAAGAAATCTCCTTTTCTATACGGAATATTCCCTTCGTCCCGAATATATGAGTTTTTCAAATATTTTTAACGCAGGCTCATATCTTGACCTTTCCTACGTTTACAGGGTTTTATCCAATTCGGACGGTGAAAACCCTCTGAACTATGAGAAAATGCAGAGCTTCGGCGGTACCTTTTTAACGGTTGCCACCGATGCTAAAACTGGAAGGGCGATTTATTTCCCGAAAGAGGCATATAAAAAGGATGATTATACCGTTCTTATGGCTTCCTCCTGCCTTCCCGCTGTATGTAAACCCGTTATTATGGACGGAATTCCCTGCTTTGACGGCGGTGCCTCTGACCCCGTTCCCGTCAGAAAGGCCCTTTCTGACGGCTGTGACAGAATAATTCTCATTCTCACACGTCCCGCGGATGAAATAAGAGTTGCGGGAGTTGACAAAAAAGCCGCCGCTCTTTTGAGACACCGTTATCCCTTGCTTGCAACCGCACTCGAAAGCCGTTATCAGAGGTATAATGTGGGAGTAGAAATAGCACGCCATATGGAAAAAGAGGGCAAAGCACTTATAATTGCACCCGATGACTGCAAGGGACTTAAAACATTAACAAAAGACACAGAAAAAATTGAAAAGCTTTATAGAAACGGCTATGAAAAAGCCGAAAGAATTCTGCACTTTCTGCAACAAAGAAAAGTTTGACTGTTAAACTTTCAGGAATACAGATAAGTATTACAGGTCTGCACCTCATTACAAACGGTGTGCAAAGCACTCCGGCAGAAATTGGCTACACAAAAATCAATCCCATTGCTTTTAAGCTCTGTTTGCTCAACGGCAGCAAAATTGCACAGCAACAGAAGTCTCCCTATGACAAAGGTAGAATAATTACAGAATAACAAATCCTAAAGGAGCAAATAAAAATGGTAAAAATAGGTATTGTAGGAACAAGAGGTCTATCATTTCTCAAAGGACTTCAGATGTCAGAGGACGTAAAAATTTCCGCCATGTGCGACATAAATGAAGATCACCTTAAACAAGCCGCAGCAAGGATAGGCGATGTAAAAACATTCAGAGTATATGAGGATATGCTCGAAAGTGATATTGATGCAGTTATCATATCAACCCCCATGCAGTGCCATGTACCTCAGGCAATAACCGCAATGGAAGCCGGAAAACACGTTATGAGTGAGGTTACGGCAGGCGTTTCAACGGACGAGCTTTTCTGGCTTTGTGAAACTGTTGAAAAATACAACAAAATATATATGTACGCAGAGAATTATATTTACACTCCCGAGGTACAGCTCGTTAAAGAGATGGTAAAGAAAGGAATTTTCGGCACACCCTACTATGCAGAGGGTATGTATCTTCATAACATCGGCGATCTTCTCACCTACCCCGACGGAAAAACCTCATGGAGAAGCTTCTGGCAGTGCGGAACAAGAGGAAACTTCTATCCAACTCACAGCTTAGGCCCCGTTATGCAGTGGTTCCCCAATGATAGAATCACTGAAATCTCCTGCTTCTCCCCCGGTCCCCGCCACAGCTACGGCGTGAAGCAGGACAGCGGAACCACAACAATGTGCCGCACAGATAAGGGAAATCTTCTTGAGATAAGAACAGACTGTATGTCTCCCCGTCCGCATTGTATGACAAATTACCTCTTACAGGGAACAGAAGGTATCTATCAGTCAGCACAGTACGGCAAGGGAAATCTTGCAGGCGACCTTGACAGAGTATCCCTTACAAAGAACAGAAACGAAAAGGGCGAAATGGATTGGGAGGATCTTATGAATTATAAGCATCTTCTTCCCGAAAAATACAGAAATGCAACACCCGAACAGATAAATGCAGGCCACGGCGGCGGAGACTTCTTTATTGTCGATGACTTCATTGATGCAATAAAAACAAACACCCAGCCCGAGCTTGATGTTTATAAAGCCTGTGAATGGACTGCAGTGGGACTTCTTTCTAATCTTTCCGTTACAAACAACGGAAAAACAATGGAAATCCCCAATTTCAGAAAAAATATGCCTTTGGAGGAAAAGAGAATAAAGCTCTGATGAAATATAGAATTAATCACGATTTTCATATACATTCAACGGTATCCCGTTGCTGCAAAGACGAAAAGCAAACTCCCGAAAAAATACTGGAATATGCAATAAAGAACAATTTTAATAAGATATGTCTCACAAATCACTTCTGGGATGAAAAGGTTAAAAGCGAAGCCGAGTGGATTGAGGAGCACGGCTACAAATATCTTACGTCCGTACTTCCCTTACCCGAAGAAAACGGAATTGATTTTCTTTTCGGTGCGGAAATTGATATGGACTATAACGGTATATTGGGTATCAGCCCCGAAACTCTTAGAGAGCTTGACTTTGTGACGGTTGCCACAACTCACATGCACCTTGCAGGAAACACCGTTAGAGAAAAACTCTCTTCCCCCGAAGAGGCAGCGGAAATCTGGCTTTCAAAAATAAAAAATCTTCTCTCTATGCCCCTTCCTTTTCATAAGATGGGAATTGCTCACATGACAACGGGACATATTATGAAGGAAAGAACGACTGAGGTTATAAGGCTTCTGAAAGCTGAGGATTTGTACGGGATATTTTCCGACTGTGCAAAAAAAGGGCTCGGCATAGAGCTTAACACAAAAACCATATTTAATTCCGACGAAGAAAAGGATATCCTTATGCGTCCTTACTATATTGCAAAGGACTGCGGATGCAAATTTTATCTGGGAAGCGATTCCCACAGAACCGAAGCATTATCTCACACAAAGGAAAATTTTGAAAGAATTATAACCATTCTTGATTTAAGGGAGGAAGACAAATTCCCCTTAGCAAGATAAAAAAAGCGGCCTTGAGTAAGATTTACTTCTCAAGGTCACATTTTTACTTACTTGAAAGATAGTTGTTTATAAGGTCGGGGGCAACAAGGATTTCACGTGCGGCACCTCTTATAAAATCCTTGACTGTGCTCTTAGCGCCGATTTTGCAAAGCCCGGGAAGCCCGTTTATTTTTGCAATAAGCCCTGCCCTGAAAAGGTGGTAATCACTTGAAAGAAAGCCTGTGGAAAGCTCATAAAACTCTTTGCCGCTGTGTTTTTCTACAATGCATTTTCCGAACTTGAAGTTTTCATTGGTAGTGGTGGACTTATCTTCAAGCAGAATTCTGTCTCCGTTTATGCCCATTGAAATGAGATGCTCCTTGATTATTAGTGCTTCACTCTTTTTCTGCCCGTCTCTGAAACAGCCACCGCAAGTTACGGCAACCGTATTCTGATGTTCTTTAAGATAAAAAGCGGCTTTTTCAATTCTCTTCATAAGATGCTCGCTGGGAGTCTCTTCACCTATAATAAGTCCGCCGAGAACAAAAAGATAATCGAGGTCTTCTTTATAATCCTTTTTTGACTCGGTTATGATTTTTGTGAGAAATATATTTTCAGTAGCTAAAACTGCGGCGCCGAAAGCAGCGACAGCGCCAAGTGATATTTTTAAAGACTTTTTCATTTTATATCTCCTTTTATGTCGATACATTTATTTTATATTACATTTATATACTTGTCAAATTAATATATCCTTAAAAAACATTGACTTTTTTCTTCTCTTGTGCTATTATTTTGAGGCACTGAAAAAAGTGCAAAGCGGATTAAGTGAAACACTCCGCTCTCGGAAGAGCCCCGCCGTGTAAAATTCAGGGACAAAACTGCGGATTAAGCAAGATGCTCCGCCTCGGAAAGTCTCACCGTGTAAAAATCAGAGACACAATAAGCGGATGGGGCGGAATTGGCAGACGCGCTAGGTTCAGGTCCTAGTGAATGCAAGTTCATGTGGGTTCGACTCCCGTCATCCGCACCAAAATCCTACGCTTGTTTTGATACAATGAGCGTAGGATTATTTTTTTTGCGGACAAATAAAGTGGCATTTTTGCTGTTACAAAACCGTAAAAAATTAAATTTTTCACATCAAACTCATTGACAATATTATTAACCTGTGTTAATATAACAACGAAAACAAACTGCGTTTCGTTTTGAGATGTAAATCAAGACAGGAGTTGATGATTTGGCGAACATAAGAAGTGAAGAAGCAACCGCCGAGTTGCACAGAAAAATCCTTACCGCTTCAACGGCACTGTTTATTCAGAAGGGCTTTGAGCGTACCACCTTTACCGATATAGCAAAGCTGTCGGGAGTGCTGAAAAGTAAAATTCTTTATGAGTTCAGCAGCAAGGAGGAAATTCTCGGATTACTTGTTACGAGATTTCTTGACGGTGTAACAGCGGCATCGGATGCTGTTTCAAAAAAGTTCACCGACAATAAGCTGCTTATCTTCATAGCCAATGAGGTTTTACAGCTTTATATGGCGGAAATGAATGAGGATATGCGAAACCTTTATCTTGCAGGTTATTCAATGCGGAAGACAAGCGAAGAAGTGCTTAAAAGAAGAACCAATATGATGTATGAAGCATTCAGCGAAACATTTCCGACTTTTGAAACTAAGGACTTTTACGAAATCGAAATTGCTTCAATGGGAATAATGAGGGCATATATGACCATTCCCTGCGATATATATTTTACTATTGAGGCAAAAGTAAAAAGACTTGTAACAATGCTTCTGCGGATATACAAGGCAGAAGAAGAAAAAATCACCGAAGCACTTGAGTTTATTGAAAAAATCGATTTTGAAGCAGTGGCAAAAAAAGCAGTTGAAAGTGTATTCAACGAACTCAGTATAAAAACTAATAATTAATTCCCGAAAGGAGAAAAACGATATGAAAACGAAAACACAAATCACAAAGCAAATACTGAGCATATTCTTATGCATCGTTATGCTGTTCTCACTGACGATGCCCGCTATGGCAGCAGAAGATGACACCCACACCCTTTACATTAATATCAGTCAGGTTGTCGATAGTACAAAAAAGGTTTCGGGAGTGTATCTTTGGATATATAATGAATCCGGATCTATCCTCGCCAATGAGGCTATGAACCACGAATACGGTGCAGTCTATTCCTATTCTGTGCCTGATAGTTATGAAAGCGGATGTATTCGGTTCTGGTATACAGATGACGTAAGTTCATCGGGTTATCTGTTTGATTTTTATGCCACCGGCTATAACCTCTACACTCCCTTCGGTGAATATGAAGGTACATGGGAAGTATATTCTGAATGCCTCCATGAAAACTACACTGACGGCAAGTGTGACGCTTGCGGTGAAGAATGCCGACATGAAAATATAACTGACAGCATTTGTAATGATTGCGGAGCAGCAGGTACATTTGTCACTATAACAATGACCGACAGCTACCGTGACGGTTGGTCCGGAAATGCTGTAAAAATCGAACAGATCATTGACGGAGTATATACGGAAGTAGGGGCAGCAACCATTGAAACCGGAGCAAGCGAAATTTTTACAGCGGTTCTTCCCGAAGACGGTGTTTATGCTTTCAGTTGGATTAAAGGGGATTATTCTAATGAGTGCGGCTTTATCGCTAAAGTGAACGGTGAAATTGTTTATGATGTAACAGATGCAAGTAAGCTTGATGACGGGCAGCTTATTTATATAAATTGTGAGCACACAGGCGGCACACAACTCTGCGGCGGCTACAAGTGCGAAATATGTAATCAATTGTACGGTGAAGGCACGAACGAACACATCAGCGAAGACGGAGATTCGCTCTGTGATGTATGCGGTGCTTTTGCCGGTAATGAAATCAACGCCGGTGACTCATACACTGTTACAAAAAAAGAGCGTGTAAAATTTATTCCCGCTGTAAGCGGAAAATACATTATTATGTCTGTTTCCGATGCTGATCCGTTGATAACGCTTTATGACAGCAATATGGAATTTATTACCGATGCAGACGACAGCGGTTACAGAGAAGAGAATGATCTTGATTTTTATTTAGAATACGAATTCACAGCCGGTGAAACCTATTTCTTTGAGTTTTATGATTATCATGAAGAATACAACTACACTGTAACTGTAATTGAACCCTGCAGTGTTCACACAGGCGGCACGCAGACCTGCAAAGGCTTTAAGTGTGAAGTTTGTATGCAATGGTACGGTGAAGCCGGAGAACATACAGCGGAAGGTGACCAAACTTGCCTTGGTACTTTATGTTCCGTTTGTGGTGAATATTTCGGTCAAGCGAGTGAACACGACCTCAGCTATGAGCAAACCTGTCTCGGGTATTATTGTTATTCCTGCGGAGATTATTACGGCGAAGCAGACCCTGATGCGCATAATTGGAACGATACTTTTTGCGACATTTGCGGTGATGAGCACGACCATATAGGCGGCACACAGACCTGTAAAGGCTTTATGTGTGAAGTTTGTGAAAACTGGTACGGTGAAGCCGGAGATCAGCACGATTTAAGCACAGAGCAGACCTGTAAGGGCTATAGGTGTAATTTGTGCTATCGTTATTTCGGTGAAATCGGAGAACATTCTCTTTCTACAGAGCAAACCTGTATGGGTTATTGGTGTGAATACTGCTATGAGTGGTTCGGAGAAGCTGATACAAGCAAACATAGTTGGTATTATGGCTACTGCGATTATTGCGATGCAGAATATCCCGTTGATGAAGAATGTTCTCATGATTTGGACAATAAAGGTGCATGCAGAACCTGTGGATATCAATGTTCTCATGAGATACTTGAAAACGGAACCTGCACAATTTGTTTCTACGCATTACCTTTCTCTCTTACAACAGGCGAAACCGTTACATATCACGGTTCATTCCCTGATGCGTTTGACAAAGCAGAGGACGGCAGTATAATTAAACTGCTTAAGGATTACATGGATTACAACAGTGTTGAAATAAACAAGGCTATCATACTTGACCTTAACGGAAAAGAATGGACACAGCCATCAAGCGGCAGTTTTGATGTAACGGCCAATGCCACATTTACCGATTCTGTAGGCGGCGGTTATTTGGGTTACGGTCTTCATCTTTACTCTCCTGTTACATTCAGCGGCGGTTCTTATAAATATATCGGTATATATCACGAAACTGATGACATGATCGGTGATTATCTTGCTGACTGTTCTGCTTGTTTTGACCGATATACCGACGAACCTATTGATACGACTGATGAGGAATATGTCCTTGGGGTAACAATCAAGTTCAATCACAATCTTGGTGAACAGACCTGTAAGGGTTATCAGTGCGAAGATTGCGGCGAATACTTCGGTGAAGCAGATCCCGACGCACATATATGGAGATTCGGTGAATGTATCGTTTGTGAATATGTCTGCGAACACTCCTTCACAAACTATACCGAAACAAAGACTCCCACTTGCACTGAAGCAGGTGAAGAAGTGGCTCCCTGTGATTACGGCTGTGATGCTGTAAAACCGAAAACAATCCCTGCACTGAATCACAAAGACACTCTTATTCAGGTTCCCGCACAGGCTAAGACTTGCACAGAGATAGGCTGGGATGCTTACGAATACTGCACAGCTTGTGATTACACATCCTATAAAGAAATCCCTGCATCACACGAAATCAAGACAGTTGATAAGAAGGATGCAACTTGTACAGAAGCAGGTCACGAGGCATACGAATACTGCACAGAGTGTGACTATACAACATACAAGGAAATCCCTGTACTTGGTCACACAGAAGAAAACATTAAGGGTTATGCTGCAACCTGTGAAAATACAGGTCTTACAGATGGTGTTAAGTGCTCAGTATGCGGTGAAACTCTCACTGCACAGGAAGTAATCGGAAAGCTCGCTCATAAGGACGACAACGACGACTACCTCTGCGACTACGATTGCGGACACGAATTTGATAAACCCGCAGAACCTAACACACCGGATGAACCCACAGACACCGATTGTGACCACCTTTGCCACAGCAATAACTGGTTCATTAAGAATATCATCTGGAAGATTGTACAGTTCTTCTGGAAGCTGTTTAAGATGAATCCCGTGTGTGAATGCGGTTTGGCACACTATTAATTTAATAAACATATTACCGCCGGGGAGAAAACCTCGGCGGTGTTGTTTACTGTTATATAAAAGTATTTTACTGAAAATAACTTCGATTTTGTGGGTTGAAACCCCTTAAAATCATTTTGCTTCCTTACCCCCCCCTACCCCAATCAATGTCATTAAGTTAATGACATTGATTGGGGTAGGGGGTTGATAAATTGTAAGATTTTTTCTTATTGTTAAGAGAGTTGAACCCGTTAGACCTGAATGTTAAGAACAGAAGCCGTTTTTTAGTGAAGAGCAGTAAGGCAGAATGCCGAGCCGCGGGTGCAAGGCACAGCCGCAGTAATCGGTCAACTCCCGTCATCTGCATAAATCCTTCTGAATACATATACGTTGAGGAGTTTACTTTTCTGTTCAATCTTCACTAAAATTCTTTTTTTTGCATATATTTTATCAAAACTATTTACTTTTTTATCATTTTTTGTATAATTTAAAACAAATAAAGATAATAAGTAAATTTTATATGGGGAAGTTGGATATGAAAATTACTTGGTACGGAACAGCGACTATTGGGATTGATGACGGAAAAACGAAGCTGCTTTTCGATCCGTTCGTGCGGATGAATAATCGAATTGAAACCACATCCGTTGAAGGCTTTGTCGGCTTTGATGCGGTTCTGGTCACACACGGTCATTTTGATCATATATACAGTCTCCCGTCTCTTGCCGAGACTGACAAAAAAGTTCCTATTTACTGCACCGAAGCTCCTAAAAAAACACTTATGAAATGGGGCGTAGCCGAGAATCGGATAAAGGCTCTTCATCCGGATGATGTGATTCATATAGGTGATTATAACATTCGTGTACATCGCTTCAAACATATCATCTTTGATCCTATTTATATTCTGACGGTCGTTCCTAAATGCATTGCTATGTTTCCTCGTCTGTTCCGACAGACATATATTAATCGCAAAATGCCGGCAGGCGGAGAGTTTGTCGCCTATGAGATTGAAGCAGAGGGCAAAAAAATCTTTCTGACAGGTTCTTTCCGTGAGCATCCGAAAGAACATTATCCTGAGGATGTTGATCTTTTCATCCTTGCAAACGGAGGAAGTGTTTTTATCCCCGAAAAAACAAAGAATTTTATAAAAAGGTATCATCCGAAAAAAATTCTTGTTGACCATTTTGATAATGCATTCCCGCCGCTTACACGCACTGTCAGTGTCAAAAGGCTAAAAAATACGATAAAGAAGAATCATCCTGAAATTGAGTTCATCATTCCGGAAATCTGCAAGGCTGTTGAACTGTAAGAACAAAGGCTCAGTTTATATTCTGAGCCTTTGTTGTTATTCATCCGAGATTTTTAGTGAAACACAGGTACTGCAGTTGCCGTTGCAGCTTTTACTGTCGGGACAGCCTATGCATTTTACTCCTGATTTTTTTGATTTCCTGATATAAAACACGGCAAGTCCGATTATTATTATCAGAATTACTATAATAATTATATTTTTTATCATAACTTATACTTTCACTCTGTTCTTTTTCTTTTTGATTTCTTCTTTTGCCCTCTTTTCACCGTTTATGCAAAGTGCGGTAATTATAACAGCGAAAACCGCAACTGCAGCAAGTCCCGGAATGAAGCCCTCTCCGAAAGCTTTTTCTGTCATAAGCGTTCCCGCCTGATATACGACAAAACCGATAGAAAAGCCTGTCATAAGCTGAAGGGCAATTCCCCCGAAGAACCATTTTTTACTTTTTATTTCCGCATTCATCGCACCTATTGCGGCAAAGCAGGGCGGTGTAAAGAGATTGAACATAAGATAAGCGAGTGCTGCAGCCCTTGTAATTGCCATTACGCCTGCAACCTCTGCACCTGCACCCTCCATAATGGCAAGCTCTTGTGTATCAATGAGATTTTCAAGTCCCACAAAACAAACTGCAAGTGTACCTACAACATTTTCCTTTGCAATAAAGCCTGTAACAGCCGCTGCGGCGAGCTGCCATGAAGCAACACCGACAACAGGTACAAGTATATACGCAAACGGACCTGCAATTGAAGCAAGAATGGATTCGTCAGCAGTTTCCGCAAGCTGTAGTTTCCATGTAAAGGACTGCATAATCTGAACGGCAGTATTACAGACAAGAATGATAGTGGCGGCTTTTACTATGTATGCCCACCCCCTTGAACACATTGACTTTACCGCTCTCCAAAGGGACGGCAGCTTATATTCGGGAAGCTCAATAATAAAATATGATTTCTTTTTGCTGTTTCCCGTAATTTTGTTTATTATAAGGGCACCGAAAAATATTACAACAATACCGACAAAATACATAAGAGGGCCAACCCACGATGCATCAGAGAAAAATGCAGCTGCGAAAAGAGCAATAACGGGAAGCTTCGCACCGCAGGGCATAAAAGGAGCGAGCATTGCGGTAGCTCTTCTTTCTCTTTCATTTTTTATGGTTCTGCAAGCCATAACACCGGGAATTGCACAGCCGGTACCGATAACAAACGGGATAACTGATTTTCCCGACAAACCGACCTTCTTAAAAATGGGATCAAGAACGACAGAAACTCTTGCCATATATCCGCAATCCTCAAGAAGAGCGATAAGAAAATACATTACCATAACAAGAGGCAGAAAGCCTATAACGGCAATCACACCGCCTATGACACCGTCAACAAGAAGAGCTGAAAGAAAAGGATTTGCCTCTGTAAAGAAGCCGGCAATCCATTCCTGCCCTTTTTCAAGAAGAGCAACAAGAAAATCAGCAATCCACACACCGGGCCCTGCCTGAGAAATCCAAAACACAAGAAACATTACTGCTGCAAAAATCGGAATACCGAGCCACCTGTTTGTAAGAACAGCGTCTATTTTGTCCTGTGAGTTTTTGTTCTTTGTAAAAATCTTTCTGCTTTCAACCTCTTTTACGGTTTTATTCACAAAAGCAAATCTTTTTTTATCAGCTTCCTTGACGGCAGATTTATCTCCGTAATTAAGAACTCTTTCACTGTAGGGAGCCGGCTGCATTTTTCCGCTTACGGAAATCGCGGATTCAATAAGCGTTTTCAATCCCTCTCCCGATATTGATGAGGTGCTTACAACGGGACAAAAAAGCTTCTCACTTAAAAGCTTTTCATCTATCTTTGTTTGCTTTTTTTTGTTTATATCGGTTTTATTAAGAGCAACAACAACGGGAATACCTATTTCAAGCAGCTGCGTGGTAAAGAAAAGACTGCGGCTCAGGTTAGTTGCATCAACTATATTGACAATAACATCGGGAGCTGCATTTTTCACATAATCGCTTGTAATGCTTTCCTCCGAGGTAAAGGGTGATATTGAATATGCACCGGGAAGATCAACTGCAATAATGTCTTTATTATCGCAATAAATCTTTTTTACGGTTGCTTCTTTTTTATCTACAGTAACTCCTGCCCAGTTTCCCACCTTTTCATTCTTTCCCGTAAGCATATTAAACATTGTGGTTTTTCCGCTGTTTGGATTGCCTGTTAATGCAATTCTCATTTTGTTTTCTCCTCAAATCAAAACAAATATTCGCTGTATCTACAAAGTTAGCCGCCGCTAACCGCTTGCTCAAAAAAAAAGCAATCAAAGGATTACCTTTTTGTTTTATCCGATACTTATCGCCGCTGCAAGATTTTTGTCAATTGTATATCTTCCGTCCTTTATGGAAACAACACAACCGCCCTTTATATGTGAAATAACCGTAATGGGCTCACCCTCATAGCAGCCGAGCGAAAATAAAAAGTCGTCTGTTTCTTCATCATCGGTACAAAGCTCTTTTATAATGTATTCTTCCCCTTCACGGGCATCAAGTAATGTCATATCAGTCACCTTAAATTATAATTAGCCTTTGCTAACCAAAATATCCAAAAAAGTGTTAGCCACTGCTAACTATATAAATAATACTCCTCGCCGCAAAAATTGTCAATACTTTTTTAATAATTCATTGTTTTTTTATTCGGCAGATTGTTCTTTCCTTTTTCTTTACAAGTCAGAAAATCTGTGATAAAATACTCTTCAGAGGTGAAGCCTTATAGAACTTTACGAAAATGTAACCGAGCGTGAAAAGGTTCTTCTGATAAGCGTTGACACAGGAGAATTTGATGCAGAGGTTTCCGTCAATGAGCTCAAGGAACTGGTTAAAACCGCAGGAGGTGCAACCGAGGCGGTTATAATTCAGAAAAAGCAAAAGCCCGACAGTGTGACATATATCGGCACGGGAAAGCTTGAAGAAGCAAAAGAAATCTGCGAAAGCTGTGAAATTGATGTTGTCATATGTGACGGTGAGCTGACACCCACACAGGGGCGTGTGCTTGAAAAAATTCTTAAAACAAGAGTTATTGACCGAACGGTTTTAATTCTTGATATATTTGCAAAAAATGCACGAAGCGGCGAAGGTAAGCTTCAGGTTGAGCTGGCACAGTTAAAATATTCTCTGCCCCGTCTTCAGGGACAGGGCACTGCACTTTCAAGGCTCGGCGGCGGAATCGGAACAAGAGGTCCCGGCGAAACAAAGCTTGAAAGCGACAAAAGACACATAAGAAGACGTATCCACACTCTTGAAGAAAATCTTAAAGAGCTTTCCAAAAGAAGAAAGCTTTACAGGGAAAGAAGAAAAAAGGACGGTATTGTAACTGCCGCAATTGTGGGATACACAAATGCAGGAAAATCAACGCTTCTCAACACACTGGCTGATGCGGATGTTTTGGCAGAGAATAAGCTTTTTGCAACACTGGATCCCACGGCACGTGCAATAAAGCTTCCCGACGGAAATGAAATTATGCTTATTGATACCGTAGGATTTATTTCACGACTCCCCCACTTTCTTGTTGAAGCCTTCAAATCCACATTGGAAGAAGCAACAAATGCAGATATCCTTATTATCCTTGCAGACGCTTCAGACAGTGAATGTGAAAATCAACTTGAAGTTACAAAGGAAATACTGAAAGAGCTGTCAAAAGAAGAAAAACCTGTTATAACCGTATACAATAAATGCGATATTGCAGAGTCCTATCTTTTACCCGTTACAAGAAACACGGTAAAAATTTCTGCACTCACGGGCGTGGGGATAGATGCACTTCTTGAATGTATCGCAGAAAATATGCCAAGCACAAAAAAGCGTATACTTCTTCTTATACCATTTACAGAAGGCCGACTTACCAATGAAATAAGAAACAGTTCAAGAATTCTCAAGGAAGAATACCGCGAGAACGGAGTTTTCCTTGATGCAATTGTTGATGTTGATATAATGTATAAAATTTTAGATTTTATAATAAAGGAAGATGAAAAATGAAAAGATATCTGATAATCAATGCAGACGATTTCGGTATGTGCCGAAGTGCAAACCTTGCGGTTTATGACCTTTTCGAAAAGGGCGGAATTACCTCTGCAACAATTATGGCTCCCTGTCCCTGGGCAAAGGAAGCGGCAGTCTGGGCAGTGAATCACCCCGAATATGCCGTCGGTCTTCACCTTACCACAACCTCGGAATGGGGCAACTACCGTTGGGCACCCGTTGCTGATAATGTTCCCAGTCTTCGTGATGAGGAAGGCTTTATGTGGCACGAATCAGACCAGTTTGAGGAACATGCAGAATTGGAAGATGTGAGAAAAGAAATCAACGCACAGTATGACAGGCTCGCTCAATACGGCTTTATCCCCTCACACTTTGACAACCATATGGGTTCACTCTACGGAGTTGCAACGGGCAGATTTGAGCTTCTTTCTCTCACCATTGAAGAATGTGCTAAACACGGCCAAATGCCCTTCCGTTTTCCATCAAAATTCACAGACGAGCAATTCGGCAACAAGATGCTTGATATAAATGTCCCCAAAGAAGCTGTAGAAGCTCTTATTGAACCTATGGTTCAGGGTGCAAATGCGGCGGGAGTTGCAATTCTCGATTATCTTATGCCCGGTGACTGGAACGGTCCCCAGAGTGAAAGCTATGAAAATTTCAGAGAATACATTTTTGAAAAATACCGTGCCTTCCCCGAAGGTATTATTGAAACATATATTCATCCCGTTATTGAAACAGAAGAAATCAAGGGAATATGCGGCTCATGGCAGAGAAGAAACTGGGAATATAAGCTCTTCTCCGATCCCAAAACACTTGAATTCATAAGGTCACAGAATATTGAACTCATTAATTACCGTGACCTGAAGAAAATGAGATTCGGCTGATATGCAGATTTTAATGAGCCGTATGAGAGCGGCTATGGAAAAATACAATATGATTGAAGACGGAGACCGGATTGCAGTCGGTGTTTCAGGCGGCAAGGATTCTCTCGCTCTTTTATATGCACTTTCAGAAATGAGAAGATTTTATCCGAAAAAATATGAAGTGGTTGCAATTACCGCTGATATGAATTTTTTCGGAAAGCCCGCTGATTTTTCTGAAATCACCTCTCTTTGCGAAAAGCTGGGAGTTTCGCATATAATAAAAAAGACAGAGCTTTATCACATTATATTCGAGACACGAAAAGAAAAGAACCCTTGTTCTTTATGTGCGAGAATGAGACGGGGAATTCTTCACGATGTTACAAAAGAAATCGGCTGCAACAAGCTTGCCTTAGGTCATCATATGGATGATGCGGCAGAAACCTTTATGATGAATCTTCTTTCAGGCGGAAGAATTGAAAGCTTCCGTCCCGTTACATATTTATCGAGAAAAGACCTTACTATGATAAGACCGATGATATTTGCAACGGAAAAAGAGGTTTTATCCGCCGCAAGAAGAGCGGAATTACCCACAGTGGAAAGTCCCTGTCCTATGGACAAAACAAGTAACCGTAACGAAATGAAACAGCTGTTAATTGAGCTTAACAATAAATACCCCTCTGTAAAAGAAAAAATTATCGGGGGACTTCAGAGTGCAGAGCTTAACGGTTGGTAAGAAATGAGGTAATTATATGAAATATTGTGTAGTTTTATATGACGGGATGGCTGACTATCCTGTTGAGGCATTAGGCGGCAAAACTCCGATGGAGGTTGCCAATAAGCCCCTGTTTGATAAAATGGGAAAAAAGGGTGAAGTCGGACTTGTCAAAACAGTTGATGATTCGCTCAAACCCGGCTCGGATGTTGCCAATTTAAGCGTTCTCGGATATGATCCCACCAAGAGCTATACGGGCAGAAGCCCACTTGAAGCTGTCAGCATCGGGGTTAAGCTTCTTGACAGCGACGTTACACTCCGAACAAATCTTGTTACATTGTCCGACGAAGAAAATTATGAAGACAAGACTATGCTTGACTATTCCGCAGGGGATATTTCAACCGCGGATGCCGCAATTCTGATGAAAGCGGTTGAGGAGCATTTAGGAAACGATATTTTCACATTCTATCCCGGTGTTGCCTACCGTCACTGCCTTGTATGGCACAACGGAACAACCGAGCTCGGCAATATGACACCTCCCCACGATATTTCGGGAAGGGTTGTAGGTCCTTACCTTTCAGACAGTGAAAATGCAAAAGAGCTTATAAGAATGATGAAAGAAAGCTATGAGGTGCTTTCAAAGCATCCTCTTAACCTTGAAAGAGTGAAAAAAGGTCTTCGTCCCGCAAACTCAATTTGGCTCTGGGGTGAAGGCACAAAGCCTCTTCTGGATAACTTCTATGAAAAATTCGGTCTTAAAGGCTCAATCATTTCTGCTGTTGACCTTTTAAAAGGCATAGGAATATGTGCAGGAATGAATACTCCCGAGGTCCCCGGAGCAACGGGATATATTGACACAAATTTCAAGGGCAAGGCCCAATGTGCCGTAAACGAATGGGAAAACGGTGCCGATTTTGTTTATCTTCATTTTGAAGCACCCGATGAATGCGGTCACAGAAACGAAGTTGAAAACAAAGTCCGTTCAATTGAAATCATCGACGAACAGGTGCTTCCCGTTCTTCTTGAAGCTTTGGAGAAATATGACGATTATAAGGTGATGATTCTTCCCGACCATCCCACCCCCATTAAGACTAACACCCACGCAAGAGATCCCGTTCCCTATATGATTTATCACAAGAAAAAGGAAATTGACGGCGTGGAAAGTGTAAACGAAAACACCGCAAAGGCCACAGGCAATTTCTTCACAAGCGGAACGAAATTAATGGACCACTTTATTAAAGACTGAATAAAAATCCGTGAGAAAAAGGCGTTGTGTTCGTAAGGACACAACGCCAGTTTTATTCGCCTTTCGGCGAGTTTTATTGCTTCGCAGTTTTATTGTGCTTTGCACAGTGTTATTGTCCTTCGGACAGTTTGATGCGAATAAAATAAAACTGAAACCGCAAGGTTTCAATATCACTTTTGATTTATCAAAAATATCACTGCAAATTTTAATTTGCAATATCACTTATACATACCGAAGAGAACCTGTTTTAAGACCGGTATATTTGTTCTTAAAGTATATAACCCACTATGACACTTTTGATCTGAAAGTGTCAATTTTTAATAAAAGAAAAATGGGAGAACACTCCTTTGCAAAAGTGTCTCCCACCAGTCTGTTTTTTCTGTCCTTAGCCACCCGTGGCTAATCTCACGGATTTTTTAATCTTTAGCTGCAAAATTTTTTAACCCACGGTCTCCTCTGTGTTGGGCTCGACACCGACTTTAGAAATAAGCTGATAATAATTTTCACCGGATTCACTGGCAGCAAGGCTTAACACCACAGTGCCGTCGTTAAGAATCTGCATTGATGCTATGTGACCGAAAACATTGTCTGTGTAGGTATAGAACTTATCGTTAGTAAAATCCATAACACCGAGAGAGGGCTTACCGAGATTGTTTTTACCCCTTACAAGGCAATACTTTCCGTTTTCACTGACCTTAAACAAATCGGGAATAAAGGTGGTTTCAAATTCTTTATAATCAATCTTATATTCTTCGCCTGTGAGAATATCATAAATCTCACCTGTTTTTATATTGAGAAGCTTTGTCTCGGAAAGAATGAAATCCTCTTTGAGAGAGCCTTCAAATGAAATAATTTCCTTTGAGTCTTTTCCGTCATAAAACATAACACTGAAAGAGCCGTTTTCTTCGGATTTTTTTTCAGTTGTTGCTTCAACATCCGTTGAGGGCTCCTCTGTTGCGGCTTGTGTTGTTTCTTCCTCGAAAGCGGCTTCGTTATTTTTGAAATAATATACACCGTCTTCGGTTCTGAATATATCAAGTGAAGCAATATCAAGAACATAGCGGTTATTGTCAACATTTTCGCCGTAGCCGCCGCTTATAAAAATATCCGTACTGTCGGAATATTCAAAATCATTATAAAAACGGGATGAGAAGAAAAGAATCTTATCCTGTGACTGATGAAGAATTCCGTCAGTAAACATCTTATAGTCCGTACGAAGTCTCGCATTAAGGTCAACAATTCTCTGGTCCTCGTTAAGGAAGGTTTTTGATGTATAATCCTTATAAAGATAATAGCTTTCGCTGTAGACCTTGTTTTCATCATAGAAACGGTCTTTTTCAACATCTATGAGAAGAATAAGGTCGCTTTTTGAAGAATATGCATCAAACTGGTCTGTAACCTTAAAGAAAGCATAGTCATAAAGGAAAACCTCGGGATGATTTTCATTTGTGAAAAGTCCGTAGCCTAAGGTTCTGCCGTCAACCACAGTGCTGTAAATCGTTACGGGAAGCTTTTGTCCGCTGCACACAACAGTTACTGCAAAAACTTTCACATCTTCAATTTTTTCGATGTTTTTGTCACTGACCTTATAAAAGCCGACTTCGCCTGCTTTATTCATTGTATAAAATACATTTTCAACATCTGTTTTCATAAGAGGAAGCCCTGCGGCAGTGAAAGAGCTGAAAACATCCTCAAAGGAATGCTTTATTTCTTCACCCGAAGCGGTTTCTTCTTCTTTTTCGTCAATAATCTTATTGATGTCAACAACACCTGTTACGGTGACAACCGCACAAATGAGAAGAACAACAAGAAGCACACTGAGTATTGTTTTATATCTTTTTATCATCCGTATTCTCCTTTACAGCATATAATCTGTGGTTTCTATAATATCATTTTCTTTAATATAGACTCTGGGGACACGTCTGCTGAGTCCGCAGAGGATTTCATAATTGAGAAGTCCTGCTTTTTTTGCAATTTCCGAAACATCAAGATAGCTTCCGTTATCAAAGCCGAAAACCGTTATGGTTTTGCCCTCCTTCACTCCGTCAATCCCCGTCACGTCAATTACGGTCTGATCCATACACACATTTCCGATAACAGGTGCTTTTTTACCGTTTACGAGCATATACATCTTATTTGAAATGAGTCTGGGATAGCCGTCCGCATAGCCTATAGGAACGGTTGCAACGGTTCGTGTGTCTGAAGAAACAAAAGTACCGCCATAGCTTACCGGAGTATCCGCAGGAATATCCTTTACCATTGAAACAACGGCTTTAAGCTCCATAACCGGGAGAAGCTTAATGGATTTTCTGACTTCTTCCGAGGGGTAGTGTCCGTAAAGAATTATACCCGCCCTTACCATATCAAAATTCATTTCGGGGAAATTAAGAATTGCAGCCGAATTACTGCAGTGACGCACTGTAAAATTTACCCCCATCTGCAAAAGACAGTCAACGGCACAAGAGAAAAGCTCATATTGAATTCTTGTAAAAAGCTCTCCGTTAACACTGTCGGCTGATGCGAAATGAGTAAAAATACCTTCCGTGTTTATTCCCTCAAATGAAGCAATTTCAGCAATTTCGTCAATAACACGGCTGTCCTCAACATTATCATGATAAACAAAGCCTATTCTCGACATTCCGGTGTCAATTTTTATATGAGCATTAACGGTAACGCCGGCAAACTTTGCCTGCAAAGAAAGGGCTTTTGCATAATCATATGAATAAACAGCCTGTGAAATATCGTTATATACAAGCTCTTTTACGTGTTCGGGCGGTGTATAGCCGAGAATGAGAACAGGCTTTTTTATTCCCGCACGGCGAAGCTGTAAAGCCTCTGAAAGATTGGAAACAGAAAACCAATCTGCACCCGCATCACTCATAGCGGCGGCAGTGAAGGCATAGCCGTGACCGTAACAGTCCGCTTTAACCGTTGCACAAAGCAAGGTTCCCGGCTTCAGAATGCTTTTTATCTGAAAGATATTATTCTCAATTGCATCAAGATTAATCTGTGCCCAGGTTCTTCTGAGAAACTCCTTCATCCGCTCACCTCACTTTATGACATATATATTAATAATACATTATTTCAAGCAATAAGTCAAACTATAAATAGAAGTTAAAAATAAAATTAAAAATAAAGTAAATTCCCAAAGTAAGTTCCACAGTGGAAATTGCAGTGGACTTTAGTTTGGGAAGCAAAATGTAGTAGACTTTAGTCTGGGAAGGAGGTCCCGGATAATGAGTCAAAAATATAAGCATATGACACTTGATGAACG
>JAZSJT010000087.1:0-73760 GCA_045534425.1 Acutalibacteraceae bacterium | reverse complement strand
AGTGCCATTGTAACAAGCTCACTGACACCGTTTCCGATAAACACATCATCGGGTGTGATGCCTTCAATACCTTTTCCTTTATGATAATTACATATAGCCTCTCTTGCATCGGGCATTCCTTTAAGGTCACAGTATGCAACTGCTTTATCGGCATTGCTGATAAGAGCGTTTCTTACGGAATCGGGCATTTTAAAATCAAAGGTTGCGGGATTTCCCGTATTAAGTCTCAAAACATCTATGCCCTCGGCTCTCATTCTGTTGGACTCAACAAAAACGGGGCCTCTGATATCTGAATGAACAAGCTGAAGCTTATCGGAACGGTTTATTTCTCTCATTTTATTTTTCCTCCTTATTTACGGCTGATATGACACGGGAAGATACTCCGTATCAGATTCTATACTTATAAAATTGTTGTGAGCGAAATATGCCCAAAACATTCTGAGCGGTCTGCAGAAATCATCAACGGGAACATAAAGCTGATTTCTTTCAAGACGAAGACACGGTGCAAGCATTTTAATCTCTCCGTCGCAAGTTACCATAACATCACTGTTTTCTGAAAACTCTATAAATCTGTCATAAACCTCAACTCTGACTTTACCTTGTGTGTGCTTTGATTCTCCGCCCATAAATTTCACAATCTGCCCTGCGGGAACATACCATACATCATTTACTTTCTGCGGAGGAGTACCCATTACACAAAGTCCTAAATCATAACCCTTGAATTTTATTCTCGGACGGTTATATCTGGGAGCACGGCGTATGGGGGTTATACTGTCTTCCTTTTTATCAATGACGCAACGGTCTACTATCCTTCCGTCCTCAACATAGGCGGTGAGAGTACATTTATCTCCATCGATATCCACAATGCTGAACATCGAAAGGTCCTCCTCGTGTTCATATGTACAGTCATTCCATACCTTAGGCACAACCCTTGTACCGGGAGGATTGCGGTTTCCGCTTCCTATATTATAATGAATGGTACCTTGCGACGGATTGTCATAAAGCCCGTTATTCCTTCTGGGAAAACTTCTTGCAAATGAATGCTCATGTCCGGAGAACATAATGTCATACTTATCAATACCCTCCATCATCGGCGGATATGTTTCATAACATTCAAGATTGGGGCCTGAATAACAGACGGGGAAATGGTGAGCGGCAAATTTCCATGTGGCGTCGCTTTCATCCGCAGTTTTTATAAGCCATTCATTAATAAACTCAAAACCGCTGGTTCCCGTAACAGCAAAAAGCGTGTTTCCGTATCTGAATGAGTAATTGGGAATTTTCCAGTTTTCAGGACCGTTTTCGGGATATGAATACCGCAACTGATTGGTAAAATATGTTGCATGCTCGGAATAATATTTTCCCGTAAAAGTAAAATAATCCTCAAAGCCCATATCATCGTGATTTCCCATACAGAACTGAATTGGTGTTGACTCGATAATTCCTTTAAGCCCCTCAAAAAGCCCCGTCCACTGAACATCGGTCTGACCGCAGTTGGTATTATCTCCTGCCGTGAGAATAAAACGGCATTCGGGATGCTCTTTAAGAATTTTTTTTACAACCTCTCCGAGAACGGAATAGTCTGCGGGGGGCTCGGGGCCGCCCGTTTGCACATCGGAAAGACAAAGGAATGAAAATTTTTCAACCTTTTTCACCTGCGTTCTGAAACGGTATACTGCACTCCGAAATTCTTCATTACCGCAGGTGTATTCATACTCGGTATCGCTTAAAAGCTCTGAAAGGTCACAGAAAAAGAAATTGCTCTCATCTACATCCGTCTTAAAACGGTTTTTGACGGCATTTTTCTTCTGCCATTCGCCGTCTGTTCCCGTTTCTCTGTAAAGAACATATCCGTTTTCTATACTGATATCGGTACGCCACCTCACCGTCATACTGTCAGACGGATTGTTTTTTATTGACAGCATTATCTGATCAGGCTGCTTTGCCGAACCTCTGATTTTTTTCCATTCAAGCGGTGTCATAATATTTCATCTCCACTGATAAACTAAAAATATTTTAACAATAAAGCTTCATTTTTGCAACAATAAATTGTAATATATAACCTTTTTAATAAAAAAACGTTCCTGATTAACAGCAAATGCACCATCCGAACAGGACGGTGCATTTCTTTTATTCGACAGCAAGAACAAGATTATTGAGAGTGAGAATTGCTTCAACATCAATGACATCATTTCCGCTTTCATCAATACCTAACTGATATGAGGGCACCTGCAGCATTACATTGATAATATCCCCTGCTTCAGCTTGCTCACTGACAGTATATGTAACCGTACAGATGTCAGCATCCTCAAGATTTACGGTTTCGGCAACATAGCCTTGTATTGCAAGCTTGCCTTCCGAAGACTCTTCATAGTTCGCTGCAATTATCATACCGTTTGATGAAATATCATTATCATTATAAGCAAACAGCTCATCGTCAACAACAAAAATATCAAAGCAAGCAGTGAAAGGTGCATTTTTAACATTTACAACCACATCAACTGTTTCACCGGCTTTTACCGACAGCTTTTCCGTTTTAAGAGAAATAACGGGAGCTATTTCATTTTCCGAAAAATTTTCAGTTGTTTCTTCCCCTTTTTCAGATGAGCAGGAAACAAGACAAAAAGCAAATAAAGCTGCTGTCAGCAAACTTAATATCTTTTTCATACAATCAACCCTTTTCTGTGAAATCTCTGAGCTTTTTACTGCGGTTAGGATGACGGAGCTTTCTGAGTGCCTTTGCTTCAATCTGACGGATACGCTCTCTTGTAACCTGAAATTCTCTTCCGACCTCCTCAAGGGTTCTGGGATGTCCGTCTTCAAGACCGAAACGGAGTTTAAGGACCTTTGCTTCTCTGGGAGTGAGAGAAGCAAGTGCATTTTCTATTTCTTCCTTGAGCAGAGCCTGTGTTGCAGCTTCTGCAGGAGAAACTGCATCTTCATCGGGAATAAAGTCACCGAGATGACTGTCTTCCTCCTCACCGATGGGAGTTTCAAGAGAAACAGGATCCTGTGCAACACGGAGAATTTCTCTTACTTTTTCGGGAGCCATATCAAGAAGCTCGGCAATATCATCAGCATTGGGTTCTCTTCCGTACTGATGAAGAAGCTGGGACTGTGCTTTTTTTACTTTATTGATTGTTTCCACCATATGCACGGGGATTCTTATAGTTCTTGCCTGATCGGCAATTGCACGTGTGATAGCCTGTCTTATCCACCATGTTGCATATGTAGAGAATTTAAATCCCTTTGTATAGTCAAATTTTTCAACTGCTTTTATAAGACCGAGATTACCCTCCTGAATAAGATCAAGGAACTGCATACCTCTGCCTGAATATTTTTTTGCAATACTTACAACGAGACGAAGATTTGCCTCTTCCAAGCGTCTTTTTGCACTTTCATCATTTTCGGCAATTCTTACAGCAAGATCTATTTCCTCTTCAACAGTGAGAAGCGGAATTTTACCTATTTCTTTAAGATACTGCTTAACAGGATCATCCATTACATAATGCTTATTATCATCGGATTCATATTCCTTTGAAACATCAGCATCATAATTAATGGTATCAATGGCAGCATCGCTCATATCGTCAATGATTTCTATATTGTTTGAGTCAATAAGCTCATAAAGCTTATCAAGCTCTTCAACCTCAAACTCAAGCTCAATCATTATGCTGTCAATATCCTGTGCAGAAATTTTACCTGTTGCCTTTCCTCTTTCAATCAGATTATTAATAATCGTTTTTTTGTCTTGTCCTTCCATAATCGGTACCCTTCTCTTTATATATTCTTTCTTTTTTTCTTAAACAGCTCAAGATATTCTTCCGATGTAAGCTTACTGATATCGGGAGCATCTTTTTTTATTTTTTCCTCCAAAAGCGTTGCAACACACTGTTTACATTCATCCGCACTGTTTGCTATCTGTGAAGATTTTGCAATAAGATATGACAGATATGACATATCCTCATTATTCGCTTCTTCACCAAAGGACATAAGCTCAAGACTTCGTCCATCTTCTATTCTTTGTGAAATATCGCAAAACATACGCCGTCCCGTTTCGGTAATAAACACATCAGAGGTTAAAACTCCCGAAAGCTTTTTCAGATAATCGGGATGCTTCAGAAGCGAAGACAAAATTATTTCTTCCGCCTTTACTGCTTTGACATTCCCTCTGAGTTCGGGATTGGGAGAATTTATTTTCTCCTCTCCCATAGCAGTTTTCATTGCCATATTAAATTCTGTGCTTTCCTGTGCTTTTTTTCTGAATCTCTGTTGCTTTTTTATCTGCAGCTCAAGTGCGTTTTTTTCCACATTCAATTCAGATGACAGCTTTGAAAGATAGATATCCCGTTCAATGGCATTGGAAATATCTGCAAGAATGAGAACTGCCTCATTAAGATATCCGAGCCGTCCGTCATCTGTTGCAATATCATACATTCTCCTTGCTTTATTCAGAGCAAATTCCGTATCATTCACAGCGGAATTGATGATTTTCGTCATTCGCTCTTTCCCCTGTGTTTTTATTATTTCATCAGGATCTTTACCGTCAGAAAGATGCATAACACGAAGCTTCATCGGCGATGATGACAAAAGCTTCAACGCACGGTTCGTGGCCTCCTGTCCTGCCGTGTCGGAATCAAAACAAAGCGTCAGTTCATCACAGTACCTCGCAAGAAGAGATATCTGCTCTTTAGTGAAAGCAGTTCCCAGCCCTGCCACCGCATTTGTAAAGCCTGCCTGATGCATAGCTATAACATCCATATATCCTTCACACAGAATAAGCTTTCTTTCGGTATTGTTTTTAGCAAAATTCAGAGCATAAACATACTGCCCTTTTTTGAATACGGGTGTGTCCCCCGTATTGAGATATTTCGGCTTTGAATCATCAAGAACACGTCCGCCGAAGGCTATTACATTGCCTCGCAAATCAACAATAGGGAACATCAGTCTGTTACGGAAATTATCATACACCGAGCCCTTCTGTGATGTTCTTGCAAGATTAAAGTCAACAAGCTCCCTGTCGGTAAAGCCCTTTGCCTTCATATGCTTTATAAGACCGTCCCACTTATCGGGAGCAAAGCCCAGTCCGAAATGCTTTACAGTTTCAGGAAGAAGCTTACGCCTATCAAGATATTCTGCCGCCGCTTTTCCTTCCGGAGAACGAAGACAGGCATAGAAAAATCGGGCAGCCTCTCTGTTTGCTTCATAGCAACGCCGTCTTATTCGGTTATATTCATCGTCCTGAGTGTCCGCAGGCATCGTCATTCCTGCTCTTTCACACAGAAACCTCACCGCCTCGGTATAATCAAGCCTTTCAATATTTTTTATGAAGGTAACAGCATCTCCGCCAATACCGCAGCCGAAGCAGTAAAACGACTGCGAATCCTTATAAATTACGAAGCTGGGCGTTTTTTCAGCGTGAAAAGGACACAGTGCAACAGGTCTCACAGAACCGCGATGGCGTATTTCCGTATATTTTCCGATAAGCTCTTCAATATCAGTTCTGAGCCTCAATTCAGAAAGAAAATTTTCACTGAATCGCATTTTCACACCTTCTTCCGCCGAACAAATGTATTACACCTGTTATATATGAAAAAAAACTTAAAAGTCCTTTATTTTTTTCAATTATTTTTTAAATATTTATATACTGTCAAATTTCTCTCCTATTTTTTCTGCCGTAACTCGCCCGAAGCTGGCTTCGGTAAGTTCACTCCTGAACGCAGCCTCATCCCTTGCAGGCAATCTGAAAACAAGAGAAACATTTTCACCGAAATCAGTATTTTCAACAATACCGCCGAATTCGGGAACAAGAGTTGACAGTCTCCCGTAAAAGCCGTAGTCACATCTGACCTGAAGCACACTGCAGGGACTCATTCTTATGATATTCGCACCCTCACAGGCTATTTTTGCACTGTGTGAATATGCCCTTACAAGCCCTCCCGCACCGAGAAGAATGCCTCCGAAATATCTTGTGACGACAACACACACATCAGTGAGCCCGCTTTTTTTTATAACATCAAGAACAGGAACTCCTGCAGTCCCTTGAGGCTCACCGTCATCGGAATAACGTGAATATTCCGGCGTCCTTATCTGATAGGCATATACATTATGAGTAGCATCAGCATGGCGTTTTTTTATTTCATTTATAAATTCAACTGCTTCCTCCTGTGTTTTAACGGGAGCACAGTATCCGATAAACCTTGATTTATTTATTATATATTCTTCATCATAACGGTGTTCAACCGTGATATATTCTTTCATTGTGTCTCCTTTTTTACATTCCGAAAAAATCGAAAAATGAAACCATACAAAACGCATATCCGTATATCGGGAGATATACATTTTCTTTCAAAAGCCGATAAAGCAAGAAAATTGAAAAAAACGGCATTTGTAAAAAATGCCGTTTCAAAGCGAATGCTACCCTCTTTATTTGGTATCCATATTATAGCGCTTCTTGAATCTGTCAACACGTCCGCCTGTATCAACGAGCTTCTGTTTACCTGTAAAGAAAGGATGGCAACTTGAGCAGATATCAACACGAAGGTTATCCTTTGTTGATGCAGTTTCAAAAGTTGCACCGCAAGCACACTTTACAACAGTGGGATTGTAGTTGGGATGGATTCCCTGCTTCATAATACGTTTCACCTCTTTCAATAAAGTTAACAGCATAAATAAACAGTCGAAATATACAGATTAACATACTTCCGCTTAAATAGCAGAAGTATTTTATCACAGTATTTTATAAAAAGCAAGACCTATTTTATTCTTTTCGAAAAAAAATCAGAAAGACAGCGAAACACTGCTTTTAAGTCTTATGGAATAAAGAACACATTCTTTCACCTTTATATCCATAGCCTTTTCAAGTGCTTCAATATAAAGAAGCATCTGTGTTCTGTATCTTTCGGCAAGAATACCTGTATCAGATACATTATCTGTTTTATAATCAACGATAACCGCACCGTCATCTTCCGTAAACAGGAGGTCAATTTTTCCTATAATAACAGTTTTCTCACCGCAAAACTCTGACGGCACACGGCAGTCAGCTTCACATATGCTTTTAGAGAGAGTAAACTGTTTTTCACGAAGAACAGTTTTTGCATTTCCGATACGTTTCATAATAGAAGAATTAACAAAGGCTTCAATTGCTCCGATATCAACCGCCTGAGCCTGTTTTTCATTAAAATAACCTTCCCTTGTCAGACGTTCAACTTCTTTTTTTACATTTTGTTTACATACATTAAAATCACAGAATTGCAGAAAACGGTGAGTCAGCGTACCGATATCGGCAGGTGACAAGGCTGAAGAAAACATAAAGGCCGGAACACTTTTTGCAAAACCTGCCGGATCAAAATGCTCATCATCAAGAGAAGATGCGGTATGCATAGTTCTCGCATCTGCTATTTCCAGCCACTTATATCTGAATGACGCCTTTTCGCGTATTCTCTCCACTGTATTTTTATCTGCTTCAGCCTGCGAAACGACATCGTTCACAATAACCTCCGGCAAGCACTCTTCCTCAAGCTTTATATCTGCTTTTCCCGAAGCACAAAAAACCGTATCCGCAAACATACGTAGTGCTTTTCCGTCAGGGTGTCTGATAAAGCATTTAAGAAGCCAGCTTCTTGCATCCGAAGCATGCTTTATAAGATAAGGAGAAATACCCTCGGTTTTTGAAAGAAGATATTCGCTTTCAGCAAGCGATTTCACGGCATTTTTATAAGGAAGTGTGATATAAAGCTTTTGCTTTGCTCTTGTCAGAGCCACATAATAAACACGTAATTCTTCCGACATTAAAGCACGGTTATTGTTCATTCGCAGTGCAACGGATGACAAAGTATCATAGGTTTTGATATTTTCAGGCTCTTTTCTTTTAATTCCTAAGCCCGTCTCATGATTGATTATAAGATTGGCTCTTATATCGGACTTGTTGAACATTTTTGAAGTGCCCGCAATAAACACAAAGGGAAATTCCAGTCCCTTTGATTTGTGCATACTCATAATACGCACACCGGTTGAGCCGCCCGTATTCGAAATTTCGGCTTTATTCTCACGAAGCATATCAATATATCTTACAAATCCGGTGAGTCCCGAAAAGCTTTCACTGCTTCCTTCGGCTTTTTCAATAAGCCTTCTGAGATTTTTCTGTTTAGTGGCTCCGTCCGGCATAGCACCTGCCGCGATAAAATATGCCGTATCGGAATATATTTCGCGAAGAAGCATATCAACGGTCATATTTACGGCACAACGCTGATAATAATTAATTCTTTCAGCAAGATGTATGCATTTGGCATCTCCGTTTTTTGCGGCAAGCAGAACGGCTGCATATAAAGAAATATTTCTTCCGTATACAACACGAAGCCTTGCCAAATCATCTGCATCAAATCCGAAAAGCGGGGACATCATAACAGCCGCCATATCAACATCTCTCACCGGATTATCAATCACTCTCATATATGACAATACGGTCTTAATTTCAGGATTTTCAAAAAAACCGACTGAAACATCCGACGATACGGGAATGCTTCTGTTTTTGAGTGCCTCGGCATAATATTTTGCAATCCCGGAGGGCGAACGAAGAAGAATACAAAAATCGGAAGGGACGGCCTTTCTTTCCTGTCCGCCGTCTTCAACGGTGATGCCGTCGGTAATGCTCTGATGAATTTTATGTGCAATATACCTCGCTTCGGTGATGTACGCTTTTTCCTCGCCTGTTTCAAGAACCGTTACTTCAACATCCGAGGTATCCGACGGGGTTTTTACCGCAGGAAAATTAAGCTTTTCATCGTCATTATAATCAATATCACCGCAAGAAGGTGTCATAAGCTGTGAGAAAACAAAATTCACACAATCAAGAATTCCCTTACGGCTTCTGAAGTTTTCGCCGAGAATAATTTTCGATTTAACTTCCCTGCCGTCATAATAAGGAAAGGCTTCGCACTTTTCGATAAATATCTCGGGACTTGCAAGTCTGAACCGGTAAATGCTCTGCTTCACATCACCGACGAGGAACATATTTTCTCCGTTTTTGGAAATTGAAGCAAATAAAGTATCCTGAGCACGGTTGGTATCCTGATATTCGTCAATTAAAATTTCAGACAGCTCCTGTGTCTTCTCTCTTGCAAGCTCGGTTTTCCCGTCAGGTGAATTTATATCACAAAGAAGCTTCAGTGCAAAATGGGCAATATCCGAAAAATCATATTTTGACATTTCTTTTTTTGTTCGCAAAAGCTCGCTGTCATATTCCTTTACGGTTACTATAAGCTCTTTTGCAATTTCTTTCAGCACAAAAAGATCTTCCGTATGCTCGGCAACTGTAATATTCATATAACCGGAAAGCTTTTTAAGAATATCTTTTACATAATCCCTCTTGACCGTAGCACCGAGTTTAGAGGGGTTGTCCGCATAGCCTCTCGGCACACTTTTAAGCCTGTTTGCGGATATTTTTCGGAAAAGCTCTGAAATTACAGCAACCTTGCTGTCCCAATCGGAAGCATCGAAATCTGATATTGCTTTTTTCACCAGCTCTCTTTCCGATTCAAAAATTTCATAATAGCATTTATAAATCTGTTCGTCTTCTCTTATGCATTCCATAGCGGCACCGAAAAGCTCCGAGCAGAAAACAAGTGCTTCTCTGACTTCTTCAATAATATATTTTCCCCAGATGCTACTTTCAGCATCCGTTTCCGAAAATCTGTTGCCTATCTCATCCAGCCAGTTTTCGGGATAAGGCTCACTTTTTGCAAAATCGGAAAGCTTTATCACAGTTTCTATAAGTCGTGAATCATTTTTTCCCGAATCAAACATTCTTGCAAGAGGAATAAAAGTATCTGCATTTTCTTTAAAACGCCGTTCAAGCACACTGACAGCGGTTTTATTCTTGAGTGATTCGTTTTCTCCCTGCTCAAGCATCAAAAAATCTGCATCTATGCCAAGCTCATAACTGTTTTCTTTTACAAGCTTCATACAGAATGAATCCATGGTGCATACCTGCATCTCATTGAGCTTTGAAAGAAGAGTCACATAATCGCTTCGTCTTTCGGGTTCCTCTTGGGCTTTTTTTGAAATTCGCAGATATATACGCGAACGCATTTCCTGTGCAGCTGCATTAGTAAATGTAACAACCAGAAGAGAATCAGGAGACACTGCATTCTCGGAAGAAGTAAGCTTTCTGACAATACGTTCAACAAGTACACTTGTTTTTCCGCTTCCTGCCGCCGCAGCTACAAGCACCGTTCCGTTTTCGGCTTCAACCGCATTTTTCTGGGAAGGTGTCCATTTTCTTTCAGCCATCAGCTTCTTCTCCTTTCAGCTTTTCCACCGCATCCTTATGAGAAAGCCCCAAAAGCTCTCTTGATGCATCGTTTTCGGTTCTTCTGCATATATCTTTGAAATCACAGTATTCACAGGTATATTTATAAGATGAAGTTCCGATGACAGGCAAAGCCGCAATTTTTCCGTCATGGAGAGCCTGTCCCATATTTTTAAGAATTTCGTCTATTTTTTTATGCAGGCGGACAAAACCGTCCATTGAAAGAAATGTTCCTTTCATTCGTCCCTTTTCATCAACATATGCGTTGATAAAATAACCGTTACAGCCTTTTTCCATTCCGTCAAGCACCTGTTCATCCTCGAGAATCATTCCGTTCATTCTTCCGTTATGAATTTTCTGTGCTTCAACCTCTTCCTTGGTGGCATTTCTTTCAAGCTGTTCACCGGAATTATTTGCGGGAACATACAAAATTCCGGCAGGAACGATATCTCCAAACTGTTCTTTTCCGTTATCCCACAGGCACATAAGATATATGAGCATCTGCATATTAAGTCCGTCAAAAACATCGCTTAACTTAAAATCTTTCCCGCCTGTCTTATAATCTACAACTCTGAAATAGGCTTTGTCGTCCCCCTTCATAATATCAACCCTGTCAATCATACCGCCGACGGTTATGCTTCCGCCGTCGGGAAGGCTGAGGGTATAGGGCTTGACCTTCCCCTTATAACTGATATTGAGTTCTACTGCGGCAGTCTCAAAACGGCTCAAGCTGAATTCAGCCTTCATTCTTCGAAGAATTTCAAAAGCGGTATCCTTTGACTTGTCAAGACTGCGGTTGAGAAGCACGCCCTTATCCTCTCTTCCGCCCATATAATTGTTTATAAATATTTCGGCAAATCTGTTTATTTGTGCTTTAAGCTCAATTTCACTTATTTCAACTATATTTATGCTGTTTTCGGGATTTAGTATGTTTTCAAGAAGGTCATGAATGAGAAGACCGTTAATTCTGGCATCGAGGTCTGCAGGACGGGGCTTTTTTATCTGCAAGCCGTACTGACAGAAATATTTGAATGCACAGCTGTGGTAAACCTCTGCCTTTGACGGCGAAATATACATATCCCTTCCGAAAAGCTCATTAGCCGCAGCAGTATCGTTCATTTGTGCAGGAAGATTTTCTGCAGCCGATTTCACAGCTTTGAATCTGTCACTTAAAATACTTTCCTCCACATATTTTTTCAAAGATGCACAATAGACCGAGTTTTCATAATAAAGAGCTGCACATTCCTCAAAAGCAGTTTCCGGACTGCCTATTCTGTCCTCGGAAGAAATCATTCTGTCGTCAATAAAACCAACCTGCGGAAGAATTGTACATATTTCCGATATAATTTCCGAGGCTTCGGTTTTCTGTCCGTCGGCACCTGTTCTTGAAAAAGAAACATAAAGCCTTTGAGTGGGAAGAGTCAGAAGAGAATAAGCAATCATTCTCTCTTCCGCATAAATATTTTCGGATATATTTTCAAGCGGAAATTCGTTTTTACAAAGAATTCTTCTTTCGGCAGATGAAAACAAGCCTCCTGCATTGGGAGCGGCAGGAAAAACACCCTCATTACAGCCAAGCACAAACACCGCTTTAGGCTCAAGGTGTCTTGTTCTTCCCGCGGAGCCTATAATTATCTGGTCAATACCTGCAGGAATTCTTCCTATATCCGATGAAGAAAAAATAATTTTCAGCAGCTCAAAAAATCTGACAGGTGTAATGTCTTCAGAATTAGTTGCGTCATAAAGAGCATCAAGGGAATGTATGAGAGTATCCCATACCTGTGAGCACTCAACCGCACCTGCCTCATTCTTATTTTCATAAAGAAACTGTGCATATGAGAGAAAATTTTCCGCGGCGTTTATTTCAACCATAAATTCATAAACAGCTCGGCAGGAGGTCTGTGCATTTCCCGATTCAAGCTTTCTTTTCAATGTAAGAAGCGGTGAAATTATTTTTTCACGCACGGCATTTATCTCTTCAAGCTTTTCTTCTGCATCCTTTGTTATTTCAACACCGAAGCCGTCCGGATGTCCGGTAAATGGTTTTAGCCACCCGCCTCTGTCAATTCCCCATATATAAACATAGTTTTCAAGCAAGGCACACTGCATGGTATCAATTCCCGTAACACCTGTTTTTACATAAGAAAACAGCTCCTCCGTTGTAAAGCCGTATGCCGCAATATTAACTGCACAAAGAACCGCTTTTATAACAGGATATTCAAAAAGAGGAATCCTTTTATCCTCAAAAACAGGTATACCGTATTTTTTCAGAGAAGAAATCATGCTCTGTGCATAGCCTGCATCTCTTTCCGTAATACATATATCACGGCAACGGTAATTTTCTTCATCAAGAAGCTTTTTTATCTCAAGTGCAACGGTATCACACTCCGAATATTTATCCGAGGCTGTAATTATTTTTACGCTTTCTGTTTTTTCTTCATATTTTTCCTTTTCAGCACAGAATAATGATTTTGAAAGTGCATCTATTGCCATATCGGGGTGAGAAAAAGGAATTTTTTTATCACCTGAGGAAATTCCTCTGCTGCTTAACAGGCTACGAAGCTTTCTGCAATTTCTCACGGCGTGGAGAAATGCTTCTGAATCATAAGAATTAACGGACTCGGGAGCATAAACGGAAACATAGCTTTCTTTTGACTGTGATATAATTTCAGCCATAAGCTTCATCTGTGCTCCGGTAAAGCCTCTGAAATCATCAAAAAACACAAAAGCATCCTTGAAAACCTTATGTGTTTTCAGAAATTCCGTCATCATAACCGTGTTGTTGCTTCTCTCCGAAAAACGCTCTCCGACAAGTGCCTCATAAGCAGAAAAAATCAATGAAAGCTCCGTGATTTTTTTTCTGAGCTTCCCGTAAGGCAGCATTAATGCGGATTTTTTCATATCTTCCGTTGAAAGTCCCGCCTGCTTTATTTCATCATATTCTGCCAACAGCTGTGAAACGAGAGTTATTTTTCCGCTGTAGCGTTTGAATAACTCAAGCTCCTGTGCACATTCTGAAACAGCTATGCTCATAAGCACATTTCTTGCCGCTTCATCTGCTTCCGGCTTCTCTCTGAAGCCGTTTTCCTCAAGATAGTCACGTCCCAGATGAGAAAAGCTTGTAACAGTAAGCTGATGTCTGAGCTTTTCACCGTAGGTAAACAGAAAATCTCTGTCTCTGTCAAAGCCTGCCTGTTCAGGCACAAAAAGAAACACTTTTTTTCCTTCATTTAGCAAAGAACAGATTCTTTCGTAAATAAAGTTCTTTTTCGCAGAAAAATATGTGCCTGTAAGAAAAGTCAGCATTGAAACACCCCTTTTTTTTACTTCCTCTGCAACACAGTATAAACCATAAAGTGTACCATTTACGGTACTTATTCTCTTATTATATCACAGATTTCATCCATATCGCATATTATTACGTTGGTGTCACGGCAAAACGCCGTATTCAGTTTATTTCTCTCTTCTTTGGAAAGCCCCGAATCTGCAGCAACAATTTTACATCTTCCCGCAAAGCCCGTAAAGGTAAGAATACTTTGTACACAGCTTATTCGCACCGCACAGTCTTTGTCCTTATGAGAGAAAACGGTAACAACATAAAAATTACTGCTTCTTTCGGGAGATACCGCACGAAGAAGAAGATAAGTTATAACGGTAATAACACCGACAGCAAAAAACAGCACAACGACAGCATAAAATATATTCTGATACATAAAAAGCACCCCATAATATTATATGGAATGCTTTAATTTATGTGCGAGTGTGTCTGTAAGCCGGGTTCTGTCATTTAAGGCAATCATCTGTCTTGGTGCAGAATTGCTTCTGTACTCACGCCACCCGTCGAAGTTATGGCCGAGCAAGCCACTTCTGTCGGTGTTGCTCCGGATAGGGTTTACAGGGCATAGCAGTCTCCTGTATGCCGGTGAGCTCTTACCTCGCCTTTCCACCCTTACCTGTAAAAACAGGCGGTATATCTCTGTTGCACTTTCCCTTAAGGTCACCCTCGGCGGCCGTTAGCCGTTACCCTGCTCTGTGGAGCCCGGACTTTCCTCACCCGTAAAAACGGGCGTAATTGCCCAACTCACTCACAATGTTTATTTTATAACACTGAACGAAAAAAGTCAATGCACACAAAATACTAATATATTGTATATTGATATTTATTTTTCTTTATGATATTATTTTTATGTATTTGCTAAAATTAAGGAAAGAATTTATGAACAGACTTTTTGATATTTTTACAAAATCATATGCCCTGTCACCTGAAACAGAGCCTGAATTTTTTTCATATATCGGAGAACTGTACAGCACTGAAGAAATTCAGTCAATGAGGCAATATCCGCAGCACAGCACCTGCAACCGTTTGGATCACATAAGAGCGGTCACATATATGAGCTTCATCCTTTCAAAGAGGTTTTCGCTTGATATAAAAGCGGCTTCAAGAGGTGCAATTCTTCACGACCTTTGTTATTACGACTGGCACGATGCGGATTTTTCTCACCGTCCCCACGGCTTCAGACATCCCGCTTTTGCGGCTTTCAACGCAAGACTTCTTGACAGCACGCTCACAAAAAAGGAGGAAAGAATAATCCGCCGCCATATGTGGCCCTTAACTCCCCTGCCCCCTTCCTCAAGAGAAGGCTTTATTGTTACATTTTCCGACAAATACTGTGCATCTATGGAAATGAAGCTTGCAAAAAAGAAAAAATATCAGGATAAATTCAACAAGAGGCTTTCAGAATACAAAAGCTTATGAATATCAGATAACGGAGAAACAAAATGCTTGACACCATTATAAATTATGTTTTTATGTTTTTTATTTTCAGTGCGGTCGGTTGGGCAATTGAATGCACATACCGCTCTCTCGGAGAAAGAAGAATAATAAACAGCGGCTTTCTTTACGGGCCTATGTGCCCGATATACGGAACAGGATGTCTTGTTTTTGACATCTGCCTCGTTCCCATTTCAGCTCCCATTGAAAAAAGGCTTATCATAGTGCTCATTCTCGGAATGATTCTTGCAGATACCGTCGAATATGCAACAAGCTATATAATGGAAAAGCTTTTCAATGCACGCTGGTGGGACTATTCGAACAATTTTCTCAATCTCCACGGCAGAATCTGCTTCAAGCACACCTGCTACTGGGCAATATTTGCCTTTGTGTATGTCTATATAATTGCCCCAATGTACCGTTTTGCACTCTCTTTTATTCCGCAGCAGGCGAGAACAATTGCCGTTTTTGTTATTCTCGCAGTTTTCACCGTTGATTTAATCTTCACGGTAAAAGCTGCGGCAGATATCAATAAGCTTATGAAAAAGCTTAACGGACTCAAAGCAGCTGTCACTGAAAAAGCGACACATCTCAAAGACTCTGCCGAATCCACATATGAAGCTATTTCAAGCGGTGAAAAATTCACCGAATGGAAAAACGAGGTTACGGAGCAGTATTATGAGGCGATTTCAAAATATAAAGAACTGTATTCAAAAGACAGCAAAATCACCAATCGACTTTTTTCAATATATGATGCTATCAAAAAAACAGCTGATGACAGCTTTGAGGAGCTTGAAAAAATCAAAGACGATATTAAATCATTTTTCACCGATTCCGACAGTGAAATGATGTAATAAGGAGAATACAAAAATGACTTATAATTACAAAACAAGAGGCACCTGTGCCGCAGAAATAGTTATTGATATGGATGAAAGCACCGTCATCCGCGATGTAAAATTCATAGGAGGCTGCAAGGGTAACACACAGGGGGTTTCTGCCCTCGTCAAGGGAATGAAGGCACAGGAAGTAATTGACAGAGTTTCGGGAATACGCTGCGGCTTCAAGCCTACCTCCTGTCCCGACCAGCTTGCAACAGCTCTCAAAAAAATGCTGGAGGAAAAATAAAATGTCCTTCATTCTGGCTTCGGCTTCTCCGAGAAGAAGAGAGCTTCTTTCTCTCATAACAGAGGATTTCACGGTAAAAGTATCCGATATCGAAGAAAAAACCGACGGGGCACTTTCTCCCGAAGAAACGGTAAAAGAGCTTGCCCGACAGAAGGGCGAAGCTGTTTTTTCTCTTTACCCCGAAGAAACGGTAATTGCCGCAGATACGGTAGTTGTGCTTGACGGCAAAATACTCGGAAAGCCTGAAGATGAAAAGGATGCTTTTTCAATGCTTCGCTCTCTTTCGGGAAAAAGCCACTTTGTGGTTACGGGAGTTTTTGTTGCCGATAAAAATAAAAAAATAATTTTTTCGCAAAAAACAGAAGTTACCTTTTTTGAACTGACAGACAAGGAAATACTTGATTATATCGCAACAAAGGAACCCTTTGACAAAGCGGGAGCATACGGAATTCAGGGAAAAGGCTCGGTTCTTGTCAAAGGTATAAACGGAGATTATTTCAATGTCGTAGGGCTTCCCGTTGCCAAGCTCAATAAAGTGCTGAAGGAAAACAGTTATTTATAAATGAAGCTTACAAACATCTTGTTTCCGCCCCGTTGCTGCGGCTGCGACAGTATCACAGGCACGGATTTTCCTTTGTGTGATAACTGCAAAAGGCTTATGCTTCATCCGCATGAAAAGAAAAACAGGTGCGATATATGCTTCTTTTCCACAGAAAACTGTATCTGCAGAAAGCATCAGTATTTCGACAAAATCTGCATTCCTCTTCTTTATGAAGGAAACACAAGAAAAACGATATTCAGGCTGAAATTCCGTTCACGCCCCGATATTGCAAAAAATTTTGCAAAGCTCATTTATTCGGCACTTCTCGAACGAGATATGGTAAAGGATATTGATATTATCACTTTTGTTCCTATGCGAAAATATGCAGAATTCCGACGCGGCTATAATCAGGCTCAGCTTATTGCAAAGCATTTATCCGAGCTTTCAGGAATTCCTTGCTGCGAGCTTCTTTATAAAACGCAAAAATCAGCAGACCAGCATTCTCTTGCAAAGTTTGAAAGGTCAGGAAATCTTCTGGGGATTTTTGAACCGTTAAAAGACAAAATACCTCATATTGAAGAAAAAAGAATTCTCATCACGGATGATGTCCTGACAACAGGTGCCACACTCAACGAAATTGCAAAAACACTTCTCATTTTCGGTGCAAAAGGTGTCAGTATTACGGTCTGTGCCGCCACAAAAAATTCACACAAAAAGCATTGATATAAAAATTTTTTTGTGTTAAAATAATGTAAATTCAGAAAAAGGAGTTTTTTCTATGAAAAATTTCAAATCAGTAATTGCAGTTTTTCTTGCTGTTATTATGTGCTTTCCTTTTGCACTTATGGCTTTTGCAGCAGAAGAAGACGGTTCTTATGCTATTACAAACCCCTATGAAAACATAAACTGGAATGAAGTAACCGCTTATAAAACCGCACTTCACACTCACACAAATGCCAGTGACGGCGACGACCTTCTTATAAATTCAATCGGACGCCATGCCGAAACAGGCTTTGACATCGTTGCAACAACAGACCACGGCACGGTCAACTATTCCTGGGGAGTAAACTCTGAAAACAAGCTTATTTTCGGTGCTATGAGCCTTGTGGGAAAAACAGAGGGAGCAATAACTCCTCTCGGCAACGAGGGCACATTCTACAACGGTATGGCATATACCTACGGAACAGCATCTAACGGTGACGACTATGTCACACTTGCAGACGGCAAAAAAATTCTCAGAGTTCCTTACGGAATTGAAAACAATGCAATTTCCGTAAATGCACACATTAACAGCTGGTTTGCAGACTATTGCGATAACTCTATCACAACTTATGAGGATGCGGTTATCGGTGTTGACAAGGCAGGCGGCGTAAGTGTAATCAACCATCCCGGTGAATACACCAAAGCAAGATATGAAATCCGTTCCGAAAATGCCTATAACGACAGCAATATTGTTTATAATTATTATATCAATAAATTTGCATATCTCATTGATAAATATGACAGCTGCATCGGTATTGATATAAACTCAAAGGGCGACAACAGAACACGCTTTGACAGAGTTCTCTGGGATAATCTTCTCGGCAGATTTTCAGCAAACGGCAAAAATGTTTATGCTATTGCAACATCAGATGCACATCAGCTTGACGTCATTGACACAGGCTACACACTTGCACTTCTTCCCGAGTTTTCCTCCGCAGCACTCAAGAGTGCTCTTCTTAACGGTGAATTTTTTGCAGCAAGCCATTGTCTCGGCAACTACGACGAGCTCGCACAGATAGCTTCAGCCCTTAAAGAGCTTTACGGTGAAACAGAGCTTTATAATAAAGTAAACGGCACTGCCGAAGAAATGCTCGCAAAAATCGAAGGCATTGAAAACGGCGAGTATGATGCAGACGAAGATATCGGTATCACATATTCAACACTTGAAAACGGCTTCAACACAGCAAAGGCAGATCCCCGCATTTCCTCAATTGAAGTTGATGAAGAAAAGGATATAATTACAATAAGTACAACAGATGCTCTTATAGTACGCTTCATTTCTGACGGAAAGCTTATCGCAACAGAAAAAGCCGGCGAAGCTTCAATTGACCTTAATGATTATGCAGATGCTTTGGGCAACTATGTAAGAGTTGAAGTTTTCGGTGAAGGCGGAATCGTTTACACTCAGGCTTTCCTTCTTGATGCTGCACAAAAAACCGATAACGGCGTTATAAAAGGCACATACTTAAATCTCGGCTTTCTTGATTTCCTTTTTGCTGAATTCAACAACTGGTTCGCGGTAATCGCAAGATTTTTCACAAACCTTTTCTGATAAGCCTTAAAATTACGTTTCATTAAAACAGGTTCCTCGCGGAGCCTGTTTTTTATCTGTATAAGCTGATATTTTCATATCCTGTCATTAAAAAATTTAATGACGATAATGCATATTTTCAAGAAAAAAATTACTCTTTTCATAAAATTTTTCACTTTTTTATGCAAATTATAGTAAAAAATAAGCAAAAAAAGCATATTTCACACTTGACAAACAAAATAAAGTAAAGTATATTAGAGTTGTTATATTATCATTTAGGAGACTTTATGCGACCTGATTCAGCCGTTTTTTCTCACCTTACAGATGAAGAATTAGTAAAAATTGCTCAATCGGGTGACGAAAAAGCAGAAACACTGATTTTTGAAAGATATAAAAACGATGTTACAGGTGCTTCAAAGCATTATTTTCTGAAGTTTTCAAATTATTGTCTGCAAGGTCTTCTTGATTATGATGACATTCATCAGGAAGGTCTTTTAGGGCTTTTATCCGCAATATATTCTTTTTGTGAAGAAAAGAATGTTTCATTCAGAACATATTCTTCAAAATGTATTTCCAACGCCATCAAGGCTGCAGTCAAAACTGCCTCATCAAAAAAGAATTCTCCCGTCGGAAATAAAATTCCGTTGGATGAAATAGACATTCCCGCTCCGACCACCGTGGAAGAATCACTGATTGATGTTGAAGACGAAGAAAACCTGAACAGATTTTTACAGACAGAGCTTTCCGCACTTGAATATTCTGTTCTCAGATTGTTTTTATCCGAATACTCTTATAAAAAAATTTCAGAAACACTGAATATATCCGAAAAGTCCGTTGACAATGCAATTCAGAGAATCAGGGGAAAAATCAACAGGTTTCTGGATAAAAAAAGGTCATAACAGCAATGCTGTTTGATATATACCGCAATAACAGTATTGTTAATGCACGGTAAAAAAATTTTTAGCGAGGTAGCAAAATGTACGAAGACAAAACTCTCCAATGCAAAGAATGCGGCAACGAATTTGTTTTCACGGCAGGTGAACAGGAATTCTACGCTGAAAAAGGTTTCGTAAACGAACCCCAGCGTTGCAAGGAATGCCGTGTTGCACGTAAGCAGGCTGCAAAGGGCGAAAGAGAATACTTTGTGACAACATGCAGCAATTGTGGCGGCGAAGCAAAAGTTCCCTTCAAGCCCCGTGATGACAGAGCAGTTCTCTGCAGCGATTGCTTTGCAAAGTCAAAGGCTTAATTATTCGCTCGGCGAGATTGATGACAAACACCGACGCACAACGAAATTAGCGGAAAAGACTGTTTATTCGGAGTTATTGACTGTATTTTTTTACTGTGCTTAGAAAAACGAGTTTATCAACAATCGGAAAGATGTACCTTTCGGAAGGTGCATCTTTTTTTTTGAAAAAAACAACTCAGGCTTACATTCAAGTTAGCCTGAGTTTAGCTTTTATCGGTTCACTGAAAACTTTTCAAGCTCTTTTTCAAGAGCCGCAACATTTTCTTCGCTTGTAGCCCAAGATGTGCAAAAACGCACACAGGAATGGTTTTCATCCACTCTGCACCAATAGTCCCAAGAGAATTTTTCCGAAAGAATGTCAAGAACCGTATCGGGAAGCACGGGGAACTGCTGATTTGTGGGAGACTCATAAAGAAATGGAAAACCTGCTTTTCTGAAAGCATCTCTCACCCTGTAGGCGGTTTTTATCCCGTTTGCACCCATTTCATAATAAAGTCCGTCCTTGAACATTTCAAGGAACTGAAGTCCCAAAAGTCTGCCTTTTGCAAACATTCCGCACTGTCTTTTCTGCATATATCGGAAATCCTTTTTGAGCTCATCATTCACTATTACGAGAGCCTCTCCGAAAAGTGCCCCCACCTTTGTTCCGCCGATATAGAAAACATCGCATAACTGTGAAAGAAGCGGAAGTGTCACATCATTTCCTTCGGACATAAGCCCGTAGCCCATTCTTGCACCGTCGCAATAAAGATACATTGAGTATTTGTCACATATTTCACGAAGCTTTTTAAGCTCATCCGCCTTGTAGAGAGTTCCGTTTTCTGTGGGCTGTGAAATATAAAGCATTTTAGGCTGAACCATATGCTCGTATGTTCCGTCTGTCCAATAATTTCTGCAATATTCCTCAAAAACATCTGCGGCAAGCTTTCCGTCGGAAGAAGGAAGACCGATTACCTTGTGTCCCGTTCCTTCAACAGCACCGCTTTCGTGGACATTAATATGCCCCGAAACCGCACAGACAACTCCCTGATAAGGTCTTAAAGCGGCGGCAATTACCGTTGTATTTGTTCCTGTTCCTCCCACAATAAAATGCACATCAGCATCGGGAGCCTCACATTCTTTTTTTATAAGTGCTCTTGCCTCTTCACAGTAATGGTCAACCGCATAGCCCGCAGTCTGTTCAAGATTAGTTCTCACAAGTGCCTCAAGAATTCTCGGATGTGCACCCTCAAGATAGTCGCAATCAAATTTAATCATATTCTCACTTCTCCATTTTTATTGTAATGCTGTCATCATCACCTGTGCGATCATTATACAGGAAATGACAAAGAGTTTCAAGTACACTTTCTTCACCGGGAATAAGCTTATCTGCATCAAAGCCGAAAATCCTGAAAATTTTCATAAGCCGCGAAAGTCCTCCCGTAATAGCTTTATATTCGGGTGTGTCCGGGGGATAGGGACCGTTTCCGGCAAAAACTTTTCCGATAATATTAAATACAACTTCACTTAAAGACATATTTTTAAGATAGCATTTTTCTTTTTTTGTAAGCCCACAGGCTTTACCGCCCACTCTTGCGGCAAAGCTCATCTTCAGTTTAAGGAAAAGCTTAATTATTCTTTTGGAAATCAGCGGATGCTCTTTCACAAACGGAATATTGAAAACGTGGGACATATTGTCAACAAATTTTTCCCAATCCGTATCAATCAGCGGAAGACTTTTTTCTATCAGCCCCACGAAATTCAGAGAATATATGTAATCGTGTGCCGAAAGACCGTTTGTGTCCCAACCTTCAATTTCATCAATTGAAAGACTGGAAATTTCACAGGTGCCTTCATTTTTATCAAAAACAGCCTTTCTCATTCTGCCCTCTGCGGAAGGTAGAGCGGAGGTTGTCACATCATAGAAAAATCTTCCCTGCTTATCTTCATATTTTTTAATTCCATGAACATGAGTATGGCCCGTAAAAACAACATTGACGGAGTTTTCGCACATTATTTTTCTTAATCTTTCATATCCGCCGAAAAGCTCAAAATCGGCAATTTCTCTGTATATGGGCCAGGGGGGAAGCACGGGATGATGCACCGCTAAAAATACCCACTCCCCTTTTTCATTTGCTTTTTTTATTTCATTTTCAAGCCAATTAAAGCCTTTGTCAAAAAGCCCGCAGTGGCTTCTGCCGTTTCCGTTGTCATATATGGCAATAAGACGGAAGCCGCCCGAAAAGCCTACGGAATAGGAACCGCTTTCTTCATCAATGCTGTCGGCATATTTATGTCCGAAATCATAATATAAAGACGGAAGCTCTGTTTTATAAACTCTTTCGGCTTCCACGCAGCCGTTCTTTGTATATCGAACGGGCTTAAAAAAGTTTTCGTCGTCACCAAGTCCTGCATAATCGTGAGTGGCACCGGTCACAAAAACTTTTTTTCCGGCATCGGTCAGCATTTTCAGCTCTTCAATAAAATCGAGATGGCTTACTTTATCACCGTTATTTATGAGGTCTCCCGTAATAAGAACATATTCCGTTTCCTTATCCTCAATAATTTTCTTAAAGAAGCTTCTGAGAATATACGGCGTACTTTTTATTGCAATCTGATCGCCCATTTCCCGATTATTGATGTGCTCACATTCCTCCCACATCTTTTCGGAAAGATAATGAGTATCGGTAAGGATATAAAGAGAAAGCTTATTGTTCATTTAATCTCCTCCGCATTTTTTGTCGTAACTTAAAAAACAGTGGAATTTGCATTTCTTTTAGTATATAATATAGTATAAATAAGCCAATGTAAAGAACGAATGTAAATTTACGACACAGGGAGGTGTTCTGTTACGGGAAACACAGAGCTTAATGCACTTATTGTCAGCAGTCATAAAAGCTTCTTTTCTTTCTTTTCTTCCTTTTCTTCCCGTCTTGAAAAAAACGGAATAAACAAAATTTTCTGTGCTTACGGCATCACCGAAGCAAAAAAAATCCTGATGACACAAAGCGTATCCGTAATAATTATCGACACTCCCCTTTCGGACGGTCTGGCTCTTGATTTTGCAACAGAGTGTGCCGAAAAAAAATTCTATGCAGTATTACTGCTCGCCAAGGATGATTTATTCGCACAGATAAAAGAAAAAACATCACCCTATGAAGTTTTTACACTGTCAGAAAAAACCGAAGAAGCAGCTCTTTTGCAATCACTTATTGTTCTTGTTTCAACCGCAAAAAAGCTTCAGAAAATGAAAAACGGAAATAATGAGCAGAAAAATAAAGCACAGGAGCTGAAATTCATAAGCCGTGCAAAAATGATACTCATAAGCTCCTTCGGGATGAACGAGGAGCAGGCTCATAAATACATAGAGCAACGTGCTATGGAATCAAGAAAAACAAGAAAAGCCATAGCCGAAAGCATAATAAATTCTTACGGAAATTAACAAAGCAGGAGAAATATTATGAAAACAAAAAAAATTATCTCATTACTTCTTGCCGCATTATTTATTTTAAGCAGCTTCACTTTTACGAGTGTCGCTGACACGCGGACCATAAAACCCGATACATGGGCTGCAACCGACGGTCTGGGAAGAACTCTTTCGTCTTATGAAGAAACAGGCGGAAAAAGAGAAGATAAATTCGTAGGAATGTTTTACTGGATATGGCATTATCCGTGGATAAGCAATCACGAGCCCATAACGACAGGAAGTGTCCTCGACCTTTTCCCCGATGCCGTAAATGACTGGGAGCATCCCGCATGGAATGATACTTATGACGGCAGACCTTATTTCTGGGGAGAACCGCTTCTGGGTTTTTATACCAACACGGATGAATATGTTTTAAGAAAGCACGCAGAGCTTCTGGCAGATGCTGATATTGATGTGGTAATTTTTGATGCTACAAATGCAACAAATGTTTTCACCGAAGGCTATGAAGCACTTCTTAAAGTGTGGAGTGAAGCAAGAGAAGACGGCGTTGAAACTCCAGATATAGCTTTTATGCTCAACTTCGGAAATTACGAAGATATACGAACCGAGCTGTATGACATTTATGACAACCTTTATTCACAGGGAAGATATGAGGATTTGTGGTTTTATTGGGAAGGCAAGCCTCTCGTTATGGCAACCATAGGTGCCCTTGATATAAAAAACAGCAAGGACAGAGAAATATTCAATTTCTTCACATTCAGAAAAAACGAGCCCACCTATTTCTGCGAGGATTTCAGTATGACTGACGGAGTATGGGGCTGGTGCTCCGATTACCCTCAGACCAAATTCGGAAAAACCGTCTCGGGCAAGGTTGAACAGATGTGTGTTTCCGTTGCACAGAATGCAGATGAAAACGGACTTACCGCTATGAATGATCCCATCGGTACGGTACAGGGCAGAAGCTTCACTGACGGATATTTCTCCTACACATACAGTTACGGCGGAAAAGAAACCACCGTTGATAAAAATACGGAAAATTCACTTCTTTACGGCCTTAATTTTCAGCAGCAATGGGATTACGCCATAGAAAACGATCCCGAATTTATTTTCGTTACAGGCTTCAACGAATGGATTGCAGGAAGATTTACTGAGTGGAACAAGGTTGAAAATGCATTCCCTGACCAATTCAGCCCCGAATATTCAAGAGACATTGAACCCTCAAACGGCATTCTTAAGGACCATTACTATTATCAGTTAGTCGAAAATGTCCGCCGCTTCAAGGGTGTTTCGGCTTCAGATAAAAACGAAGCCGAAAAAACAATCGATATTTACGGCAGTGCTTCACAGTGGGACAGTGTTTTTCCCGAATATAACCACTATGAGGGCAACACAAAAAGCAGAAACAGTGCAGGCTGGATGGGTTATCATTACGAAAACACAACGGGCAGAAACGATATAGTTCAGGCAAAGGTGGCATTTGACAGCGATAACATTTATTTTTATGTAAAAACCGCAGCAACGCTTACAGACAGTAAAGACCTCAACTGGATGAGACTTTTCATTGATACGGATGTCAGCGGCATTTCCGAAAATATGAATGCTTTCGAGTATACATTAAACAGAATTTCTCCCGAAAACGGAAAAACCGTGCTTGAAAAATGTCTCGGCGACGGGAAATATCAGACAGTCTGCGAAGCTCATTTCTGTGCCGATGATAACATTCTTCAGATAGCCGTTCCGAGAAATGCTCTCGGTCTTACCGAAGATGAAATAAAATTCAACTTCAAATGGGCGGATAATGTTTCGGGAGAAGATGCACTTGAGTTTTATACCGACGGAGACTGTGCTCCCGGCGGAAGATTCACATTCGTTTTTGATTCAAAAGCCACAGGCACCGAAAATACGGACAGCAATACCGATAACGACTCTTTCATATGCAAAATTTTTGAAAAAATCAGTTTATCTTTTGATTCTTTCAAAATTTTCTGCAGAAAAATTATCGCCTATATTAAATATATGTAAAATTTCATTAGGAAAAGCCTTAAATTTAATTTCGGCTTTTCCTTTTTTTTCTTGTTATATATGAGATTTTAATTCACAAAATACTTTCAGCACACAAGAAAAAAGTCAGTTTCCGATGGGAAAACTTTTTATAATAATTCAGTATTTTGTGTGCATAATACTAATGCAAATGCAACAAAACTTTTTGCAAAAGGAGTGAAATGAAATGAAGGGTAGCAATTCAAGTCTTGTCCCCGAGGCAAGAGAAGCTCTTAATAAATTCAAGATGGAAGCCGCTTCTGAAGTTGGTGTAAATCTTAAACAGGGCTACAACGGTGATCTCACATCACGTCAGGCAGGTTCCGTCGGCGGTCAGATGGTAAAAAAGATGATCGAGGCTTATGAAAAGGGTATGAAGTAATCTCCTTTGCGGAATATCTTCATAAATAAAGAAAAACAGTTCCGGTTTACTTATTTGGCAGACCTGAACTGTTTTTCTCATACAAAATATGTATTTTTTGTCGGCAAAATTAATTTTCAAATAAAAATTAACCTTTTTTGTTGAATATTTACAATATTTTTTATTATGTTTATGGAGTTTTATTCTCGACAAGTGTTGGAAAATGTGATAAAATTTTTGTTAATATGCTTATTAAAAGGAGATTTTTTATGAGAGCTTCGGAAAGTATACCGAATTTCAAATCAGGGCTTCGTATGTATGCCAATTTTTCTGCACGTACAATAAAAAAAGTGTGCAGTGAAATAGGCCCCAGAGAAGCAGGGACTCAGGCAGAGCTTGATGCCCAGAATTTTATGGCAGCACAGGTTGGTGATGCCGCAGATGAAGTAAAGCAGGAAACATTTAAAATTTCGCACCGTGCATTCCTTGCATGGTTGAGACTGGGCGGAATACTGCTTCTCATTTCAGTTGCTGCAGGTATTTTGAATGTCTTTTTCAAGGATTTATTTTTTGCTCCCTACATTTCAGCAGCTTGCTGTGTGCTTACAGCAATTATGCTGTTTGGCGAATTCCTTTTCTACAAACCCGTTATTGACCCGTTTTTCAAAAAGCTTGATTCACACAACACCTATTGCATAAGAAAACCCACAGGCGAAGTAAAAAGAAGAATAATTCTCGCAGGCCATGCCGACTCTTCTATCGAATGGCGTTTCACACATCTGGGCGGTGCACCTCTTATGTATATTGCGTACATATATCCTGCAGTCGGTCTCGCATATACAGTTGTAACTACAATATATATGCTTGTAACAGGTGAATTCTATCCTGTTCTTGCATTTATAGGCTGTGCATTTATCCCCGGCTATATCGGACTTGTTATATTCATGAACTATAAAGTCTGTGTTGACGGTGCAAACGATAACCTTACAGGCTGTATGACAGGTGCCGCAGTTCTTAAATTCCTCGGAGACAACAATATAAGATTTGAAAACACCGAAGTCATTGCTATGTTCTCAGGTGCTGAAGAAGAAGGTCTCAGAGGTGCAAAGGCTGCAGCAAAGCTTCACCCCGAATTCAAAAAAGATTCGGAAATTGAAACAGTTTTCATAGCATTTGATACAATAACCGACTATGAAGATATGTTTATTTATAACCGCGATATGTCAGGTATCACAAAGCACAGTGAAAAAGCCTGCAGACTTCTCAAGCAGGGCGGAAAAAATGCTGATATTGACCTTAAATATTCCGTTGTATTTGCAGGTGCATCAGATGCTGCTGCTATGACACAGGGCGGCGTTCACGCAACAACCTTTGCCGCAATGAATCCCGGTCCTCCCAAATACTATCACACAAGAGATGACAGAGCAGACATTCTTAATCTTAAAACAATTGAAAAAGGTCTTCAGGTTGCTCTCGAAACTGTTTTTCTTTTCGACGAAAAGGGACTTCAGGACTCTTACGAATAAGTCTTCCCACGGCATCCCCCGCAAGGGTGATGCCGTTTTTGCATTGTAAATTATCCACAAAAGCGGTATATGATATTTTTATGTTTTATTTATATATATTATTAATATATATATTGCAAAATTTATTTTTTTCTGCTATACTTCTAAATGTATAATTAAAAAGGAGCCGAATACTAATGAAAAAGTCATTTAAAACAGTAATTTCTTTTATGTTAATCACACTTCTTGCTCTTTCTTTCTCATCCTGTTCAATTTTTGAAAATATGCGTCAGAATGCACTTGAAGCTTCCCAGACAACAATTTATGCAACTCCCGAAGAAGCACAGTTAATTGAACAGTATAATGAAATTCTCGTCGCTTCAATTGATAAGGCAGAGGTTATTAAAGAAAATGTAAGCTATTCTGCAGGCAAACCCGATGTATTAAAGGGTGAAGAGGAAGCAGGCGTTCTTGATGCGGCAGCAAATCAGCTCAAAACCTTCATTATGTCTGCAAATCCCGGCAGCTCCGAGGCTTTTGTTAAGGGTGCTCCCGAAGGAGCAGAAGCAAAGGACATAGCAGCTTCTCTCCTTTCAAAGATTGATGAAGCTTCTGTTCTCGGTCTCGAATTCAACAGAAATATCGCAGTTGAAAATGTTACAGATGCAAAGGGAAACAATCTTCTTGACGATGACGGCAACGCAATCACAGAAGAAAAAATCAAGGACAATATTCTTCATCTTACATTCAACTATTTCACAAATGAAATTTCAGCAATCGGTGAAGCCGTAACAAATGAAAACGGCGAAGCAGTTGAGGAAACAACAGTTATTTATGCAGAAGATGCAACAATCGAAAGCATTTTCGGTTCAAACAAGGATAAAGAAACCGTTCTCAAAAACTTTGAAGCAGTAAAGGATTATATCGTTGTTTCCGATTATGAAATCGAATACAAGAACTGCTTTGTAACAACAGATGCCGATATTGAAAATGAAGCTGTTTCTTTCATCAATTTCCAGAAAAATATGACAGTTACCGCAAAGGCAGAAGGTGTGGGCTCTCTCGCTTCTTACGGTGAAATTGTTGTTGTATTTGACCTTACAATGACAACAGGCTATGAATTCACATATCCCTCAGAAGAAGCTACAGAAGAAAACACTGATGAAACTACAGCTGTTGAAGAAACAACTGCAGAGGATACAACAACAGCAGAAGAAACAACTTTAGCTGAAGAAGTTTCTGAAGAAACCACAGAAGAAGAAACAACAGAAATCTCTGAAGAAACTTCAGCAGAAGAAACCACAGTAGCCTAATAGGTTCACCAAACACTGATGCCGGAGTTTTTCTCCGGCATTATTCTGATTAAAGGCTAATTTTTCCAAGGAGCAATTCATATGACAAAAAAAGCACTTTCACTTATATTTGTCTGCCTGTTATTTGCAGCTCTGCTTTCGGGCTGCAATCTTATAAAAGATAAAGGCGAAGAAGCAACGCTGAAAAGTGATTCTGATTCTGTTAATATAAAAGATGACTTTTCTCACATAGACGAACAGATTTCTGCAGCAGAATCCGCAAAATCTGCTGCAACAACCGAGGCTTTCAACAAAAATCTTCTCAATCCCGAAATTAAAGTAGTTTCATTCTACGGTACGGATAATGTGACAATAGAACACAGTGAAAAAATCGACAAAACAGTTTCAATAAAAACTCCCGGCACTGTTACAGTCAGCTCCCCTGTTTCAAATGTTGTTCTTATGCAGGCAGACAAAGGCTTTACTGCTAATGCAAAAGCAGACAGTATTGTTATTGAAGGCACCGGTATCACCTGTGACCTGAAGCACGAAACGGGAGCAGTTTACATAACGGGAAAAGACTGTACAGTGAACATTCACGAAGGCTCTGTAGAAAAGATTCTTGTCAGAAATTCAACCGCGATCATCACAAATTACAGTGACAACAATATTGAAGTTACCCTCACTAACGGCACTAAGGTTACGGTAGAAAAGAACAAAACATATGACGTAAAGCCCAATCTTATAAGGAGGGCTGACTGATATGTCACAGGAATATTCGGTTTCACTTCAGAAGCTTGTTGAAAAAAATGCACTTGAAGTGCTTTATTCTCCGAAAGAACTGAATAAAATATCTATCACATCAAAGGATGTAAACCGTCCCGGTCTTATCCTTGCAGGCTATCACGATTTCTTTGATCCGAGCCGAATTCAGTTCTTCGGACTCACAGAATTCGGTTTTATTGACAGCCTGACAAAAGAAAAGAGGGCACAGTGTCTTGAGCACTTCTTTTCATATAATCCCAGCTGTATTATCAGCACAAGAAGCATTGAACCCGCCGAGGACTTTATGACTCTTGCAAAAAAACACGAGGTTCCCGTTCTTCAGTCGGCAGATTCAACATCAGGCTCAATGTCAACTTTGATTTCGTTTTTAGGTGTTGAGCTTGCAGAAAGAATTACCCGCCACGGCGTTTTCGTTGAGGTATACGGCGAGGGTGTTCTTATAGTGGGCAACTCCGGAGTCGGAAAAAGTGAAACGGCAATCGAGCTTATAAACAGAGGACACCGTCTTATTGCCGACGATGCAGTTGAAATACGGCGAGTTTCATCTAAAAGCCTGGTAGGCACTGCCCCCGAAAACATCCGTCATTTTATGGAGCTTCGCGGTGTCGGTGTAATCAATGCCCGCAACCTCTTCGGTATAGGTGCGGTTAAGATGACAGAAAAGATAGATATTATTATCAATCTTGAGCTGTGGGATGAAAACAAGGTTTATGACCGCCTCGGCCTTGAAGAGGAATATATGGACATTCTCGGAATAAAAATCCCTGCAATAACAGTTCCCGTAAAGCCCGGACGAAACCTTGCAATCATAATAGAATGTGCAGCTATGAATAACCGCCAGAAGCGAATGGGCTACAATGCAACAAAAGAACTCTTGAAGAGCCTCGGTATGGAAGACGACAATGACGCTCCTTCAAAACCGAATGTTCTTGAGGTTTGGCATTAACTAATATTAAGTAATTTATTTTCAGGAGGATATATTTTATGTACAGAATTGGTGTAGATCTCGGAGGAACAAATATCGTTGTAGGTATTATCGACGAAAACAACAAAATAGTGGCTAAGGCTTCAAGAAAAACAAATGCTCCCAGAGCAGCAGAAGGCATTTTCGATGATATGGCTGATGCGGTAAAGGAAGCTATGAGCCAGATTCATATAACAAACGATGATGTCATTTCCGTCGGTGTAGGCACACCCGGTTCAGTTAATAAGAGTGAAGGGCTCATTGAATTTGCAAACAATCTCGGCTTTGACAATGTCCCCTCCTACAAGCTTTTGAGAGAGCGTCTGGGCATTCAGAATGTATATTTTGATAACGATGCAAACTGTGCCGCACTCGGCGAAGCAGTTGCAGGCTGCGGCAAGGGTGTTCAGAATTTCATTATGATTACTCTGGGCACAGGTGTGGGAAGCGGCATTATTGTAAACGGCAAGCTTGTAACAGGTCTTAACTATGCTGCAGGTGAAATGGGCCACACCGTTATCGTTTATGACGGTCTTCAGTGTAACTGCGGAAGAAAAGGCTGCTGGGAAAAATATTCATCTGCAACTGCTCTTATCTCACAGACAAAAGATGCGATGAAAAAAAACTATAATTCTCTTATGTGGGATATTGCAAACGATGACATAAACAAGGTCAACGGCAGAACAGCATTTGATGCTATGAGAAAGGGCGATGCTGCAGCACAGGCAGTTGTGAATAATTATGCTGCCATGCTTGCTTGCGGTATCGGCAACATTATAAATACCTTCCAGCCCGATATGGTTTGTGTCGGCGGCGGTGTAGGTAATGAAAAAGAAAACCTTCTCGGTCCCGTAAGAAAACTTCTCAAATCAGAAGTCTATTCCATACACGCTAAAAAGCAAACTCAGCTCGTAGCCGCAGAGCTCGGCAACGATGCAGGCATTATCGGTGCCGCTCTTCTTGATGAATAAGAGGAAAATATATGACTGATTTACAGAAATCATTCTCTGAGAATTTCAAAAATGAGGAATGTAAAATATTACTTGACGAGCCTCTGAAAAATCACTGTTCTTTCAGAATTGGCGGTCCTGCTGAAATTCTTGTTATTCCCGCAAATGAAAAGGTGCTTTGTAAAATTCTTCAATATGCTAAAAACACAAGCACGGCTTTTCATATTTTAGGTAACGGCAGCAATGTTCTTATAAGTGACAGCGGGCTTCACGGAATTATAATAAAGCTTATGGGAGGGCTCACCGAACTTATTTATCTCGGTGACGGTATTATTGCCTGCGGGGCGGGTATATCCCTCATAAATCTCTGCAACTTTGCACTCAAGCACTCGCTGACAGGTCTCGAATTTGCATACGGTATTCCCGGAAGTGTGGGCGGTGCCGTATATATGAATGCCGGAGCCTACGGCGGTGAAATCAAGGATACAATATATGCCGTAAGAAGCATAAAAGCTGACGGCACAGACATAACAGAAGAAGCTGCAGAGAATTACAGATTTTCATACCGTGACACTTCTTTCATGGAAAACGGCAGAATTATAACAGGTGCGGTTTTCAAGCTGAATGAAGGCAATCCGGAGGAAATAAAAGCAAAAATGGACGAACTGATGGCTAAAAGAAAAGCCTCACAGCCGTATACCGATGCCAGTGCGGGAAGCACCTTTAAAAGACCGAAAACAGGTTATGCCGCTGCACACATTGATGAATGCGGCCTCAAAGGCACTGCTGTCGGCGATGCCGAGGTCAGCACCAAACACGCGGGCTTCGTTATAAACAAGGGAAATGCTACATTCCTTGATGTCTTAACCCTTATGGATAAAATCAAAAAAACCGTTTACAAGGAACACAATGTTTTACTTGAACCCGAAGTTGAAATTTTAGAGGACTGAATTATGTCATTTTCACGCGATGTAAAAACAGAATTATTGTCGTCTGAATTATCTCCCTGCTGTAAGCATGCCCGCAGCTACGGGCTCCTGCTTTTCGGCAGGGCTTTTTCTGAAAACGAAATATCCCTTCTGACAGAAAATGAAGATATTGCACTGTATTATTGCGATGCAATAAGCTTTCTGACAGAACAAAAAATAACACCTGTGCAGACAGACGGCGGAAAGTATAAGGTTTCGGTACAGGATAAAAAAATTCTTTCGGAAATATTTAAAAAATTCGGAAACGATTGTGATAAAATAAAAAAAAGAGTAAATTTTGCAAATCTTCAGAATCCCTGTTGCTTCAATGCTTTTTTAAGCGGGGTTTTTCTTTCCTGCGGTACTGTAACCGATCCTGAAAAGGAATATCATCTTGAATTTGCAGTATCAACAAAAGGACTGTGCGATGACCTTGCAAAGATTTTTGATGAATTTGAGCCAAGCCCTAAAGTCACACAAAGAGGCGGTTCATATACTGTGTATTTCAAAAATTCGACTGACATTGAAGATATCCTGGCTATAATAGGAGCGGGAAATCACTCAATGCTTTATATGAACACAAAAATTGAAAAAGAAGTAATAAACAATGTCAACAGACAGGTAAACTGCGATAAGGCAAATCTTATAAGAACAATCAAAGCGGCGGGAAAACAGAGTGATGCCATAAATCTTATTATTGAAAAGAATAAATTTGAATCACTTCCCCCCGAGCTCAAGGAAATTGCACAGTTAAGATTGAAAAATCCCGAATTGAGCAATTCTGAGATTGCAAAGCTCTTACCGCAGAAGCTTACTGTATCAGGCGTTAATCACCGTTTCAAAAAACTGATAAAAATAGCAGAGGACATTATAGAATGAACATATCTGAACTTTTCATCGGCACTCCCGACACAAAGGGAAGACTTCAAAAAGAAATAAAGGTTTATGATTTTCTTGATTCTGCAGAAATTGAATTCTCGGGACTTGACCACGACACGGCAGACACTATGGAAATCTGCAGAAAAATAGAAGAAAAGCTCGGTGCCGATATATGTAAAAACCTGTTTTTATGTAATTCACAAGCGACCTCATTTTATCTTCTTCTTATGCCCGGAAAAAAAGCTTTCAAAACAAAATTTTTGTCAAAGCAGATAAATTCTTCAAGACTTTCCTTCGGTTCAGCCGAAAATCTGGAAAAGTATCTTGATATAACCCCGGGCTCAGTCAGTGTTATGGGACTTTTAAATGACAGTGAAAAAGAGGTTAAGCTTCTTATTGATAAGGAGCTTCTGTCACTCCCTTATATCGGTGTTCACCCCTGCATAAATACATCCACCCTTAAGATTTCAACTGACGATCTTATTAATATTATTATTCCTGCAATGGGAAGAGAATTTACAGTTGTGGATCTTCCCGATCCTGAAAAACTCCCTGAAGAATAATGTACAAATTTATTGACTTATTATTTAATATTTAGTATTATATTATTAATAAATACCACAGGAGGAAAAAGATAAAATGAAAAACACAAAAAAATTACTATGCTTTTTATTAACTGCTCTGATGATTTTACCCTTCGGTGCTTTCGCGGTAACTGCCGCAGAAAACGACTATGCTATCGTTTCACCTTATGAGGATGTTATCTGGGACGGTGACGGTGCTTGGGGTGCATACAGAGGCACTCTTCATTCTCATTCAACTTATTCTGATGCAGATGTTGACCTTGCCACAATGGTCAAGGCATACTACGATAAGGGCTTCGACTTCCTTGCTAACGCTGACCACGGTGTAACGGGTGTTGAATGGAACAGAGCACCCAAATATCCTATCCTTTACAATTATCAGTACATTCTCGGAAACAAGATGACAACTCTTACAGATGAAGAATACGAGGGTATGATCACCGGCACATATAATAACAGAGGCAAAAAAATGACTTGCGTTGTTGGTGCTAACGAGCTCAACGACCTTACTCTCACAAAGTGCCACGTTAACGGCTACTTCCTTCCCGAAGGTGTCGGCACAGGCTTCCGCGGCGGTGAAAATGCTTTTGAAGCAGCTGTTAAATTTACCCACGAACACGGCGGCATTTCCCACATCAACCACCCCGGCGACTGGCTTGATTCAAACTCCAATCCCGATGCAGTAAACGATCCCGAAAACATTGCCTTCCTTACAGATATTATTCTTAAATATGACTCCTGCTACGGCATCGAGGTATTCAACGAGGATAACGGTCCGACAGGCTACGACAGAGTCCTTTGGGACAATATGCTTATGTACGCTCTTCCCTACGGAAAAACAATCATCGGCTATGCTAACACCGATGCACACGATGAAAACAATATCGACACTTCCTTTATGACATTTATGATGAAGGAAAACGATGTTGACCACATCAAGGAAACTATGACAAACGGTGCATTCTTCTCCACAACAAGATGTCTCAGAGCAAGTGATTTTGAAATCGGTCCCGACAAGCCCATTGATGCTGCCAACACTGATCTCGCATATCCCATGTTCACAAAGGTTGCAGTTGACGGTCATAAGATTACTGTTGAAGCAACTGATGCAGAAACTATTCAGTGGATTGCAAACGGTAAAGTGATTTATAAGGGTTCAATAACTGACGGCGAATTCACACTTGACCTTGACACAATCGACGGTGCAGAGGATTTCCTTTATGTTCGTGCTGAAATCATCAGCGAAGGCGGTATGACCGTTACACAGGCTCTCACAATAGACAACGGTGAAGAACCTCTTGAATTCAGTGAACAGAACAAGAGCATCATCAAAAAGTTCATCGAGGCTTTTACCAGTTCATTGCTTTATGTTCTTATTCAGGAGCTTATCAGAGCTATCTAAATAATTTGAGCCTCCGGTAAAAACGGAGGCTTATTCTTTACAGGAGGTGCGAAAAATGACGAAAAACAGGATAAAAGGTATTATCACAATTTTTTCTGCATTTTTTATGATGCTTAGTTTCAGCATCAGTTCACGTGCCTTCGAAAATGACCTTATTGTATTAATAACACCCGACGAAAACTCCTACACTGCTTCGGTATATATCTCTTCTCCCGAAAGAATCACAGATGTTGATATAAAGCTTTTTACAGACGAGAACAGAATTATAATAGCTGAAAGCTCAATTGAAAATACCGACAGTGAAAAATTCAATATTTCCTTTGATGATTTCCCGGATAGTCCCGACACAAATACAAATTATTTTACGTTTTTTAATGAAACCGCATCAGATAAGGTAAGCTTCTCCGGTTTCTTTGTTACTGACTTTTCAAGTGATCATAATTTTCATCTTCTGAATATAATCTTAAAGACGAATGATAATTTTTCGGACACAGACACAATAACAATCGAATATAAAATAAATTCGGAAGATAAATCCCAATCGGGCACAATCACATATTTTCTTAAAGACGGAAAAACTGCATATTCATCAGAAGCAAAACGCTATCCTTTGGGCGATGTCAATACAGACGGAACGGTTTCCGCACTTGATGCAAGAACAATTCTTCGTGCTGCGGTGGGGCTTGAAGCAATTGATTTGGTGTCACTCCCCTATGCAAATGCCGATTATGATGAAAAAATTTCCGCATCTGATGCCCGTTACGCTCTTCGTGCCGCAGTCGGGCTTGAAGAAATCATTTATCACAGCTTCTCTGCTTCTCCACAAGAAAGCTCATCCTGTGAAGACGGCGGTAAATTCACCTTTACCTGCTCACTGACAGAAAAAAGCTTCACTATGCAGGCAGAAAATCCTCATCACATTGAGGAAAATAACGGTTGTTATAATACGGGAAAGTGTATAAGCTGTAATGAAAAGGTTTTCAAAAAGGGTGAACACATATTTAATGAATACGGCTTTTGCTCTTCCTGCGGTGCAAATAAGAATAAAATTTCAGAAGCAGAAAACGCCCTGAGGCCTCTTGTTGAAAATATTTCATCCTATGATTTCGCCGCAAGTGAAGCTCTTAAAGCAAGAAGTTATGAGGATTTCATTTCTTTCACTGCTCTTGCAACAAAAGAAATTAAAAAAGCGACTGAAATCACAAAAGGAATTAACGGACTGCAAACAATCCATAATAACCTAAAAAAAGCATATTCAATGCGATTTGAAGCAATTATGTTATGTACGGATGAAAACGGAAAGATAAAACTCACTGCCGCAAGCTGCAGCAAAATTCAGGAGGCAGTCAATAATTCTGAAAAATTTATTGATATCAGCTCATTTGAAAATGAATAATAAATTACTCGAATATTTCGGAATTTACATAATAAACAGAATATAAAAACGGCTCTTCTGAAAATGAAGAGCCGAAAATTTATATAATAGCCATTTCAATTCCCGAAAGAAGAAACAGGAAGCCGAAATTAAAAAGTGAAAAGAGACCTACATAATAGAGTGTTTTCTTAGGATTGTGCTTGTGGTATTCTCTGAATGTGATAAGACTTGCAAGTGAAGAAATGAGAGTTCCCACACCGCCGATATTTACACCTAAAAGAAGCTCGGGATAATTTTCCGTAAACTGTGAAAGAAGAATTGCCGAAGGGACATTGCTTATAAACTGACAGGAAACAACACTGAATAAAAGCACACTCTTATTGAGAAGAAATGAAAACGCCTCTCTTATCAGGTCAATTCTTGCCATATTTCCCGCAAATATAAAGAAAAAGACAAATGTCAGCAACAGAGGATAGTCTACCTCTTTAAGAGCTTTACGGTCAAAAACAAGTAAAACTGCGGGGATAATGACAAGTCCGACAACATATGGAACCGTTCTGAAAACTATTGCAATTGAAAGAATAAATAGTGCAAGATATAAACCCGCTCTCTTATAATCAAGCTTTATGGGTTCTCCCGTTATTTCAAGCTTTTCACTTTTTACGAAAACTAAACAGCAAACGGTTATTATAATGACGGAAATTATAAAGGGCGGAAGCATAATACTGACAAATTCGCCATTGGGGATATTGAATTTAGTGTAGAGATATAAATTCTGGGGATTGCCGAAGGGTGTCAGCATACCGCCGAGATTTGCGGCAATATTCTGCATTATAAAAGTAAATGCCATATATTTTCGCTGATTAGTTGCATCAAGTATGAAATAGCCTAAAGGCAGAAATGTCAGCAAAGCCATATCGTTAGCAATAAGCATTGAACCGATAAATGTGATATACACAAGAGACAGCACACAGTATTTTATATTCTTAAAGCTTTCCACAATCTTTCTTGCAAGAATATAAAAGAATTTAATATGCTTCAATGCACATACAACCGCAAGAACACAAAAAAGGCAGGAAAGTGTCTTGAAATCAAAATATCCGAGGTATTCTTTGTCCACGGGGACAAAAAATGTTGTTGCAACTGCAGCAACCAATGCTATTTCCATAACTGTATTCTTTTTTATAAAAGATAATATGTTTGTCATATAATTTCTCCGAAAAAAACTCGGTACGTTTACCGCACCGAGATATAAGTATATACTTTTATAATCTGAAAGTCAACAGAAATCACAAAGTTTTACAGTTATTTTTCACAATCAGGCTTCTGCTTTTTTGTGCATCTTATCAGAAAAACATAATTCACCTGTTTCTGTAATAACAAAGCTGAAAGCAAGAGTTGATAAAACATTTATTATATTGCACGCATCAATATAGGAAAATCCGATATATGAGAAATTTTTCATTAATACTCCGATTGCCCCGCTCAAAGCTATAATAAACGTTACCGCAATAAATGAATATTTCAGTATTTTCACAAGAATTATTTTTTCGAAAAATATAATACAAAGAGTAAATACAATATAAATTAATCCGGGAATAAATAAACACAAAATGTCCGTTATACCTTCACTTGTTGATAATGCATCAAGCCTTACAACATACATATATATCATATCAGTTGAGCATAAAAGCCCGTAAAACAGAGATGATTTCAGGAAATTCTTGTTATTTTTTAAGTTTTTTTCACGGTCAAGATTATTTGTTTTATGGTCCGTGATGCATATTAATGCAAAGGATTCAAATATGACCTTCACAATATACGGTAAAAGATTAAAGAACAGAAAACCGTCTTCAACTGATAAAAGCTCACCGAAAGACATTTGCTCTGTTCTTAAAAGATATAGAGAATCCTCAAAATACATATACAGTATTAATCCCGTTTCCCCGAAAACAATTCTTAATGGAATTAGAAGCTTACAGGCCTTGTGATATATATTGAGATTTTTTTCCGTCACAAAAAATCCGCCGATAATAAATATCAATATACTTACAGGAAACAGACATTCAAGATAATCAGCAAAGTTATCGCCTAATGCCGGATGAAAAATTTGCTCGACAAAAAACGCACAAATCAAAAATATTTTACTTAATGCAAACAATGTCAACATTTTATTTTCTTTTACTGATTTTTCCATACCGAATTCTCCTTTCTTTTATTTAGTTTTATTATAAAGTCTCTTGTACGCCTTGTAAATAAAAAACCACTGAATTAAACAAAACTTAAATATTTAAAAATAACGGAACACCTTTCGATGTTCCGTCGTTTTATAAAACTTGCTTTTGGGAAATTCCTCAGATGAGTTCGATTATGCACATTTCAGCAGCGTCACCGCGACGGGGACCTGTCTTGATAATGCGGCAATAACCACCCTTAACGTCTGCATACTTAGGTGCAACTTCATCAAAGAGCTTCTTGACAACGTCTTCCTTTGTGATGTAAGCCATTGCCTGTCTTCTATTGTGAAGGGAGTTTACCTTAGCGAGAGTAATCATTTTCTCGGTAATAGCACGAACTTCCTTAGCTCTTGTAACGGTGGTTTCAATTTTGCCATTTTCCAAAAGGTAAGTTACCATAGCTCTCATCATAGCTCTACGATGATCAGTAGGTCTGCCGAGCTTTCTGGTTCCGGGCATTTAAAATCACTCCTTAATACCTTTATAGGTTAGAATTAAAGGATTATTCATCCTCCTGACGAAGAGATAAACCAAACTGAGAGAGTTTTGCAATAACCTCATCAAGAGATTTTTTGCCGAGATTTCTGACTTTCATCATATCATCTTCAGTCTTTTCTATCAGATCGCCAACCTTATGAATATTCGCTCTCTTGAGACAATTGAAAGAACGAACGGAAAGGTCAAGTTCCTCAACGGTCATCTCTAATGTCTGCTTATTGGAATCTGTATCCTTAACGACCATAACCTCAACGTTGCTTGCTTCTTCAGAAAGGTCAACAAAGAGATTGAGATGTTCGTTGAGAATCTTGGCTGCAAACGAAACAGCTTCCTGTGCGGAAAGTGTACCGTTTGTTCTTACTTCGAGAGTTAATTTGTCATAGTCAGTAATGTCACCGACACGGACATCCTCTACTGTATAGTTTACATTAGCAACAGGAGTGTAGATAGAGTCGATTGCTATAACACCGATGCTGGAATTGTTCTGGTTAAGAATCGTCTTGTTCTTTTCAGCCGAAACATAACCCTTACCCATACCTGCGGTAAGCTCCATTCTGACATGTGCATCAGAACTGAGAGTAGCAATATGCCAATCGGGATTGATAATCTCAACTTCGGAATCAGCCTGAATATCACCTGCTGTGATTTCTGTAGCACCGTTTACATCAATGTAAAGGGTTTTAGGCTCATTACCGTGAATCTTGAGGATAACACCTTTTAAGTTGAGAACAATCTCAGTTACATCCTCTTTTACTCCTTCTATGCTCGAAAACTCGTGAAGTACACCATTTATCTTTACAGATGTAATGGCATAACCTGTGAGTGATGACAAAAGAACACGGCGAAGACTGTTGCCGAGTGTTGTACCGTAGCCTCTTTCAAGGGGTTCAAGGACAAATTTGCCGTGTGAACCGTTTTCACTCAGATCAACAGTTGTAATACTGGGTCTTTCTATGCCTATCATTCAAATACACTCCTTGTAATTACAGAATTGACAGAATTCTGTGCCGAATATAAAAACATAAATACAACAGTTCAATTATTTAGAATAGAACTCAACGATAAGGTGTTCTTCAACAGGAACAAAAATCTGATCTCTGTCGGGAAGAGCAACTATCTTTGCTGCATATGTTTCTGCATTTGCTTCAAGCCACTGGGGAACAGGTCTTGATGCATTTGCTTCAAGCACTGCCTTGAACTTTTCGCTGTCAAGACTTGCCTTCTTTATGGAAACAACTTCTCCGGCCTTGCAAAGGTAGGAAGGAATGTCAACCTTTTTACCGTTAATTTCGTAATGACCGTGAGTTACAAGCTGTCTTGCTTCTGCACGGGAGGAAGCCCAACCTAAAAGATAAACAATGTTATCAAGACGGCTTTCGCAGATACGAAGAAGGTTTTCACCTGTCATACCTGTCTGCTTCTCTGCCATTTCAAAATATTTGCTGAACTGTACTTCGTTTATACCATAATATCTTCTTGCGGTCTGCTTTGCACGGAGCTGTGTTCCGTATTCGGAAGACTTTTTACGGCCCTGACCGTGCTGTCCGGGTGCATAGTTGCGGCGATCAATTGCACACTTGCCTGTGTAGCATCTTTCACCCTTTAAGAAGAGCTTTTTGCCTTCACGGCGGCAAAGCTTACATACCGCACCGGTATATCTTGCCATAGTTTACGTTACCTCCTGTTATTATTATACACGTCTTCTCTTGGGAGGACGGCAGCCGTTGTGAGGAATGGGAGTTACATCCTTGATCATTGTAACTTCAAGACCTGCAGTCTGAAGAGCACGGATTGCTGCTTCTCTGCCCTGTCCGGGACCCTTAACATAAACCTCAACGGTCTTCATACCATGTTCCATTGCAATCTTAGCAGCTGTTTCAGCAGCTGTCTGTGCTGCAAAGGGAGTGGACTTTCTTGATCCTCTGAAGCCCATTTCACCGGCAGATGCCCATGAAACGGTGTTGCCCTGAGTATCAGAAATAGTTACGATTGTGTTATTGAATGTGGACTGAATGTGTACAGCACCACGATCAATATTTTTACGCTCACGACGCTTACGTGTTGCGCCTTTTTTAGCTACTGCTTTAGCCATACTGATACTCCTCCTTACTTCTTCTTGTTAGCAATTGTCTTCTTGGGGCCCTTACGAGTACGAGCGTTTGTCTTTGAACGCTGACCTCTTACGGGAAGTCCCTTACGGTGACGGACACCGCGATAACTGCCTATTTCTATAAGTCTCTTGATATCAAATGCTGTTTCTCTTCTGAGGTCACCTTCAACCTTAACATTGTGGTCGATATACTCACGAAGTTTTGAAACATCGTCTTCTGTTAAATCCTTAACTCTGATGTCAGGATCAACACCTGTTGCCTTAATAATGTCGCTTGCAGTTTTCTGACCAATACCATAGATATAAGTAAGAGCGATTTCAACTCTCTTTTCTCTGGGAAGGTCTACACCAGATATACGCGCCATTTGTCAGTTACACCTCCATTAATAGGTTGTTGTCAAGGCTTAGCCCTGACGCTGCTTATGCTTGGGATTTTCACAGATAACCATTACTTTTCCCTTGCGCTTAATGATTTTGCACTTCTCGCAAATTTTCTTTACAGAAGGTCTGACTTTCATTGTTAATACCTCCTAATATTATTTGCCTTTATCCGATTTTCTTATCGGTTCAGGGATTTATTTTGAACGCCATGTAATGCGTCCCTTTGTGAGATCATAGGGTGAAAGTTCAACTGTAACCTTATCACCGGGAAGAATTCTTATATAGTTCATACGAAGCTTTCCCGAGATATGTGCTAAGATCACTTTTCCGTTCTGAAGTTCTACCTTGAATGCTGCATTGGGAAGAGCTTCTACAACGGTACCTTCGATTTCGATATTATCCTGCTTGGACATAACTTTTACCTCCGTTATTCATTGTGGGACTCTATTCGGGCAAGTGCTTTTCTTAAACTTCTGTCGGAATTCATATCCGCCTCTGTTACAGAAAAATCTGTCATTTCAATGTGCTTCGGGTTCTTTCGCTTAGGATTTCCGATGCGTCTTTCTTTTCCGTCACACACATAAACAAATTTGTCATCAAAGCCCACTACTGTCATCAGATAGTCTTTGTCGCGACCTGCCGCAGATTTAATTACTTGTCCTCTAAAATACATTTGGCACCTCTCAACACTGCGTGAGTATTATACACTCACCCTCTGTTATTGCAACGGTATGTTCGAAATGAGCTGAAAGCTTTCCGTCTGCCGTTACTACGGTCCAGTTATTTTTGAGAATTCTTACATCCTGAGTTCCTTCATTAATCATCGGTTCAATGGCAATAGTCATACCGGGCAGGAGCCTTGCACCCTTTCCGGGTTTGCCGTAGTTCGGAACCGAAGGATCTTCATGGAGATGGGTTCCGATGCCGTGTCCTGTAAAATCACGGACCACACCGTAGCCTCTCTTTTCACAATGCTCCTGAATTGCGAAGCCGATATCTCCCAGTCTGTTTCCTGCAACAGCCTTAGAAAGTCCGATATACAGAGCTTCCTTCGTTGTGTTGCACAGCCGCTCGGCAGCCGGGGATATCCTTCCGCAGGCGAAGGTTGCCGCATTGTCACCGTGGAAGCCGTTTATCATAGCTCCGAGGTCAATACTGACGATATCGCCTTCACGAATAATGTGTTCCCTGTCGGGAATTCCATGAATAACTTCTGAATTTATGGAAATGCATGCAGTTGCCGGAAAACCGTTATAGTTGAGAAAGTTGGGGGTTGCACCCTGACTTTTTATATAGTCAAAAGCAATCTTATCTATCTCCTTGGTTGTTATACCGGGTTGAACAGCCTCACCGGCAATCTTCAGTGCTCCCGCAGCAATTCTGCCGGCTTCACGCATAAGCTCGATTTCTCGGCGTGTTTTGAGCACTATCATGCTTATTCCTCCACTGCTTTGAGGGTAAGAGCAGTTGTATCACTGACTTCTTCCTGTCCCTCAACGATGAAAAGCTTACCCTGCTTTTCATAATAATCCTTCAAAGGCTCTGTTTCCTCGTGATAAATCTTGAGTCTTTCAAGAACTGTTTCGGGGGCGTCATCCTTTCTCTGGATGAGCTCGCCGCCGCAAGCATCACAAACACCGTCAGCCTGAGGCTTCTTATATTCAAGGTGATAGGAATTTCCGCAAGCCTTGCATACTCTTCTGCCTGACATTCTTGCTGCGATTTTTTCATCAGCAACTTCAATGTCAATAACCTTGTCAATAACAATACCCATTGTGTCAAGTGCCTGAGCCTGGGGAATAGTTCTGGGGAAACCGTCAAGAATGAAGCCGTTTTTACAATCGTCTTCTGCGAGTCTGTCCTTGATGATGCCGATTACGACTTCATCGGGAACAAGCTTTCCGGATTCGATAAATTCCTTGGCCTTGAGGCCCATAGGGGTGCCGTTTTTAAGTGCAGCACGGATAATGTTTCCGGTTGATACGGTGGGAATAGCAAGCTTTTCACTTACTATTTCCGCCTGTGTACCTTTACCTGCACCGGGGGCACCGAGAAAAATTATATTCATCGGTTTGTCCTCCTTATTAATCAAGGAAGCCCTTGTAGTGACGCATCATCATCTGGCTTTCGATCTGAGCAACAGTTTCAAGAGCAACACCAACAAGAATTATGATTGATGTACCGCCGATTGAAACGTCAATTTCACCATAGCCTACGGCTGTTGTGATCTGAGCGAAGAGGATGGGGAAAAGTGCGCACACACTCAGCATAAGAGCACCGAGAAGAACCATCTTGCCGATAACCTTAGCAATATATTCTGCTGTGGGCTTACCTGAACGGATACCGGGAATCATACCGGAGTTCTTTGCAAGATTGTTAGCCATATCAACGGGATTATACTGAATTGATGAATAGAAATATGCGAAGAAGATTATGAGTAAGAAATAGATAATTCCGTAAACCCAATGGTCTGCCTTGAACCAACCGAAGAATGTACGCCAGAAGGATTCATCTTCAAGCTTATTGTCAATAAACATTTCGATTGTGGGAGGAAGAGAAAGTATTGAGCTTGCGAAGATAACGGGAAGAACACCGGACATATTAACCTTAATCGGAATGTTGGAGCTCTGTCCGCCATACATCTTACGGCCGACAACTTTCTTTGCATACTGTACGGGGATTCTGCGTTCACCGCCGTCCATAAAGCAGATATAAACAATCATTGCGAGAAGGCTTATAAGTGCTAAGGGAGCAATGAGCCAGTACCATTTTCCTGTACGCCATACTGCCATTACCATCTGATAAAGGATGGTGGGAACACGGGATACGATACCTGCGAAAAGGATGAGAGAAATACCGTTTCCGATACCCTTTTCGTTAATCTGTTCACCGAGCCACATAACAAGTGCGGAACCTGCTGTGAGAACGGAAACAACTACAAGTCCCTGGAAGAAGACTCCGAAACCTGTGTAAGCCTTGCCGTCTGCACCGGGAGTGAGCATTCCCTGACTCCAGATGTAAACAAAGTAAGCAATACTCTGAAGAATTGCAAGAGCAATTGTTACATAACGTGTGATGGTTGCCATCTTTTTACGGCCTTCCTCATCGTGAGAAAGCTTTTCAAGAGCCGGAATAGCAACAGCAAGAAGCTGGAGAATAATGGAGGCATTAATGTAGGGTGTGATACCTAATGCAAAAACACGACCATAGTTAAATGCTTCACCGGTCATCATTGAAAGATAGTTGAGGAAAGTGCCGGTGTTGTCGCCTACAAGTCCGTTTTCAGCAACGATGTTGATGAAAGGAACAGGTATTGCGCAACCTAATCTGAACAGGAAGAGAATGAACGCTGTGTATAAAAGCTTTTTACGCAGGTCAGCAATCTTCCATGCATTGACCATAGTTTTAATCATTTGTGTACACGCTCCTTCCTTTTCCGTTAAAAATTAAAATTGAAACAGTTACTATTCAATAACTTCAGCTGTGCCGCCTGCTGCTTCAATTTTTGCTTTTGCTTCAGCGGAAAAGGCGTGTGCCTTAACAGTAAGCTTCTTTGTAAGCTCACCGTGTGCAAGGATCTTAATGCCGTCAAGTTCTTTCTTAACAAGACCTTTTTCGATAAGAGCTGCTGCGTCTACAACTGCACCGTTATCGAATGCTGCATCAAGAGCTGCTACATTTACAATAGCAATTTCCTTTGCGAAGATGTTGTTGAAGCCTCTCTTGGGGAGTCTTCTCTGTAAGGGCATCTGACCGCCTTCGAAGCCGGGATTCATACCGCGGCCTGCTCTTGCCTTCTGACCCTTATGACCTTTACCTGCGGTCTTACCCTGACCGGAAGCAGGTCCTCTGCCTATACGCTTAACCGGTCTGTTTGAACCGGGAGCAGGCGATAACTCGTGAATTTTCATAATTTAAGCATCCTTTCTGCTCTTAAGCTTCAGTAACTTCGAGAAGGAAACCGATTTTGTTTACCTTACCTTTGGTCTGAGCGTTGTCGGGCTGAACCGAAACGTCACCAATTTTACGAAGACCGAGTGACTGTGCTGTGGCAATCTGGTCTTTCTTGCAACCGATAAGGCTCTTTACGAGCTTAACCTTGATATCTGCCATTAGTACTTCACTCCTTATCCTAATATTTCCTTAACTGTCTTTCCTCTAACTGCTGCAACTTCGTCAGCGTTACGAAGAAGTGAAAGGCCGTTAAGTGTAGCTCTTACTACGTTGCAGGGGTTGTTTGAACGAAGAGCCTTAGTTCTGATATCCTTGATACCAACTGTTTCAACAACTGCACGAACGGGACCGCCGGCGATAACACCGGTACCGGGTGCTGCAGGCTTGAGAAGAACTACGCCTGCACCGAACTTGCCGATGATCTCATGAGGAATTGTGGTGCCTCTGAGGGAAACTTTCATAAGATTTTTCTTTGCATCTTCAATACCCTTGCGGATAGCATCCGGAACTTCACCGGACTTACCGAGACCGAAGCCGATTGTGCCGTTACCGTCACCAACAACTACGAGAGCAGCGAATTTGTAGATACGACCACCCTTAACAGTCTTTGATACACGGTTGATAGCAACAACTCTCTCCTGAAGCTCGTTTTCTTTCTGTGTTTCAAACTTAGCCAAAAGTCATTCCTCCTTCATTAGAACTTGAGGCCACCCTCACGGGCGCCTTCGGCCAAGCCCTGGACACGGCCGTGATAAATGTAACCGCCACGGTCGAATACACATACATCGATATTCTTTTCCGCAGCTCTCTGAGCTAATGCTAAGCCGACTTTCTTTGCGGCTTCTACGTTTCCGCCGTACTCTGTGAAATCCTTTTCAGCAGTTGAAGCACTTACGAGTGTTACACCCTTATCGTCATCAATAAGCTGAGCATAGATGTGCTTGAGTGAGCGGAAAACATTGAGGCGAGGACACTCGGCAGTGCCGTGGATTTTACCACGAACTCTCTTATGACGAGCCTGTCTTGCCTTTGCTGTGTTAGGTCTGTTAACCATAAAAGTATCCTCCTGTTATTATTTGCCGCCCTTACCGGCTTTACCTTCTTTACGGCGTACAACTTCATCAACATACTTGATGCCCTTGCCCTTGTAGGGTTCGGGAGGACGAACGCCTCTGACCTCTGCTGCAAACTGGCCGACCTTCTGCTTGTCATAACCGTTTACAATGATTTTGTTGGGACCGGGAACCTCAACTGTTACGCCTTCAGGAGGTGTCATAACAACCTGATGAGAGTAACCAACGTTAAGAACAAGATCCTTGCCCTGAAGAGCACAACGATAACCGATACCTACGATTTCGAGCTCTTTCTTGAAGCCGTTTGATACGCCTTCGATCATATTAGCAATAAGTGTTCTTGTGAGACCGTGAAGAGCTCTGTTTTCCTTCTGGTCATTGGGACGTGTAACAGTAACAACGCCGCCGTCAAGAGTGATTGTCATATTGCTGTTAAATGTTCCGGTAAGTGTACCTTTTGCACCTTTTACAGTGACTGTGTTGCCGTCAAGTTTAACTTCAACACCGGCCGGAACAGTAATGGGTAATCTACCTATACGTGACATCCCTTATGTTCCTCCTTACCAAATAAATGCAAGGACTTCGCCGCCTACATTAGCTTTGCGTGCATCCTTATCTGTCATAATACCCTTTGATGTTGAAAGAATTGCAATACCAAGGCCTTTCATAACCTTAGGCATATTTTCTACATCTGCATATATACGCAGGCCGGGCTTTGAAACTCTGCGTAAGCCAAGAAGAACCTGGCTCTTGTTGGGACCGTACTTGAGAGCGATTTCGATAACGCCCTGCTTGCCGTCCTCAATTACCTTGAAACTCTTAATATAACCCTCGTCCACAAGAATCTGAGCAATAGCCTTCTTCATGTTTGAAGCAGGAACAGAAACTGTGTCATGCTTAGCAGAATTAGCGTTTCTTATTCTTGTAAGCATATCAGCGATGGGATCGGTAATCTGCATACCGTAAACCTCCTTTTGCTTTAAGCTCTAATTACCAGCTAGCTTTCTTAACACCGGGAATCTGTCCGGCATGTGCAAGTTCTCTGAAGCAGATACGGCATACACCGTACTTACGCAAATAAGCGTGGGGTCTTCCGCAAATCTTGCATCTGTTATAAGCTCTGGTTGAATATTTAGCAGGTCTTGCCTGCTTAACTTTCATTGATGTCTTTGCCATTTGTTACCCCTCCTTATTTTGCGAAGGGAGCGCCCATAAGTGTGAGGAGCTCTCTTGCTTCTTCATCAGTTCCTGCAGTAGTTACGATACAGATATCCATACCGCGGACCTTGTCGATCTTGTCGTACTCAATTTCGGGGAAAATGAGCTGTTCCTTAACGCCGAGAGAGTAGTTACCTCTGCCGTCGAAGGAGTTGGGGTTAATGCCTCTGAAGTCACGAACTCTGGGAAGAGCGAGATTGAAGAGTCTGTCAAGGAACTCATACATTCTCTCACCTCTGAGAGTAACTTTAACACCGTTGGGCATACCCTCACGAAGCTTAAAGTTAGCGACTGATTTCTTTGCAAGGCAAACTACGGGCTTCTGACCGGTAATCTTGCCGATATCGCCTACGATAGCGTCAACTGCCTTGGGGTTGTCACGTGCTTCACCGCAGCCAACATTGATAACAACCTTATCAATCTTGGGAATCTGCATAACACTCTTGTAGTTGAATTTCTTCATGAGTGCGGGAGCAACGTCAGCAGTATACATTGTTTTAAGTCTTGCCATTTTTGTTGTCCTCCCTTAATTACTCAATGTGTGCGCCGCACTTTTTGCAAACGCGAACCTTTTTACCTGCATCATTAACAACGTGGCCTACTCTTACAGCCTTGCCGCACTTGGGGCAAACAAGCTGAACCTTGTCAGCGTAAAGAGCACTTTCAGCCTTGATGATGCCGCCTGCCTCGCCCATCTTTCTGGGCTTAACATGCTTTGATACAATATTTACACCTTCAACAATAACCTTGCCTTCGGAAGGAGAAACTGCCATAACCTTACCGGTCTTGCCTCTGTCCTTACCGTTGATAACGATTACTGTATCGCCGGTCTTTACATGAACTTTCTTACTCATTTTTCGCTCCTCCTATTAAAGTACTTCGGGAGCGAGGCTGAGGATTTTGGAATAATCCTTATCACGAAGCTCTCTTGCTACCGGTCCAAAGATACGGGTACCTCTGGGGTTCTTGTCTTCCTTAATAATAACTGCTGCGTTTTCATCAAAACGGATGTATGTGCCGTCATCTCTTCTTACGCCCTTTGCGGAACGAACGATAACTGCCTTAACAACGTCACCCTTTTTAACAACGCCGCCGGGTGTAGCCTTCTTAACAGAAGCAACTACAACATCACCGATATTGGCATATTTTCTGCCTGTACCACCAAGTACACGGATGCACATAAGCTCCTTAGCACCGGTATTATCGGCGACTTTGAGTAAAGTCTGCTGCTGAATCATGAATGTGCCTCCTTATTTTGCTTTCTCGATGATTTCAACCACACGCCATCTCTTATCCTTTGAAAGAGGACGGGTTTCCATCAGTAATACACGGTCACCAATGCCGCATTCGTTCTTTTCATCATGAGCCTTGAGCTTGATTGTGTGGTTCACGATCTTCTTGTAAAGAGGATGTCTTACCTTGTCCTTAACGGAAACAACAACGGTCTTATCCATCTTATCACTTGTTACAATGCCGACACGGGTTTTTCTTAAATTTCTTTCCATAACTGCGTACCTCCCTGTCTTAAGCATCCTTGCCGTGAAGTTCTACATCTCTGAGTACTGTGAGTACTCTTGCAATATCCTTCTTAACGGCACTGATACGCATGGGGTTTTCGAGCTGGTTGATGGCCTGCTGGAAGCGCAGCTTGAAAAGTTCATCCTTGAGCTCAAGGAGCTTAGCATCCAACTCCGCAGCGGACATCTTTCTGATTTCACTGGCTTTCATTATGACTCACCACCCTGTTCTTCCTTAGTTACAAACTTACACTTGATGGGAAGTTTGTTTGCAGCAAGACGCATAGCTTCTCTTGCTACTGCTTCGTCAACACCGGCGATTTCAAACATAACTCTGCCGGGTTTTACAACAGCTACCCAATATTCAGGTGAACCTTTACCTGAACCCATTCGGGTTTCAGCAGGCTTTTCTGTGATGGGCTTGTCGGGGAATATCTTGATCCAAACCTGACCGCCACGCTTGATGTATCTTGTCATAGCGATACGGGCTGCTTCGATCTGATTTGAGGTGATCCATGCGGGCTCAAGTGCTACAAGGCCAAAGTTGCCGTAAGTAACAGTATTGCCACGATGTGCAGCGCCCTTGAGGCGACCTCTCTGCTGTCTGCGGTATTTAACGCGCTTAGGCAATAACATTTTTAAGCCCTCCTGTCTCTTCTTTTCTTAGTTGCGGTTTCGTGAAGAACCTCGCCTTTATAAATCCAAACCTTAACGCCTATTCGGCCGTAGGTTGTTTTTGCTTCTGCAAAGCCGTAGTCAATGTCAGCTCTGATTGTCTGAAGCGGAATTGTGCCTTCCTTATATGTCTCGGAACGTGCGATTTCTGCACCGCCGAGTCTGCCGCCGCACTGAATCTTGATACCTGCTGCACCAAGTCTCATTGTGCTGCCGATTGCCTGCTTAACTGCACGGCGGAAGGAAACTCTCTTTTCAAGCTGCATAGCAATCTTTTCTGCTACAAGCTGTGAATTGAGGTCGGGCTGCTTGATTTCGATGATGTTGATGAAAACATCCTTGCTTTCACCGAGCATCTTCTTGCAAGTTGCCTTAATCTTTTCGATTTCTGCACCGCCCTTACCGATTACCATACCGGGCTTTGCACAGTGAATGTTGATACGGATTCTCTTAGGATCACGTTCAATTTCAATTTTGGGAACGCCAGCAGAATTAAGGGCGTTGAGAAGATACTCACGAACCTTGTAGTCAGCTACGAGAGTATCACCGAATGTTGACTTACCTGCATACCAGCGAGATTCCCAATCCTTAATGACACCGATTCTTAAACCGGTAGGATTAATTTTCTGTCCCATTGTTTAATTCCTCCTCCCCGATTATTCCATTTCCTTGAGTACAAGGTTGATATGTGATGTCTTCTTGTTTATTCTGAATGCTCTGCCGTGTGCTCTGGGTCTGATTCTCTTGAGAGTGGGACCCTGAGATACTGTGCATTCTGCAACATAGAGTCTTGAAACATCCATGTCGAAATTGTTTTCCGCATTAGCCATAGCGGATTTAAGAAGCTTTGCAACGGGTTCACAAGCTGCCTTGGGTGTGAACTTAAGGATTGCCATTGCTTCTTCAGCGGGCTTGTTTCTGATAAGGTCGAGAACTATCTGAACCTTACGGGGAGCGATGCGCTCAAAAGTCGCTTTTGCTCTTGCTTCCATTGTTTACACTCCTTTCGGCTTATTTACCGTTATTTGATGTTTTTGATCCTGCATGACCCTTGAAGGTTCTTGTAGGAGCGAATTCACCTAATTTGTGACCAACCATATCTTCTGTTACATATACGGGAACGTGCTTACGTCCGTCATGTACGGCAAAGGTGTGACCAACAAATTCAGGGAAGATTGTGGAGCTGCGGCTCCAGGTTTTGAGGACGATTTTTTCGCCGTTTTCGTTCATTTTAATGACTCTTTCGAGAAGCTTGGGCTGCACGAAAGGTCCTTTTTTAGTACTTCTACCCATTATTTATTGCTCCTTTCCGTTTATTTAGCATTAGCACGTCTTACGATAAGCTTATCGGACTGCTTGTGCTTTGCACGTGTCTTATAACCGAGAGCGGGCTTGCCCCAGGGAGTAACAGGACCGGGACGACCGATGGGTGACTTACCTTCACCACCGCCGTGGGGGTGATCACAGGGGTTCATAACTGAACCGCGGACTGTGGGACGAACGCCCATATGACGTGTACGACCTGCTTTACCGATTTTAACGTTGATGTGATCTTCGTTGCTTACTGTACCGATTGTTGCCATGCAATTTACGGGAACATTACGAAGCTCACCTGAGGGAAGACGAAGGAGAGCATACTTTCCTTCCTTAGCCATAAGCTGTGCTGCGTTACCTGCACTTCTTGCAAGCTGACCGCCGCGGCCGGGATAAAGCTCTACATTGTGAATAAATGTACCTGTGGGGATGTTCACAAGAGGAAGAGCGTTACCAACCTTGATGTCAGCAGAAGCACCTGCAACTACTGTGTCTCCGACCTTGAGGCCTGAGGGAGCAATGATGTAATTCTTAACGCCGTCTTCATACTGAATAAGAGCGATAAATGCTGAACGATTGGGATCGTATTCAAGAGTGAGAACTGTTGCGGGCATATCCACTTTAGATCTCTTGAAGTCAATTATACGATACTTCTGACGGTTACCGCCGCCGTGATGACGAACAGTAATTCTGCCGTAACTGTTTCTGCCTGATGTCTTCTTGAGGGGTTCAAGGAGGCTTCTTTCAGGCTCAACCTTGGACAACTGTGTGTAATCGATCGTGGACATATTGCGGCGACCGTTAGTTGTCGGCTTATAGACTTTCATAGCCATTGTTTTTCACACGCCTTTCATAATTTTGAAAAAATTGTGTTCGGTTTCCGGATAGTTTAGCGGCCGGCTAAACCATACATCGCTGTCCGGAAGGTCTATTAGAACATACCGTCAAAGAACTCAATTGTCTTGGAGTCTTCAGTAAGAGTTACAACAGCCTTTTTCCATGAGGGCTTATAGCCTTCAAATCTGCCGTAACGACGTAAGTGACCACGAACATTTAATGTGTTGACCTTGTCAACCTTTACACCGAAGAGTTCTTCAACTGCTTTGGCGATTTCAATTTTGTTTGCATCTTTAGCAACAACAAAAGTGTATTTCTTTTCTGCTGTACCGAGCATACTTTCTTCGGTAACTACGGGCTTGAGGATTATATCCTGTGCGAACTTACTCATTATGCATAAACCTCCTCAATCTTTGCTACCGCATCCTTGAGAACTACGATGCTGTCGCAGTTAAGGATGTCATAAACATTGAGAGTGTTAACGAATGTTACATTAACGCCTTCGATGTTACGAGCACTGCGATAGATAACATCATTCTTTTCGGGAAGAACGATAAGTGTCTTCTTTGCTGCTTTAACGGCAGTAAGAACATTAACAACTTCCTTTGTCTTGATAGCTGCGAGTGTAAGGTCGTCGAGAACGATCATTTCACTTGCTGCAACCTTGGAAGAAAGAGCGGACTTGAGAGCAAGTCTCTTAACTTTCTTATTGATTTCAAATCTGTAGCTGCGGGGCTTGGGACCGTGAGCAATACCGCCGTGATACCACTGGGGAGCTCTTGTGGAACCCTGTCTTGCACGACCTGTACCCTTCTGTCTCCAGGGCTTCTTTCCGCCGCCGGATACTTCTGAACGGGTAAGGGTTGACTGAGTACCCTGACGCTGATTTGCAAGATAATTAACAACTGCGATGTGCATAGCAGAGGTGTTGGGCTCAATAGCGAAAATGCTTTCGCAAAGTTCAAGCTCGGATACCTTAGCACCAGCCATATTTAATACGTCAATTTTAGGCATCTTCTTTTCCTCCCTTATGCTTTCTTAACGGCATTTGTGATAACAACATAACCGCCCTTGGCACCGGGAACAGCACCCTTAACTGCGATGAGGTTGTTTTCTGCATCTACCTTAACTACGTCCAGATTCTGAACTGTGACCTTTTCAGCACCAAGATGACCGGGCATCTTCTTTCCCTTGAAAACTCTTGAGGGATCTGAGCATGCACCCATTGAACCCTGATGTCTTGCTACGGGACCGGTACCGTGTGTTTCTTTAAGTCTGCCGAAGTTCCATCTCTTGATAGCACCTGCATATCCTTTACCCTTGCTGGTACCGCTGATGTCAACCTTCTCACCTGCTGCGAAAATGTCAGCCTTGAGAACATCACCTACGTTTACTGCGTCGGTGTCAGCGAGTCTGAACTCCTTGAGAACTTTCTTGGGGGCAACATCAGCCTTTGCGAAATGTCCCTTCATGGGCTTGTTTACGCGGCTAACCTTCATGTCGCCGAATCCGAGCTGAACTGCTTTATAGCCGTCCTTCTCTTCCGTCTTCTTCTGTACGACTGCACAAGGACCAACTTCAAGAACGGTTACGGGAATTACATTTCCCTTCTCGTCAAAAAACTGAGTCATGCCAATCTTCTTACCGATAAGACCTTTTTGCATTTTGATTTTTCCTCCTTCAGATTATTGGTCGGCTTGGTGCCGACTTGACCTGCGGTGCTTGACAGCTTATTTACTGTCTATAGCCAATCGAAATCACATAACCTTGATTTCGATATCAACGCCGGCGGGAAGCTCAAGATTTGTTAAAGCTTCAGCTGTTTTTGCTGAGGGCTTGATAACATCAATGAGTCTCTTGTGGGTTCTCTGTTCAAACTGTTCACGGGAATCCTTATACTTGTGAACAGCACGAAGGATAGTTACAACTTCCTTCTCTGTGGGGAGCGGCACGGGACCGGAAACCTGAGCACCTGTACGCTTTGCGGTTTCAACGATTCTCTCTGCTGCTTTGTCTACGAGCGAATGGTCGTAGCTCTTGAGTCTGATTCTGATTTTTTCCTTAACTGCCATGGTTACGCCTCCTTGAAACATTGGCGGGCTGTTTGCTGTTTGAAAATTTCCACACGGTGCCGGGTTGTTCACACCTCTCATTTTTTAAATCCGGAATATTCGCAAGCTATTCCGGACAAAATTACAGAAATTTTCACCGCAGAAGATCCTTGGAAGTCCGGTTAAGGCACAGACTTCCCCCTTGTTGCGGTATTAACATAATCGCCCGGTTTGATAATCGGACATACTCCACGGAAATTCCCTACGTCAAGCGTAGCCACCTTCCGTATCATCGCATATCATCCTGAACTGAATGGGCATAATTCACCCATTCATCAGACAAAAAGCATTCTACCATATATTTCTGTAAATTGCAACAATTTTTTTTAATTTTTTTCGTAAAAAATGCTGTTTTTTTTGCACGATACCGCACGCTAATATTTATGCATAATTTGATGTATTTTTGATGAATAATGTGAATAATGATACATTTTTGCGTTATCTTATCCGTTTTTTATCAAAATTCAAAATCGGATACATTTCTGTATCCGATTTTTCTCCCAATTTTCATAAACAGAAAAATTTATTTTAACCACCGTGCCGGGAAAATCATATCAGAATTGCTCGCTCACGGCAGGAAATATTATTTCTTTTATTAATACATTCATACAGAACCAGTTTTCAACAGAAGATATACCTTCTCTTTCATTTGAAGCTGTTGCGGCAACGCCTGTAATTTCACAGCTTTTATTAAGAAGATAAACTCTTTTCAGAGCATCAGCTTCCCTGCTCTTCCCATCCTTGAATTCAAATACATAATTCTGTCCTGATTCGGGAACAGAAAAAACCGCCACAAGCTTATCGCTGTCAATCCGCCTCTCCTCGCTGACAGCTTTGATAAACTTATTATCCGAAGATGTATCAACCTCCATAGTTCCGTTTTTTTCAGGCATTTCAATTGTAAGGTCTACTTCTGTATTTTCCGATTCAAAAGCAACCTGCTCTGTATTCAATTCCTCTGTTACAGCTTCAGCCGTTGTGCTTTCTTCTGTTGTGACTTCAATAATCGGCTGCTGACAGGTTTCCTCCGGAATATATTCCGAGGCTGCATTCTCTTCTGCAGTCGATAAGGTTGTATTAGTCAGATAAATATATTCACGCTTACAACCGTTCAAGAACAACAGTGCAATAACAAGAAAAATAAATATATACTTTTTCATAAAAGAATCCTTTTTTATTCATCAAAAATAAGTATCGCTATATAATAATTAATTACATTATATATATGGGATATTATCACGGAATGCTTTTCAAAAATTATAGCCCGACAGACAACCTATCGGGCAAAATCAAAAAACAAATCAGATATTTATGCACCTGTAATAACAGAAAGAATGGAGTTTGTGGAATCGTCAGAAAGAATGCTTACAACGCTTTCAATAAGAGAGGTAATGATTGCCGAAATATCAGCAACAGATACACCCGTGATAGCAGAAACGATACCGGTGAATATATCCATAATACCCGAAACAGAAGACAAATCTCCCATTCGGATTGTTTCAATAACTCTGTTAAATGCTTCGGTTATCGCATTTGAATCAAAGCCAAGATTTGCAATTGTCTGTATCAATGTATTAAGCATAAAACTTGCCTCCGAAAAAACAAAAATCCTAAACTGATGTAAATATAACACAATAATTATATTTTATAATTCTAAAAAGGAATTATAAACACGGTTTGTAAAATTTTTTACAAAACTATGAACTTTTTGTTTTTAATTTAACTTATATATATACGCAATATTAAGCTTTTCTTTTTTACTCTTATCAATAAATAAATTAGCAGAAAAAGAAGCCTTGTCAGCCCTCCGATTCCTTTTTCTCCAATTCCTTTTTGTGTTCTTCGGCACTTTTTTTCCAATCAAAAGGCTTTTCAGGTGTGTGGCTGTCCTTAAATATTCTCACAAGCCCTGCTTCATTGAACACCTTTATAAGGATTACAATAAAGGGAAGAATAAAGAAGCCCAAAATTCCCAGTGTTTTTGAGCCGACATACATAGCAATTATTGTTGCGATAGGCGGAAGCCCTACTTGTCCGGCAACAAGCTTGGGTTCAATTATCTGTCTTATAACAAAAATTACTGCGTATATAACAAGAAGACCTATTCCCATGCCTATATTTCCCGTTATAAAAGAGATAACAGCCCAGGGAAGAAGCACAGTACCGGTACCGAGCACGGGAATTATATCAATCAAAGCAATCATAAAGGCAATGAAGATTATATACGGATTATCAAATATTCCGATAAATTTAAGCACATAAAAACCAACGGTAAGCTCAAAAGAAGTTATCAATATTATAAGACAATATGCCTTTATCATCTTTTTAAGAGAATTGACGGCAAGATGCCATGCCGTTGAAATCTTAAACGACATATCCTCTGATATCTGATGAATGAAAAAAAGCTTGATTTTTTGGTAATCGGAAGAAATAAATACCGTTGAAATCAGAAATACAATAAATGCTATAAGAAAGGACGGAATTTTTCCTACAGTTCCAGTAATAACCTGACCGCCTTTTGACAAAAGCTCGGTCCAATCAATTTTTGAAGTATCAATCGGGATATTGGTGATTCCGTTCTGAATTATCCCGTCGAAGAATACGGTTACATTTTCATGCAGCACCGTCCTTATACCCTCAGGAAGAAATGCCGTGACATCCAGAACCCATATTTTAAGATTGTTAACCAAAGCTCCGATATTCTGAAGCCGTGCCACCGAATAATCGTAAAAATCGCTGATTCTTTCAAAAAGCTCAATACCTATAAGAAAAAAGACCGTAGATATTGCAACAACAAGAAGAATAACAAAAACAGCACTGACAAAAGACCTTTTAAACGGAGTTTTTTTGACTATCGCACTGATGGGACGGTTAAAGACAGATGATACAACAAATGCCATAATAAAAGGAATAATCAAAGGCAGAAACCATTTATAAGCACAAAAAACCGCCACAGCGATAAATGCAAAATAACATATATTAATCAAAAAATTTCTTCTTTTTTCAACTGTTGTCATAGAAATTCACCTCTTATCAAAGAAAAAAATACAAATTGGTCCATAAATATATAATACACCAAAAAACTTAAATAAACAATAAATATAATAAAAAATTAAAATTTTTCAAGCAAAAAAAAACAGTTGACAGAATATGTTTTACTATTATATAATGTTAAATTGTAGAAACAGGGGTACAGGGTACCTTTTTTCGAGCAAAGACAGCATTTTTCCGTCACTTGGCTGTTAAAGCAAAAAAGAAATGGAGGGTTATCAGATGAAAAGAACATATCAGCCTAAAAAGCGTCAGCGTAAGATGGAGCACGGCTTCAGAAAGAGAATGGCAGACAGAAACGGCCGTAAAGTTCTCGCCCGCCGCAGAGCAAAGGGCAGAAAGCAGCTTTCTTACTAATAAAAGCTGAAAGGATCCGTGGAAATTGTCCCGATTCAATACACTTAATTCCAACACTGATTTCCGAAGAGCCTATGGCCGCGGAAAAGCATACACAAATCCTGCGTTGGTGACTTATGTAATAAAAAACCGCGCGGGAATTTGTCGCGTTGGAATAACAACCAGCAAAAAAATCGGCAATGCAGTTCAGAGAAACCGTGCAAGACGAGTAATCAGAGAAGCTTTTCTATCTCTTCCCGATGTGCATGGCAGTTTTGATATTGTCTTTGTCGCCAGAACAAAAACGGTCTTCAAAAAAAGTACGGACATCAGTGCAGTAATGCACAAACATTTGATTTCGGCAGGTGTTATAAAAAATGCTGAAGAAAGCAGCACTTAAGGTTATAAGCTTCTACCAGAAATACATCTCCCCGCTTTCAGGCCCTAAGTGCAGATACTATCCGACATGCTCCCACTATACATTTGAGGCCATTGACCGTTACGGCTTCATTGTAGGAAGTGTTTTAGGAACACTGCGTATATTAAGATGCAACCCGCTATTTCCGGGTGGGGTTGACCCTGTTCCGGATTTTAAGATTAAGAGAAACAGGAAATAACCCGGAGGTCTTCGATGAACATTTTAAGAGATTTCTTAGCCATTCCTTTCGGATATGCACTTCATGTTCTTTTTGAATTCACAAACAACTATCTTTTGTCCCTTATAATAATTACACTTGTTATAAGACTTGCTCTTCTGCCTCAGGCAGTCAAGCAGCAGAAGAACTCATCAAAGCAGATGAGACTTCAGGCAAAGGTAAATAAAATAAGAGCAAAATATTCAACTCTCAATCCAAGAGAAGCACAGATGAAAATATCAGAAGAAACTCAGGAGCTTTACAGACGGGAAGGCTTCAGTATGAATAATATGGGTTGTCTTCCGATGCTTATTCAATTTGCTGTTATGATAGGACTTTACGGTGCTATCTATTCTCCCATTTCTCTCGTTCTTCGAATCGGCGACAGTGCAATTGCCGAATTAAAGAGAGCTTTCAATGCTTTTATTGCTACTCTTCCCGAAGAACAGTTATCAAACACACTTAAAAGTGATTATTATTTTGAATTAAACGCTCTTAACAAATTTTCAGAATTCAAAAACACACTTGATCCCACGATTTTTACAGAAGAGCTTGTCCTTAAACTTGAAAGCTTTATCGAGAATTTCAAAATTTTCGGAATTGACCTTACCGATGCTCCGTCAAGATGGAAAGAAATCGGTGTAATCCTTATACTTATTCCCATTTTCGCAGGACTTACCGCTTTACTCTCAAGCTTATTTATGTATCTCAAGCAAAAAAAGTCCAATCCCGAAATGGCAAAGAATCCCGCAATGGGATGTATGACATTTATGTCACCCGCTATGTCCTTATGGTTCTCCTATCAGATGCCTGCCGGCGTCGGTTTCTATTGGATTATTTCCAATATTCTCTCCTTTATTCAAACAGTAGGACTTCATATAGCTTTGAAGCCGGATGCGATTATAGCAGAACAAATGATTGATGAAACAGTTAAACGCCGTTCAAAAGAACAGAACATCAAGACAAAAGCGGCACTTATGAAGAAAAATGACGACAAAAACGAATAATCTGAAAACAACACCGTATTTCACGGTTAATATTTAGAAAGGATTTCGTTATCAATGATAATAGAACAGATAGGCATCGGCAACAGTATTGCCGAAGCATATGAAAACGGAAAAGCCTTATTGGCTGCTCCCGAAGAAGCTGAAATCCATCAGGAAATTCTTCAGGATGCAAAAAAGAAGCTTTTCGGCCTTAAAATTGAACCCGCAAAGGTTAAAGTCTGGTATGAAATCGCAGACAAGCCCGTAAAAGCAGCACCCGCACCAAAAAGTGCCCCCGCAAAAGAAAAAAAGGCACAGGACACAAAACCTGCTCCCAAGACCGCAACAGCAAAAGCTCCCGCAGTTGAAAAAGCTCCCGAAAAGGAAACTGAAAAGAAAACAGAAACAAAGGAAACACCTGTTGAAGTTAAAGAAGCTGCACCTGCAAAGGAAACAATGCTTGCAGAAGAAATTGTTGAAAATGACGGTGCTGCAAAGTATCTCAAAATGATTATTGACGGAATCGGAATAAAAGCTTATTCTCTTTCCCTTGCAAAAAACACAGAAACCAACGAATATATCTACACTATTGAATGTGAAGATGACGGTGCACTTATAGGAAGAAGAGGAGAAACTCTTGATTCCATTCAGTATCTTCTTCGCCTTTCACTCAACAAGGGAATAGATGAAGATAAACACCGCAAGGTATCCGTAAACATCGGAAATTACAGAGAAAAGAGAAACGATAATCTCCGCGCCCTTGCTCACAGAAATGCAAAGCAGGTACTTAAATACGGCAGAAATGTAGTGCTTGAGCCTATGAATCCTTATGAAAGAAGAATTGTTCACACTGCAATTCAGGAAATTGAAGGTGTAACCTCTCATTCCATCGGTCAGGATGCAGGCAGAAGAGTTATAATCTCCCTTGAAGAAGGCGTTCAGCCCACACATCCTTCAAAGGGCGGTTACAATAAAGGCGGCAGACACGACAACCGCAGAGGCGGCAAAGGCGGCTTCCATAAGAAAGAAGCATATCAGCCCGAAACCACAAGAGCTCCCAGAAAAGATTCTGCAGGTTCTCTTTACGGCAAAATAGAAATTCCCGCAAAGCAAACAGAAGAATAAATCCAAACAAGCCTTTTCAAAAAACAGAAAAGGCTTGTTTTAATTAACACATAAAAGCATCTTTCACATTTCGCAATTATTTATAAAGACATCTCTCAACTGCCTTTATTTATAAGACGCTGTCTTCCCGAATTATCAATATAGCTCTCTCTCTTTAAGAGCATATCTCCTGTTTTTTTGAATATATACCCGTCTTTTTTCAGAAAATCAATTATTTCCGAAAGTGCTTCCAAGGTGTTATCTTTTCCCAGATGAAATAAAACTATTGAGCCGTTTGTCACTTTTTTTGTGACTCGGCTTATTATTTTTTCAGGTGTCGGATTTTTCCAGTCTATACTGTCAACATCCCATTGAATTACTGTCATCCCGAGACTTTCGGCAGCTTCAATTGTTTTGTTGTCATAAGAACCCGACGGTGCACGGTAAAACACAGGATTTACCCCCGTAATATCTGAAAGCAGTTCATTACACCGGGTTATATCGCTCACAATGTCCGGAAATTCCTGTGTCACGGGATCCTTGTGCTTCATTGAATGATTGCCGATTTCATGTCCTTTATTATGTATTTTCCTCACGGTTTCAGGATATTTTTCCGCAAAATCCCCCACGAAGAAAAATGTTGACTTAATATCCTCCTGCTGAAGAAGGGACAGCAATTCATCTGTACCGCTGTCATCCCATGCACAGTTGAATGTCAGCGATATTTCTTTTTCGGGTGTATCGACACTGTATATGGGTAAAAGACTGTTTTCCGCAGAAACGGTTGTGTGCAGAGAATAAGAAACCACAAAAATTATTGAAAATATCCATACAAGCATAATAATAAATAAAGACATATCTTTTTTTGAAAACAGCAAGAATTTCATATTTAACTCCTTTCAGCACTATCTTTACAATCTATTGCTTTTGTCCCGGAATTATAACTGTTTTGGCAATATATATAATTTTGAGTATGTTAATTTGTAAATACTGATTCTTTCAAGTTTATTGTTTTAATTAAATTATTATGTTAGAATAAATTGAAAAATATAGGAGGTGTACCTATGCTTTACAAAAAAAACAGTGAAAAATCTTTGAATGAAGCCCTTTTTAAGAACCCGACATCCGAATATCGCGGAACTCCGTTCTGGGCACTCAATTCACATCTTACCACCGAAGAACTGTGCAGGCAAATTGATGTATTCAAGGAAATGGGACTCGGCGGATTTCATCTTCACGTAAGAACAGGTCTCGAAAATGAATACCTCAGTGAAGAATATATGTCGCTTATGAAAGACTGCGTTGACAAAGCGAAAAATGAAGAAATGCTGGCGTGGCTTTATGACGAAGACCGTTGGCCCTCCGGTGCCGCAGGCGGACTTGTTACGAAAGACGAAAAATACAGAGGCAGATGTCTTCTTTTTACCCCCTTCAAAAAAGCTGAAGTATTTACAATAAATGACTCCCGTGCCGAAGGCGGACGGACAGGCAACGGCAAGCTTCTCGCGTGTTACGATATAGTTCTCGACAAAGACGGCTATCTTGAAGGCTATAAAAAAATAGGTGAAGACGAAGAAGCAACAGGCAAAAAATGGTATGCTTTCCTTGAAATCCACGCTTCCTCAAGCTGGTATAACGATCAGGCCTATGCCGACACTTTAAGTCACGAAGCAATAAAAAAATTCATCGAAGTCACCCACGAAAAATACAAGGCAAAAATGGGAGATGAATTTGACAAAACAGTTCCCGCCATTTTCACCGATGAACCCCAGTTCACAAGAAAGAGAGTTCTCAACAACTCCTTTGACGAAATGGATATTACAATGCCCTGGACCGATAAGGTTCCCGAGCTTTATAAAGCAACCTACGGTGCCGATATTTTTGATACTCTTCCCGAGGTTTTCTGGGATCTTAAAAATTCCGCTCCCAGCCTTCACCGTTACCGCTATCACGATTTTATTGCTGAATTATTTGCATCCGCATTTGCTGACACGGTCGGTGAATGGTGTAAAGCAAACGGCATAGCACTCACAGGCCATATGATGGAGGAACCCCGTCTTGAGTCACAGACCGCCGCTCTCGGTGAAGCTATGCGTTCATACAGAAATTTCCAGCTTCCCGGCATTGATATGCTTTGCAATTCCCATGAATTTACAACTGCAAAGCAGGCTCAGTCAGCAGTTCATCAATACGGCTATGAAGGTATGCTTTCGGAGCTTTACGGCGTTACGGGCTGGGACTGTGATTTCAGAACCTACAAGCATCAGGGTGACTGGCAGGCGTGTCTCGGTGTCACAATCCGTGTACCCCACCTTTCATGGTACGCCATGAAGGGTGAAGCAAAGAGAGACTATCCCGCTTCAATTCACTATCAGTCCCCTTGGTACAAGAAATATAATGTCATTGAAGACCACTTCGCAAGAGTGAACACCGCTCTCACAAGAGGCAAGCCCATTATCAAGGTGGCAGTTGTTCATCCCGTTGAAAGCTTCTGGCTTCACTGGGGACCAAATGATAAATCCGCAATTTTCAGAGAAAGCCTTGAAGAACGTTTCCATAATGTAACAGACTGGCTTCTTGAGGGAAGCATTGACTTCAACTTCATTTCAGAATCTCTGTTCCCATCTCTTTGTGAAAAGGGCGGCTCTCCTCTTAAAGTAGGCAAAATGGAATATGATGCAGTAATAGTTCCCGGCTGTGAAACTCTCAGAAGCACAACAGTTGAAAGACTTGAAGCATTCAAAAATGCCGGCGGAAAGCTCATTTTTATGGGCGATGCTCCCACTCTCGTTGATGCACTTCCCTCCTCTAAAGGTAAAGAGCTTTTTGACAAATGCGAAAGCATTGACTTCTCAAGAGCATCTCTTCTCACTGCTCTTGAAGATTCAAGAAGCGTTACAATAAGATATAAAGACGGAAGACTTACAGACAGATTTATATATCAGCTTCGTGAGGATAACGACTGCCGTTGGCTTTTCATCTGTAACTCTAAAGAACCCGATAATAAGCATATAGACCAGGGGCACTATATTCGGATTATAATTAACGGTGAATATATCCCCGAAATATATGATACCGCAAACGGTGAAATTCTTCCCATAAAAGCCGAATACAGAGAAGGAAAAACCATTATCAAGTACATTCTCTTCGGTTACGATTCCGTTCTTTTAAAACTTACCGAAGGCAAAACTCAGTGTAAAGAACCTCAATATGAAGTGACAAAAGCACAAGAAGCATTCGGCGGTCTTTATGATTATGAGCTTTCCGAAGACAATATTCTTGTTCTTGATATGGCACAGTGGAAGCTGGATAACGACGAAGAATTTTCGCCAAAAGAAGAAATTCTCCGTCTTGACAACCTTGTGAGAGAAAGACTCGGTATGAGAGAACGCGGCGGACAAGTAGTTCAGCCCTGGGTTCTCGGCAGCTTACCCAAAGACCATAAGGTTACACTGAAATTCACCTTCAACAGTGAAATTGAATATAAGAATGCTGTTCTGGCACTTGAAGATGCTGATGTTGCAGAGGTTATCTTCAACGGTAAAAAAGCAAAAGCACTTGAAGGCTACTATGTGGATATTTCAATAGGAAAAAAATCGATCGGAGATATCATAAAGGGCGAAAATATTCTTGAAATCACACTTCCCTTCGGCGAAACCGCAAACATTGAAAACGTATTTGTTTTGGGTAAATTCGGTGTAAATCTTGCAGGAAGCACCGCTACGGTTACCGCACTTCCCGAAAAGCTTGCCTTCGGCTCACTTCTTCCACAGGGACTTCCCTTCTTTAGCGGTGCCGTTACCTATAAGATGAGTGCCGTTACCGAGACCGACGACCTGACAGTTACCGCAAGTGACTATATGGGTGCTCTCATAAGCGTTTCGGTTGACTCAAAAGAAGCAGGCGATATCATTTATCCTCCTTACACACTTGAAGTCAAGGGTGTGGGCAAGGGTAAACACGATGTGGATGTAAAGATTTATCTTCACAGATATAATTCCTTCGGCCCCATTCACCTCGTAAATGTCAAGGAATCCTGGCACGGTCCCGGAGCATGGCGAAGCGAAGGCATTAACTGGAGCTATGAATATGTTCTTCGTACAACAGGCATTCTCAAGACTCCCGGCATAAAATAATTTGAACAGAAAACAAAATAAGACAAGTTTCTTACGGAAGTTCCGCTATCATATAGGTAGCGGAACTTTTTTCATAGGGTGGTTTTAATGAAAATAGAAACAAATAATAAAACAATGACCGTTTTTCTTTCGGGAGAAATTGACCATCACAACGCTTTTTCTTTGAGAGAAAAAACGGACACGGCAATAATAAGGGAGGCTCCCAAGGAGCTTATTCTTGACTTCTCCGATGTTTCTTTTATGGATTCATCGGGAGTGGGCTTTGTGATAGGAAGATATAAGCTCGCTTCTTCTTCGGGCTGCTCGGTTGCAGTTTCGGGCCTAAAACCGAGAGACAAAAAAATTCTTATGCTTTCGGGAATGGAAAACAGAATTGAATTCAGGTGATAAATATGAAAAAACCTATTAATGACTTTAAGATAAATATGCCGTCAAAATCAATAAATGAAAGTTTTCTTCGCACTGTCTGTGCCGCCTTCAGCGGTCTTTGCGATCCGACGGTTGAAGAAATAAGCGACATAAAAACCGCCGTCAGCGAAGCCGTCACCAATGCAATAGTGCACGGCTATAAAGAAAAGCAAGGCAGAATTTACATAGATGCCGCTCTTTTTTCCGATTATACCGTAAAAATCAGAATCCGGGACAAGGGCTGCGGTATCGCTGATGTCAAAAAGGCAATGGAGCCCCTTTATACCACTGCGGGTGACGACCGTTCGGGACTTGGCTTTACTGTTATGGAAAGCTTCACCGACAAGGTACAGGTCAAATCAACCGTAGGCAAAGGCACCGTTGTCACACTGACAAAAAAGATATCGGGAAAGTGTGAATAATGCCGAAAAAAACAGAAAATACTCTTGTGACTGATAATCTCGGTCTCGTCCACTCCTGTGCGAACCGTTTCCGCGGCAGGGGTGTTGATTATGATGACTTATTTCAGGCAGGATGCGTGGGACTTATAAAAGCCGCACAAGGCTTTAATCCCGATCTCGGATTTCGCTTTTCCACCTATGCCGTACCTGCAATTTTAGGTGAAATCAAAAGAATTTTCCGTGACGGCGGCACAGTAAAAATAGGAAGAGCCGCCAAAGAAAAGGCAAGACAGCTTTTTGAAATCAAGGAACAGCTTTCGGTACAGTTGGGAAAAGAGCCGTCAGTTTCGCAAATAGCCGAAAAAGCAGGAATAGATATCAGCGAAGCCGCTTCTTTACTGTCTGCGTGTCTTCCCGTAATTTCTCTTACTGCCGAAGAAGACGAAAGTCAGACGGATATTCCCGTTAGCTCTCATGAGGAATACATTACCAAAAGGCTTGACCTGGACAATGCACTTCAAAGCCTTAACGACAGTGAAAAAAAGCTTATTGAGCTTCGTTATTACGGCGGACTCACACAAACCGTTACGGCAGAAAAGCTCGGTCTTTCCCAGGTTCAGGTTTCAAGAAAAGAAAAAGCAATTCTTCTGAAATTAAGAAAACTCCTTGCTTGACAGAACACCCTTAATGTGATAATCTTTCTCTTTGGTAATTAAAATATCAAGAGGATAAAGACATGAAAAAATCATCACAGCTAAAGGGTGTTCTTATACTCTTTTTAACGGCTTTTATATGGGGCTCATCCTTTGTTTCACAGTCTGTCGGAATGGAAACAGTGGAAGCCTTTACCTTTAACGGCATAAGAACACTTTTCGGTGCGGCAACACTTCTGCCCATAATTCTTATTAAAGATTTTATAAGTATAAGAAAAAACGGAAAACAGGAAAAAAACAAAATAAAAAAAGAAACAAAAAAAATTCTTATTGGCGGCACGGTTATGGGTATTGCTCTTTGCTTTGCAAGCAATCTTCAGCAATATGCCTTCACTTATCCCGACCATTCTCCGGGTAAAATTGCCTTTATTACGGCCTTTTATATGTTCTTTGTTCCGCTTATAGGTCTTTTTTTCAAAAAGCGTATATCCCCCGTTATGTGGCTTTGTGTGGCTCTCGGAACATTGGGACTTTATTTTCTCTGCGTCCGGGGTGTCGGTTTTTCCGCAGTCACAAAAAGCGATATGTTTACACTTGCATGTGCATTATGCTATGCAGTGCATATTCTCGTCATTGAAAAATTTGCCGCAGACTCCGATGCGGTCAAGCTTTCCTTTACACAGTTTGTTGTATCGGGTACACTCACCTGTATAATTATGCTTATTACCGAAACACCCACAATTCCGGCAATACATCAGAGTATTCTGCCCCTTTTATATTCGGGTGTAATGAGCTGCGGACTTGCTTATACCTTCCAGATTGTCGGACAGAAATATACGGAATCCACGGTGGCTTCAATCATTATGTGCCTCGAATCCGTTTTCGGAGTTATCTGCTCCGCACTGATGCTGCAGAAAATGCTTACAGCAAATGAAATTATCGGCTGTGTGATTATGTTCAGTGCAATAATAATTTCACAGTTCAGTGATAAAATTGAAGAAAAAATCAAGTTTATAATAAAGAAAAAAGCATAGAAAAAAGGCCTGAGCAATCAAACTCAGGCTTTTCATTATTCTGTGCCTTCAAGACCAAGCTTTTCCACGGGATCAACAAGCTTTCCGTTTTCTCTTATTTCAAGATGAATATGAGAATTGTCCGTTTTTTCCACGGGAATTTCGCCCACAACACCTATTACCGTATCACTGTAAACCTTTGCCCCTACACCTATAAGTGCTTCATCGGCAAGTCCCGCAATGCAGGAGGTGATACCGTTTCCGTGATCGACAAACACCTTATTTCCCCATAAAGCATCCTTTTCTACAGAAACAACAGTCCCCTCGGCAACTGTTTTCACGCTCTCCCCTTTTACTCCGAAAAAATCAACACCGTTATGGGTTCTGTAATCGTTCATGGTTTCTGAAAAAACGGGAATACCCATGCTGTAATCCTTTCCCATACCCGAAGACAAGGGTACGGAGAAGACTACAGACCTTTCTTCATTTTCAGTATTGATTTCGGATGCACTGTTGTCAAACACTGCTGCAGTTGAGGGCTCTTCAAAAGGAAGCGTTGTGAATTCATCAATATTTATTTTGATTTCATAATTTTCTTTTTCCTTTTGCGTGGTCTTTTCGCCCTGAGTCACATATTCATATTTGTTTGTAGTGACTTCACTCACTGCCGACGGAGTTTTGCTGCTCATTCCGAAACCCACAACACCCACGGCAAGAAAACAAAGTCCAAGAGAAAAATATAAAGCATTGCTTTTAAGCATCTTTTTTAAGCTTTTTTTATTGTTATCATTCAGCATATTATTACCTCCGGAAATAGTTTTGTCCTGTACTGAAAAAATATTCTGAAAAAAATCAAAAAATTTACAAACAAATGTTTGCTTTTTCTGAACAAATGTGCTATACTGTCCTTGCAAGTAATATTTACCCGGAGGAAAAATATGAAAGAACTTAATAATACCCAGAGAAAAATATACGAATTCCTCGCTGAACGCTCACAGAACGGTGTCCCCCCCACAGTAAGAGAAATTTGTGCCGCAGTGGGGCTTAAATCAACATCTTCCGTGCAGGTCAATCTTGATGCACTCGAAGAAGCCGGTTACATTGAAAGAAATCCCATGCACAAGCGTTCAATACGAGTGAAAGGTCAGGAAAACAATTTCACACAGGTGCCTCTTATCGGTACTGTAACCGCAGGTATGCCCATTCTTGCCGTTGAAACAATTGAAGGCTATGTCCCCTATTCAGGCACGGAATATTCCGATAAGCCTTTGTTTGCCCTTAAAGTCAGAGGCGACAGCATGATAAAATGCGGCATTCTCAACGGAGATATTATAATCGCTGAAAAAACACCGTCAGCCGCAAACGGTGAAATCGTGGTAGCCCTACTTGAGGATGAAGCAACGGTAAAAAGATTTTATAAGGAAGACGGACATTTTCGTCTCCAACCCGAAAACGATGACTACGAGCCCATAATTTCCGATGAAGTCATAATCCTCGGAAAAGTTATTTCGCTTATAAGACACTTCTGATAAAAAACACAAAGCCATAGCTTTACTCAAAAAGGTAAACCTATGGCTCTTTTTTATTGCATTGCAAGACCTTTGGATTTCAGGTATGTTTTTGCGGAATATTGCTTTCTTTTGCTTGAAAAGATGTACTGAATAAAGGATTTGGGGGCTTTTGTCAGAGAAAGCTCGGAAAGAATTCTGGGATCGAGGGGTGTGGGATCCTTTACGTTTATTGTGATGCCCTGTGCCTCGGCTCTTGCCTTCTGATAAAAGCCTTCATCGGGAATAATATGTATATTCTCACAGTTTTTCCACTTTTCGGGAAAATCGGGCGACTGTGCTTCACTGTTTTTGATGAAAAGCTCGAAGAAGGGAAATTTCTGTGTGAACAGTGAATTTACAAATTCATCAATCAGCGTATCATCCGAAAGGTCGGCAAGTATACTGAATAACGGTAAGGCTGCCGCATCCTTTCTTGTTATATACATCTGCGGGAAACGAAGGTCAGAGAAGGCTTTATTGAGCTTATCTCTTCTTTCTTTTGTAAGAAGAGCTGAAATACTTTCATATTTATCTCTGAGCTTTTCAAGAGCCTCGTCGGAGAGATACCAGAAATATCTGTAAAACCTGTTTGTAAGCTCCGTGAAGTAAACAGTGAGTATTTCCTGGGCGGTATATTCATCACCGTCAAAGGTGCCTGTTTCTTCCTCAATTATGCTTTTGATGTTTTCAAATGCTTCCTCATAAACGGACATAAGAATTTCCATATTCTCCAAGGAAGGCTCAGAATTATCAACAAAGCCGTCTTTATATATGCCGTTTCTTTTTGCATAAATTGCACCTGCAACACCGGAAACTGATGCACCGCAGCCGAAAATGCATTTGAGAATAAAAGCCGCGTTGTAGAAAACAGGAGTTGCGGGAAATTCAACGGAATACAGGTCAAAGAACTTCTTTCTGTAAACTCTGCCGTCAAAATCAAGTGTATTGAGAAGTGCTCTGTCAAAACGGTCGATATCGGGCACCGTTGCAAGCATATCCATCCACGCATCATAATAAGGCTCATGTTCTCCCGAGCTGTAAAAACGGGGAGAGAAAATGTCGGCTTTTGTTTCTTCTGCCGCAGAAAGAATGCTTTCTATTGTATCGGGAGCAATATAGTCACCGCCGTCAATGAAATAAATGAGCTCACCCTTTGCTTTTTTTACACCGGCATTCCTTGCTTGCGGAATAAGGCAGGGGGCAATTTCAAAGCTTTCAAAGCCTACGTATTCATCACAATAGTGCTTTATAATTTCTTTTGAAGCATCGTCACAACCGCGGTCAACGATTATAACATCAAATTCCTCGGTAGACTGTTCAACAAGTCCTTCAAAAGTATATTTCAGCTTTTCCGCATCGTTTACCGATGTTACGATAACAGTTAATGTTGCCATCATTTTTCTCCGTTCAGTTAAAATATTGTTTTATTATATCCTCTGCTCTTTTTATATCGTCGGGATAGGTTATTTTGATATTATAGTTTTCGCCTTTTACAATATATACATCTTTTTTGTGATAGGTAAACACGGAGCATCCGTCCGTGAGTGTATCAAAAACATCCTTCGGGGTATTTTCAATAAGCTCGGTGAGCACTGCTGCATTGAAGCTCTGGGGTGTCTGTGCGTGAAAAACAGTGGTTCTGTCGGGAACAGCTTCAATAAATTCTCCGTCGGAGCTTATAAGTATGGTATCAACGGCGGGAATACAGGTATTACAGGCACCGTATTTTTCCGCGGCATATATGTTTTCCTCAATAATTCTGTCGGTTATAAAAGGTCTCACGGCATCGTGTGTAAGAACCGTGCTTTCCTCAAGAATATTCTTTTCTCTCATAGCTTTCAGAACACTGTAAAGAGTATCTCCGCGGTTTTTTCCGCCCTCTGTCACAAGAATATCCTTGTCGGTCACTATGAATTTTTCGATAAGCTTTTTCACATAGTCAATATAATCTTCACCCACACTGACAATGCACATATCAACAAGAGGATTTTTTATAAAGGCACTGATGCTTCTTATAATCACGGGCACACCCGCTATTTCAAGGTATTGCTTTGGCACCGATGCTCCCATTCGAAGACCGCTTCCGCCGGCAAGAATTGCAGCAACTCTCATATTTACCCTCCACATATCAGTGTTTTTGTATTATACCATAAAAATAAGCCTTGAACAAGAAAAATTATCTTTCTTCCTCAATTTTTCTTTTGGTCCAGCAGTCAATATATTCTTTCAGTTCTTTAAGATACTCTGAAAACTGAACCTCTTCATTTCCGTAAGTCAGCTGTAAATCATATTCAAGCTCCAGCCATGTGGAAATGTCACTCTCATTATGCTGAATAACCGCCTCAAGCTTATCAAGAGCTTTATAAAGCTTGGCTTCTTTTGTTTCAAGAGCGGACATTTCTGAAAGAAGCTCCAAAAACTGATTTTTCTGAAAAGCGGGAAAGGACTCCACCCATCTGTTAAACAACTCGTCTTCCGTTTTACCGTGTTCCTCTGTTTTGTTGAAGGTTGCAATATCTCCGGTAAAGGCTTCTCCGAGGTCGTGAATTATGCACATTTTTATCACTTTATTTATATCAGTATCAGAAAATTCATCCTCAAGAAGCAAAGCCATAAGACAAAGTCTCCAGCTGTGTTCGGCAACACTTTCACGTCTGCCTGAACTTGTGTCGCAGTGTCTTGTGGTACATTTGAGTTTTTCTGCAGTTTTAAGTATTTCAATAAGCTTTTGCGGTTTCATTTTTTATCTCCGAATACATTTTTATTATACTATACAATACTTTTAAAAAGTAAACAATATATTGACTGAAAAATTTATCTGTGATAACATAAAAGCAAGAAAACACGGAGGTAAAGCTATGTGGGATAAAATTGTTGCATTTTTTATGTCAATAGTAATGGGAATTATGACTTTTTTCGGCTTAGGGAATTTATTTGATACCAAAATACAAAAGTATGAAAACCTTTCCTACGGCAGTCACGAAAGACAGGTTCTGGATCTTTATCTTCCCAAAGAAACAGCCGACACTACGGGACTTGTTCTTTGTATTCACGGCGGTGCGTGGATAGGCGGAGATAAAAGTGCATACACAGATGATGCAAAGGATATATGCAAAAAATATAATATTGCCGCCGCAACCATTAACTATCGCTATTTATCCGAAACGGTAACTATGGCGGATATAATTGATGATGTTGATGCGGCAGTGACAAAAATTAAAGAGCTGGGCACCGAAAACGGCACCAATATCAATAAAATGCTTCTCACGGGACATTCAGCAGGCGGACATCTTTCAATGCTTTATGCGTACTCTAAGGCTGATACCGCAGCTATAACACCTGCTGCTGTGGCAAACTTCTCTGGTCCCACTGATATGAGTGACAAAAATTATTTCATTAACAATGATTTGGGAAACGACAATGTACTTATGCTTGTTTCTTATTCAACAGGCAAAAACATCACACTTGAAAACTTTGATGAAAGCAAAAGTGAAATTGATAAAATCTCTCCCCTGTATTATATCAATGAAAACACCGTTCCGACAATAATAAACCACGGAATGAAGGACACCGTTGTGCCTTTTTCAAATGCCGTTTCACTTGATGAAAAGCTCACTGAATATGGCGTTACACACATCTTTAACCCCTATCCAAATTCGGGACACGGACTTGAAAGTGATAAAGAACAGGCAGAATATGCCGAAAAGCTGATGCTTGAATATATAAACAAATATGTCTTGAATTAAAAGCTGAAAAAACGCTTGAGCCCTTTGGCGTGATACTCCAAGCGGAGTATCACGCCAGTTCTATTCGCCTACGGCGAGTTCTATTGCTACGCAGTGTTATTCGGCTTACGCCGAGTGATATTTGCTTCGCAAGTTTATGAGCGAATAGAATATCACTGAAGCCGCAAGGCTTCAATATCACTTTCTTTTGGAAATATCTCGCCACAGTCGAGGTTTTTTCAAAAGAAAATATCACGCTGACCTTAGTCAGCATATCACTTAACAGACAAAAAGAAAGAGAAGACTCGTTAATATACGAATCTTCTCTTTTCTGTTGCTCTGTGGGTTTGGGCTACTGCCCAGCTGAATTTGTGCATACAAATGCGATGCTGGTTCTTAACAAAAACAGGTATGATTATAAATTCTCCGATAAGAACAACACGCTTTTGCCCCTGCGGTTATTTTTCGCACAAAAATTTTCTCCTCCCCCCGTTGACAACGGCACCTCAAGCCTCTATAATTGCAGTATGGCTCATTCAGACGAAAGGGAGGCTTACCACAATGGATTTCACTCTGTTAAAAGATCTCATGGACCGCCTCACCGCATGGCGGATCCCGGGAAACAGCGTTTCCGTCTGCCTTAACGGCAAAGAGGTCTTTTCCTATCAGTCCGGCTTTTCAGACCTGGAAAACCGCATTCCCATGACTCCGGACAGACTTTTCAACATCTATTCCTGTTCCAAAGTCGCAACGGTCACAGCCGCTCTTCAGCTTTACGAGCGCGGCCTGTTTTTGCTGGACGATCCCCTTTACGATTTCCTCCCTGCTTACCGGGAAATGTACGTAAAGGACGAAAACGGCGGGCTCACCAAAGCAAAAAATCCAATAACCCTCCGCCACCTCTTCACCCACACCTCCGGCCTCACCTACGACATGAACACGCCTGCCTTCAACGAGGCCCAGGCAAAAAACGGCGGAGAGCTTCCAACCGTTACGGCAATGAGCTGTCCCGCCTCCCACAAGTCGGAGGCCAAGCG
>JAZSJT010000151.1:0-4169 GCA_045534425.1 Acutalibacteraceae bacterium | reverse complement strand
CTGAAATTTCCCGTTGAAGAGTTGGCGTGTATAAGAGAATACAGGGGTAAAACTCTATAAAACTTCGAAGCCTGAAAATATCCCTTTGAGGCAAGCGTTATCTGGGCGAAGGTATATTCAGCCACAGGCACGGCATTTGCCGCAAAGGCACTGAAAACCTTTATCCCGCTTTCAAGAAAAGGTCTTGCAAAATACTGCACCGTTCCCGCAGAATAGAAAACCGCACGAAGACGGGGCATATATTCTTTTATTTCCTCCTTGGTAAACTTAGGCATTCCCCAAGTGGAAAAAGCAATTTCACAGTCTTTGAGAAATTCTCTGTTTTCTTCAAGATTTTTTCTGTTTATCTTTTCAGAAAGCTCCCCGTAAAAGCCGAGCCTTTGCAGAACCTCTTCGGTGTAAACCTTCCCGAACTGCAGCTGATTTGTGCCGAAAAGTGCAATTTTCATATGCAAATCACCTCCTACAGACAGTATATCAAAAGACTGCTTTCAAATCAACAGATTTAAAAGCAAAAAGATTTCGCACAAAAATGCACGAAACCCTTTTATTTTTATGCTCTAACAAATACATAATAATTGGTGTCATAGCCGCCGTATCGCCAGTCGCCGCTTTTCCATTCTATTATGAGATAATCCTCATTATCAACGGTTCTGATTTCATATTTACAGGCTGACCAATTCCATTTTCGAAGAAGGAAGTCTCTTGTCCACGTGACGGTACCGTCTCCCGCGAAAACAGCATCCTCATAAACGCATCTTGCACCGCCGAAGGGGAAAAATTCAAGCTCCTTGAAATAGAGGTCTTCCATCGGCTCTCTTTCGGTTGGAAAATCGTTTTTATCCCATAAATAGCCTAAAAACGAATGAGCAATCCATTTTCCGTGAACCCGTTTGTCATCAACAAAGGGCATATCGGTATTATCCTTTCTTGCAATTCCCTTTGCTGTATATCTTATGCTGTCAAGCTTTTTAAGAACAAGACATGAAGGCTTTCCGCCTCTTGTATATTCATATTCTTTCAGATTTACGAACATAAATAAATCGTCATCTGTTTCAGCCAGCTCATATTCGTTATTGACGGGGGAATTGAGATAGCCCTTCGTCCAGCTGAAAGACCAATACCTTTCACCGTCGGGAAGAAAATATAAATATTTCTGTTCACCCCCGTAGAAATTTTTCACGGGGAAAAGATTATCGTAAAAATCCGCCCTTACGGCATATATTCCGATAATTTCCCATTTTCCCACAACCCTTTCATCGTTTTCAAAGGGAAGCTTTTCTTCGGGAGCATCTCTTTCCTCTCCCAGCTTCACAACCTCACAAAGAATTTCATTCCCCTGTCGTATGTACTGCGAAACACGCTGATAGTCGTCGGCTTTCAGCTGTGCCTCGGCGATGGTACAGATTTCCATAGTATCGCTGTCGGGAGAAGCCTTTATAATTGCTTTCCCGTCGTTAAAAATAATATTCAGCCTTGTCATCATTAGCCTTGCCTCCCTTAAATTTTTAAGTGCATCAGTAAAAAAGCTTTCCTTCTTGTGAAAAATCTCAAAAATTTCCTCATTGGATTTTTCATCTGAAATCAGCTCTCTTATTTCCTGCAGGGAGAAGCCTGCATTTTTAAGTGCAGTGATGCGGTGAAAGGTGAGAATCTGCTCCGAGGAATAATTCCGGTAGCCCGAAAACACATCAGTATATTCGGGAACAAGCAGTTTTTCTTTGTCATAATGGCGAAGAACGGTAATTTTAGTTCCGCAAGCCTTTGCGAATTCTCCTATTTTCATCCGATTTTCTCCCTGAAAAAAAGTTTAAGGTACCTTACACACATAGTATAAGCCTGAAGTTAAGGCGAGAGTCAAGCACTTATTTTAATTTTTTTTCAGATCATCCGTTGCGGGGTTATCAATAAGCTCTCCGCTGTCGGTAAATCTTGAGCCGTGGCAGGGACAGTCCCAGGAATGCTCCTCTTTATTATATTTGAGTGCACAGCCCAGATGCGGACATCTGGGGACAGTGGGTGTTATAATTCCCGTGACCGAATGAATGATATTAAAGAGAAGCTGCCAATGAAAAACACTTCGGTGGGGAATAAACACATCCTCATACGGATTTTTAATCCCCGTCACCATATCGCTTAAAATATCGGCGGCAACCATTGACGAGCTCATTCCCCACTTATTGAAGCCTGTTGCAACATACAGATTTTCTGCATCCTCGGCATAATTCCCGATATAAGGTATACCGTCAAGGCTCATACAGTCCTGCGTTGCAAAGCGAAAAGAAATTTGAGCTTTCGGAAAATTTTCTTCGCAGAAATCTTCAAGAGCCTTATATGCACCGCCTTTTTTTCCCGTACGGTGGTCGCCGCCGCCAACAAGAAGATATTCCTTGTAATTTCTGAAGGATAATCCGTCTTCCCTGTCCTCAAGATACATTCCGTTCACATCGGGAGTGTTTTTTGTCGCCAATACATAGGAGCGGTGCTGATAAAGCTTCAGAGAATATCCGCCGTGCTTGTTTATAATGGGGAAATGGGTTGCAACAATTATTTTTTCTGCCGTCACACTTCCTTTAAGACAACGGACCTTTCCGGGTAAAAATTCAATTACCTTTGAGTTTTCATAAATTTTTAAGCCCTTGGCAACCGAAAACAGAAATTTCAGCGGATGAAACTGAGCCTGTCCCGAAACCTTCACCGCCCCCTTGCAATCCACGGGCAGAGGTATTTCGGAAACAAATTCGGCATCAACACCGAGTCTCTCATAGGCTCTTATTTCCGCTGCAATTTTCTTTATATTGTCGCAGGAATAAATGTATGCATCCTTTTCTTCAAAATCACAGGGATATTTTCTCGACATTTCACGGAATTTCTCAACAGCCTTTTTATTAGCCGACAGATAGTGATATGCCTTTTCCTGTCCGATGCTTTTTATCATTTTGTCGTAAATGAGACCGTGCTGAAAGGTTATTTTTGCAGTGGTGTTTTTTGTGATACCCGAGCCGATGCTTTTAGCCTCAAGCAAAACACAGTCAACACCGCGGTCGGTCAGCTCCTTCAGACACAAAATCCCCGCAAGTCCTCCGCCCACGATAACAACATCCGTTTTTATATCTCCGAGAAGCTCGGGAAAGCCCTCATTTTTTGCCGTTGCAGTCCATATTGAATTCATAAATAACCACCTCACAAGCATTATGCCCGAATTTCTGGCAATAATTACAAAAGGCTTTCCGCAAAAAAACGGAAAGCCTTTTTAATAGGTATTATTCGGTTGATATAATAACTAATACTACAGCATTACCTTGTTCACTTAATATCAAATCTTTCGCAATAGCCTAAAGCTATGCTTCTGAAATGCTCCGACTTAAAATTATTTTTCACCTCACTGATGTCAACATACATTCCCGACATCAGATTTCCGATAATTGCTTCTGCTAAAAAGGCTTCAAAGATATAGTCATCCGAAAATGCGGCTTCAATGTCGGTGTTCATTTCTTCATTTATACCTTTTATTGCACTGCGGTAAATTATGTTATCTTTTCCTAAATATTCCCCCATATTTTTAAGAGAAATAATCCCCGCCTTCATATCGGAAACACTGATTTTTCCTTTATAGAAAACCTGTCTTTCACCGCCCAGAAGAATATTGTCAATGCTTGTTTCAAGAACCCTTGCAAGGTCGGGGAGAATTGCCGTATCGGGAAGCGTTTCCCCTCTTTCCCATTTGCTGACCGCCTGAAAGGACACACCCACACGCTCTCCCAGTTCACTTTGTGTGAGCCCTTTGTTTTTCCGTAATTCTGCAATTTTTAAAGCCGCCTTGTTCATATCCATAAAAATCTCTCCTTTGCATAATCATCATATCAAAAATTAAGAGGAAAGAAAATAACTTATTGCTTGAGTAAATTTTATGGTTTTTCAACCGAAAAAACCGCTTTTTGTTTCCTTTCAGGCATAAAAACGGCAATGCAACATATTGTAGCGAGGGTTTTCCCGCGTTTTTTCGTGACATAATTAAAAATCAGTGGTATTATAAGCTTGACAAAGGCACCAAATCTCACTTTGTCGGAAGGATGATACACCGTGAAAATCTCAAAAACTCTCAAGAGACTGAGAAATGAAAAGGGCATAACTCAGGAGCAGCTTGCCGAAAAGCTTTTCATTTCACG
>JAZSJT010000055.1:0-18794 GCA_045534425.1 Acutalibacteraceae bacterium | reverse complement strand
ACAATACTAATGGCCAACTCCTTGGCTCACAGAACGACATGGCTACGATCCGACTTATAATTACCAACTAAGGGTGTTGGCGTCGACCTATTTTCCCGGGCGGCTTCCCGCCAAGTATTTTCGGCACGATTGAGCTTAACTACCGTGTTCAAGTCGGAGGCCAAGCGGTCTTAGGAAGACAATACTAATGGCCAACTCCTTGGCTCACAGAACGACATGGCTACGATCCGACTTCCCCGGTGATTTGCCTTAATAGCTCAGTCGGTAGAGCACGCGGCTGTTAACCGCGGTGTCACAGGTTCGAGTCCTGTTTGAGGCGCCAAAAATAAAGGATACTCTTTTGAGTATCCTTTATTTTTTTTCTTGGCACCTCCCACAGCACCCTCACCGTGTGACATCGGGCGTGAACCGCCCGTATGCGGCTGTTATCTGGCTCACCGTCCCCCGCGTCCGGCGGACGATGAAGGGGGATGGTGAGCAGGAAGAAACACAGAGCAACGGACGCCGCTCCAAGGCGTTCAGTGCGACAATGTTTCTGACCGATGGTGTCACAGGTTCGAGTCCTGTTTGAGGCGCCAAGATTGGGTTCCTATTTTGAACCCCATAAGAAAACCCTTGAAAAATCAAGGGTTTTCTTCATTATTATCCTAAGTTTTATAGTTTCGTCCCCAGTGAACCCCTTTTAGGACTAATAGGACTAGAACCTGTGATATGATTATTGATTTTTGTATGAAAAAGAGTATAATTAAACTTAAGAGGTGATTATAATGGTTAATAAGAATGAAACTTACCATAATGTTTCTGCTAAAAGTGATATAGAATCATTTATTAACCTTACAAATGGACTGCATGACGGTTATATTATTGGTGTTCAATATGAACATAATGGTCATACTTGCGGAAATCCTCATTTAATAGATGATACACTTTCTGATTTGACTATACGCATTATGGTAACAAGTATAAAAAATGCTATTGTTGAAATTATGTTCTCATCAATAAAAGAGTGGCAAATTGGTTGTGATAATTACGAAATAACAGATACATCTATTTTCTTTGAAAATGGTGGCGATATTATTTGGACAGATGATAGTTCGTTTAATTATTATAATAGAAAGAGTTATTCTTATGTTATTGCAAGAAAAATGGAATGGAGATTTATTTAATATTATTATTTGACAGGGTTCAAAAAAGGGTGCGAATCCAAAAAATAAAGGATACTCTTTTGAGTATCCTTTATTTTTTTTCTTGGCACCTCCCACAGCACCCTCACCGTGTGACATCGGGCGTGAACCGCCCGTATGCGGCTGTTATCTGGCTCACCGTTCCCCGCGTCCGGTGGACGATGAAGGGGGATGGTGAGCAGGAAGAAACACAGAGCAACGGACGCCGCTCCAAGGCGTACGGTGCGACAATGTTTCTGACCGATGGTGTCACAGGTTCGAGTCCTGTTTGAGGCGCCAAGATTGGGTTCCTTTTTTGAACCCCATATGAAAACCCTTGAAAATCAAGGTTTTCTTTGTTTTTATTTCTAATTTAATAGTTTGAGTATCAATGAACCCCTTTTAGAACTAACAGGACTCGAACTTATGATGCTGTTATTGATTTTTCTATAAAACAGAGTATAATTATACTCAAGTGGTGATTAGATGAAAGTAACCGATAAAATTGTCAAATTTAGAATTCAACCTTATATACAAGAAGTGTCTTTGCAATTTATAATAGATTTGATTGTTAGTGTATTAGTAACAGTTGTATTTGTTGTTGCAGATTTTCCTGTGGTTGTATGTGTTTTATTTGATTTACTTTATTTTACTGTTGCGGTTATTTTTCATTATAAAACTTTAATTCTAGCAATTTTAGACAAAAGTAAGAGGGATTTTGTTACTGAAAAAATAAGCATAAAGCAGTTTAAAGAAGAGTATTCTTTTGCAGGTGACCGTTTGGGTCATAGTTATATTCGAATTTTTTATCCGAAGGAAAAGCATGTAGGTAAATATAAATTAAAGGTAATTAATGATAAGGGTGAAGAGAAGAAGCTCAGAGCCGTAATGTCGTTTAAGCGAACTTTAAAGTTTATCGTTTTTGTCAAAAATGAAATTGAATACTTGAATGTAACATATTTAAGAAAATCAAAGATAATAATCTGTTTCGATTTGATAGAAGATATTGATAAAATTCCAAGCAAAAGAAAAAGAGCAGAAATTGAAAATGCAATCAATTATATTAATAAGGCCATATAATTTTGAACTTCTGAATTAAATATTAGGGTTCAAAATCGGGGTGAGAACACAAAAACTAAAGGACTACTTTGGTAGTCCTTTAGTTTTTTACTCTTAAAGAAAAATAGAAGCACAATTAATATATAGTTAATTAAGCATTGCACATAATACCGGAAAAATCCGGCTTTTTTCGGTGACGTGCTCGCTTAATTATTATTTTTATATCATTGTTGTCAATTAATAACCATCCTTCGATGTGTTTTTTTCTTTTTTTGATGCTTTATGTGTAATATTATATTAAGTTTCTCGTGTAAAGGGTGAAGGCTGAAAGCTTTCGGAAAGGAGTGTCGTATGGATAACGGTGCAAGTAGCTACCGCCGTTTTTTGTCCGGCGATAAATCTGCTTTGGAACAAATAGTAATTCTTTACAGACCGGGGCTGCAGAATTACATCAACAGCATTGTTAAAAATTTTTCGGTTGCAGAAGACCTGACGGAGGATACCTTTGTAAAGCTTCTGACGAAGAAGCCAAGGGACAAAACGGGTGCTTCTTTTAAGACATGGCTTTATACAATCGGCAGAAATGCCGCAATTGACTGGCTTCGCAAGAATCCTCGCGGAATTAATGTTTCATATGAGGAGCTGGAAGAGGTTTTATCGGAAGAAGAGCAATTTGAAGAGATTTATTATAACAATGAGGTAAGCAAAGTCATACATACTGCTCTCGACAAATTAAAGCCTGAATATAAACAGGTTTTATGGCTGTCTTATTTTGAAAATTTTTCAACAGATGAAATTTCCGCAATAATGAGAAAGAGCAAAAATAACACCTCGGTTCTGCTTCACAGAGCAAAAGCTGCTCTAAAAAATCAACTTAAAAAGGAGAATTTTGATTATGAAATCTGACAGAAAAATGACTGAAGACATTTTAGAAAGAGTAACCCTTGACCGACAGCACAAAAAACATCAAAAAACCGTTGCAGTAAAAACACTCGGAGCCTTTTTTGTTTTCGCTCTTGTACTTGTTGCGGGATTTTCCTTCATTGATTCTTCTTACACACCCGTAACGGGAGAAACGGATACGCTAATTGAAGCAACAAAAAATGTAAACACGGCATACTCTCTTATTGTTGCAAGTGCTGCAGAAGAAAGCGTGAAAATCTATAAGGAAAGCAGTGTTTCTATACCCTTCGGCGGTCTTTTATATGTAAAAGATACAAAGAATATGTCAAGGGGAGAAATAAATAAGATAGCTTATGATGTACAATGTAAGCTGAAGGAACTGTTCGGAGCGGAGGATAAATGGAGTGTTACAGGTATTGACGGTGAAACAGCCGTATATTTCGGAACAATGAACTATCTGAAATTAAACATTGCCGACGCCGATGCAGTTGAAGAAATTTTTCTTTCCTGCGGAAAAAACGGTTCTCTTATGGTATCGGATACAAGCCTTTTAGGAAATATCAAGGAATATCATAAAACAATAAAAGCGGGCAAGGAAATTGACATTTCGGGTGAAGAGTATAAGAATATGTATGCCAAAAACGACGGAATGATTATTAAGTGGTCTCCCTCGGAAGAATTGCACGAAGCTTTCTCAAATAACCCCCAAGCACCTCTTTCAAGCGTAGCAGATGAAATTTCAGGTACCATCCGTTATGTTGACGGCAGTGAAGAAAGCTTTACAATTAAGCTTTCATTTGATGACAGCGGAATTCTTTCTGCGACTTATAATTATAAAGATTAATTCTTAATTTAAGACACATATCATTAAAGTGAATATTTCCCGCGAAGAAAGCCATCCAAAAAAAGGATGGTTTTTTTGCTTAATAAGAAGCTTGTTTCATATGCTTATTGATTATAATTGATGCCCGTGCTATAATAAAAATCAACATATATATTTTTTGGCGGTGATGCTTATGAAGAAAATTAAGAATAAAGAAATTATTGAAAGTGTTGTTACTATTATTCTTTTCGGTCTTCTTATTTATGCGGCATATTCACTTTGGTACATATTTTACGGAACACAAAGTGCTCCCGATGTGCATATTTATACTGCTCTTTCAGGCTTGGCTCTCGGTTGGTTTTTGCTTTTGCTTGTGCAGGAAGCTTTCAAAAAATCAGGCTTGGTGCCGAAGTTAATTGCTTTTTTGGCAGGTAATGCCCTGTTTCAAGGTGTGCTTTGGGGTGTAAATGCAAAAATAAATCCGCTTGGTAAGGACAATGACAATGTTACCATCATAACCTTTTCCGTTGCCTTTGGCTTGTCAGCCGTTGTTCTTCTTGCAGCTTTTATTTTGCGTGCAAGGAATAAGTATAAGGTGTTTAATATTTGCCTTGCAATTGTATTTTTTGTTGTTTCTTGCGGTGGATTATATATGTTTAATGAGGAAAATATAAAGGCACTTGAATATAAACAGAATATTAAATTTGATACTGTCAGTGCAGAGGAAATGAGTCTTACTGCAGGTGAAAAAGAGCTTTGTTCAAAGTGGTTTGATGATAGCTTTTACTCTGCAGACGGTTCGTATCCCTTTACCTTCAAAATTGACGGTGAGAAATTCAACCCCGCAGAATGGGACAAAAAATATGAAAATTCCGATAAGACTTATACAGGCGGAAAAACAGAAAAGCTGGTGCTGACAAATAAAGAAAAAGGTCTTCAGGTGACAGTTGAATTAACTGTATTTAAGGAAAATGCAACCTGTCAGTGGACGGTTTACATTAAAAATACGGGAACAAGCAATTCCGGTGTTATCAGCGATTTCTATGCCTTTGATTCGGCATTACCGACCGGTTCGGCACAGCTTTACTATTCAATGGGCAGCGATACTGCGGCAAGTGATTTCTCGCTTATAAGGAAAAAGCTGTCTTCAATGAAAAAGACGTTTTCTGGAGCGGACGGCAAGCCCACCGAGACATATCTGCCTTATTTTAATATCTGCGGTGATGCCTACGGTGTAATTCTCGGTATCGGCTGGACAGGTCAATGGGAGGCAGCTCTTGCACAGTCAAAGGGCGAAACCGATATTACTGTAAGACAAGAGAGCTTTAATGCATATCTGCTTCCCGGTGAAGAGGTACGCTCACCGCTTGTTTCGCTGAGCTTTTATGAAAATGATAATCCCCTTAAAGGCTTTAATCTTTTTAGAGATTGGATTATGGACTGCGTTTACCCTGAAAGTGTAACTCAAAATCATTACACCGTGATGGAGGTTGCGGGCCCTATGTCAATGAGAACATCCGATGAAATCATTGAAATTCTTGACGGCATAGATAACAGTATTTATGAACAGACAGATGCATTCTGGATGGATGCAGGCTGGTACAAATATAATGAGGGCTGGTATGACGGTGTCGGCAACTGGACTGTTGACACATCAAGATACGATAACGGTATATCTGAGCTGTCAGCTTATGCAGCCGATAAAGGTCTTGGTCATGTTCTTTGGTATGAACCGGAAAGAGTTTATCCTGATACCGAGTTTCACAAAATCGGCTCCGTGCATGAGCAGTGGTTAATATCCGTCGGCGATGAAAACATTATGTGGAATCTTGCAAATGAGGAAGCGTTTAATTATTATTGCGAATATCTTCTGAAATCAATGAAGGAAAACGGTGTTTCCGTTTATCGTCAGGATTTCAACTTTGCACCTCTGGAATATTGGCAGAAGGCTGATAAAGAATTTTACGGCGGCAGAACAGGTATATGTGAAAATCATTATATAACAAATCTCTACAGATATCTTGATTATCTTTATGAAAATATCGACGGTCTTATTATTGACAACTGTGCATCGGGCGGTAAACGGCTTGACCTTGAAATGACCTTCCGCAGCATTCCTTTCTGGAGAAGTGACTATAACTGTGATTATCATTCAGACCTGTTTGATGCAACACAGTCCCATACCTACGGTATTTCCTTCTGGCTGCCCATAACGGGAAGTGCACTTTATATGCAAAATGAATATTCTGCAAGGTCAGACATTATGCCGCTTATGCTTATGGACTTTTTCTCCCACACCAATCCTGATTTCAGCTTCCACCACGAGCAGAGAGAGCTGATGGCAGGCAATTATTATCCTTTGGATTTCGGCAGCTTCGACAAGAATAAAATGCACGCAATGCAATTTTCTTCAGAGGATGCATTATCAGGATGTGCATTGATATACAAGCGTGAAAAGGTGAAGGATACGGAATATACAGTCAAATTAAATGGCCTTGCAGCCTCGGCAGCTTATGACATATATGACATTGACAATCCCGAAAAGGTTTATACCCTGTCGGGCGGGGAGCTTATGACCGACGGTATAACTATCACTCTTCCCGAGGGGGAAAAGGCAATAATATTAATGTTTAATGCTAAATAAGCGGAGGGGTAATCCGCCCTGTAAAAACAAAAAGCTTCACTTTAGCCGAGTGCTCGTAAGGGCACTCGGCAGTTTCATTGGCAGCTTCAGTGTTGGAAATAATCTCCTGTTTTTACCGGGGGAAGACAAAAATTTAATATAAGCATAAAGCTTCCATGATATAAAAGAAATGCTTTTGGCTCTCTCGCAGTTAAATTATGGTGTATAGACGCAAGCATTATTATTTCTTGACATAAAAAAGGTCGAGAAGTATAATTGTTGCATATGCAACTAATCGGGGGGGGGGGATATTATGCCAAAAATAATGAAGAGCTTAAACAGTATAAGCCGCTGTCAGGCTATATACAGAAGTGAGAAGCTGAAAGCGGACGGAATATGTGCCTGCCATCATGTTTTTATCCTGATTATTTCGAAAAATCCCGGATATTCACAAGAAGAGCTTGCCGGGAAAATATGCCTTAATAAAAGCACCGTTGCAAGAACCCTTAATCATCTTGAAAAGTATGGCTACATAACGCGTACACTCAACCCCGAGGATAAGCGTCAGTTTTTGGTTTATCCGACTGATAAAATGCTTAAAATTCTTCCTGATGCGAGAGCTGTTTCAAAGGAGTGGAATGACAGCCTCACAAAAGGAATATCCGCAGAAGAGCTTGAGATTTTTCACTCTGTTCTGCAACGAATGGAAATCAGGGCAAAAAGTATAGTTCAGGAGCTGTGAAATGAAAAGAATACTGTCTTATCTTAAACCGTTCAGACTTCGGATGCTTGTCGGGTTTATCATAAAAGTAACGGGAACAATGGCGGAGCTGATTCTGCCGTATATTTTAACGCATATTCTGGAGAATGTTATTGTTGAAATGAATGTAGGCAAAGTTGTGTTTTTCGGAGTAGTGATGGTATTTTTCGGTATTGTTGCTTGTCTCGGAAATATTACAGCAAATCGAATGGCAGCAAGAGTTACAACGAATTTTTCAAAGGAAATGCGGAAAGAGCTTTTTTCAAAAACGCTGTATCTGTCTTCTGCTGATACTGACAGCTTTACAATACCCTCACTCGAATCCCGTATAACAACGGATACTTATAATGTCCATAATTTTATCGGTATGATGCAGAGGATGGGTGTCAGGGCTCCGATATTGCTTATCGGAGGAATTTCGCTTACACTTTTTATGGACAGAGCTTTGGCATTCGTTATGATTGCCACTTTGCCTATTATTTTTATAACAGTGTACGGTATTTCTCGCAAGGGTGTGCCGCTATATACTAAGGTGCAGAAATCTGTGGATAGTATGATTAGAGTTGCCAGAGAGGATGTACAGGGAATAAGAGTAATCAAGGCTCTCTCCAAGAATGAGCATGAAAACCGTCGTTATGACAAAGTAAATTCTGAACTTTCAAAGCAAGAGCGACACGCAGGTACAATTATGGGTATAGTTAATCCCGTAATGACGCTTCTTATGAACCTTGGCATTGCCGCAGTTGTTGCAGTAGCTGCAGTCAGAGTATCCAAAGGCTTGTCATCTCCTGCCACCGTCATTGCTTTTATGCAGTATTTTACGCTTATTTCAATGGCTATGATGTCACTTTCCCGAATGTTTGTTATGTATACGAAGTGTGCTGCTTCGGCAAACAGAATTGCTGAAGTTCTTGATACTCCGGATAAATTCACAATAACCGAGGACAGAAGAGAAGCGAATGATGTTCATATCAGCTTTGAAAATGTGTTTTTTTCATATCTCGGGAAAAAACATAATCTTCACAACATATCTCTTTCTTTGAAGAAAGGTGAGCGACTTGGAATTATCGGCACAACAGGTAGCGGAAAGTCAACATTTATAAAACTTTTGTTGCGTTTTTATGAGCCCGATTCGGGAGAAATAAGAATTAACGGCAGAAACATAACATCTTACAGCCGTGAACAACTCACTTCCTTGTTTGGCGTTGCTTTGCAGAATGACTTCATTTATGCAGACAGTGTTGAGGAAAATATCCGTTTCGGCAGAAATATTTCAAAGGATGACATAATCCGTGCTGCAAAAACAGCACAGGCACACGACTTTATTACAGCTGCACCTGACGGTTATGACCGTATGCTTTCTTCAAAGGGAACAAATATCTCAGGCGGTCAAAGACAGAGAATTCTGATTTCCCGTGCGATAGCTTCTGCCCCGGAAATTCTGATTCTCGACGATTCATCGTCTGCTCTTGACTATAAAACAGACGCAAATCTCAGGCGTGCCCTTGATGAAAATATGGCAAATTCAACCGTCATCACGGTAGCACAAAGGGTAAGCTCTGTTAAAAATTGTGACCTCATTCTTGTAATGGAGGATGGAAAGGTTATCGGTCAGGGACAGCACGAATGGTTGCTTGAAAATTGCAGTGAATACAGAGAAATCAGCGATTCACAAATGGGAGGTGCCTTTGTTGAATAATAAAAATACTCAAAAAAGAGATAACAAGGGCATTATGCTGAGACTTGGCAAATATGTTATAAGCCAATGGCATCTGTTTGTTCCTGCTGTTATTTTCACACTGCTTTCAAATCAGCTGTCATTGCTCGGTCCACGTTATTCGGGAGCGGCACTTGATGCAATTGAATCATTACAAGGCGTAGATTTCCCCGTTGTGTGGGAAAATGTAATAAAAATGATTGTCTGCTATGCACTTTCAGCGATACTTTCTTATGTTCTTGCTGTAATTATGATTCATCTCAGCCAGAAAATTACCTATAAAATGCGTAAGGAGCTTTTTGAAAAACTCAACACGCTGCCAATCGGATATTTTGATACACATCCTACGGGCGACATCATCAGCCATTTGTCTTATGATATTGATACCATAAACAGCACACTTTCACACGATTTGGTGCAGGTTATGACAAGCGTTTATACGATTGTCGGTTCTTTGATTTTTATGTGGCAAATTTCAAAGCCATTGATTTTGATTTTTGTTTTCACTGTACCGGTTTCGGTGTTGTTCACCCGTTACCGTTCAAAAAAGGTGCGACCTTTGTTCCGTTTAAGGTCAAAGAAATACGGTGAGCTCAATGGTTATGCTGAAGAAATGCTCTCCGGAGCAAGAACTATTGAAGCATATGGCAGACAGGATGTTGTTTCAGATCGTTTTAATGACCGCAATGAAGAGGCTATGAACGCATATTATAACGCAGAATATAATGCGGCAATGCTTTTTCCGACGATTAATCTTATAAACAATGTTTCAATAGCACTTGTGGCAATCTTCGGCGGAATTTTGTATATGTATTCGCAGAGCGGAACTGTTCTTGCAGGTTCAGTGTTCTTTATTTCTCTTGGCGGAGTTGCACAGTTTGTTCAGTATTCACGCAAATTTGCAGGACCTATAAATGAATTTTCAAATATCTTGCATGAGTTTCAGTCGGCATTTTCTGCTGCGGAACGTGTTTTTCGCATATTGGATGAAGCTCCCGAACCTTTTGATTTGCCTGATGCACAGGAGCTTAAAGAGGTCGAAGGTAATGCGGAGTTAGATAATATAACATTTGGTTATATTCCTGAAAAACCGATTTTGAAAAGTATTTCGGTGTCTGCACCGAAAGGAAAAACAGTGGCAATAGTAGGACCTACAGGTGCGGGAAAAACAACAATTATTAATCTGCTTATGAGATTTTATGATCCGCAGTTAGGAGAAATTCGCATTGATTCAATACCCACCCTTAAAATTAAACGCACTGATTTAAGGCTTGCGTTTACAATGGTGCTGCAGGATACCTGGCTTTTTCACGGAACGGTTTATGACAACATCGTTTACGGTAGGGAAAATGCGACGATGCAGGAGGTTAAAGCGGCTGCAAAGGCTGCTAAAATTGACAGCTACATAGAAAGTTTACCCGAAGGATATAACACAGTTCTCTCTGATGACGGTGTTAATATATCAAAAGGTCAACGGCAACTGATAACTATTGCAAGAGCTTTTCTTTCAGATGCCCCTATGCTTATTCTCGATGAGGCAACCTCTAATGTTGACTCCAGAACGGAAATTCAGATTCAGGCTGCTATGAATGAGCTGATGAAAGGCAGAACCTGTTTTGTAATTGCACACCGCCTTTCGACAATACAGAATGCAGATACCATTCTTGTTGTAAGAGATGGCGAAATTACCGAACAAGGAACTCACGATGAATTGATAAAGCTCGGCGGTTTTTACAGTACACTCTATAATTCACAGTTTTCATAATGTGTTTTGCCGGTTGTTTCATCGCTTTGAGCTCATAGGCATTTTAATAATTGATATTTTTCTGTTAATAAGCTTATGTTAAAGATGCTTTGAAGCTTGTTTCACAGGCAAATGATGATAAGCTCGGATGTGATGCATCTAAAGTAAATGTACAGTATGTTCTTGATGTTTCTGAAGCAGAAGAATATTCAGAAAAGACTGAGATATAGGCAGAACTGATTTTCTTTGATGAATTCTTCAAACGATTATAATGTTAAGCCATCCTTTTTGGGATGGTTTTTCTTTTGGTTTCTTTACGGATGGAAATAACTCTCCGTTTTTTGCGGAAAGAAGACTCTTTAGGACAAGTATTAATACCTCCATGCTTGTGTTAGTTGTCGGTAAGGTGCATACTTTAAGATACCGTTTCAGTATATACCTGAACATAATCGTTCTGACGGTTATTGAATGAAAAAAGTTCTTTCATCAGGAAATTATGTTACATATTAATAAGACGGAGCAACAATTATTGTAACGGTGCGAGTTGTATTTTATAACAGAGAATGATATAATCATACGGAAAATAATAGCTTTCGTTTCTTTTTTGAAAAAACATAAAAATTGTTCGGAGGTTTTATGGCCTTTTTATTGGTTGTTATATATGTTGCATTTATCGGTCTCGGTGTTCCGGATTCTCTTATCGGCTCTGCCTGGCCTGCCATTCATTCTCAAATGAGCATTCCCGTTGAAGCCGTGAGCGTACTCACCTTTATAATTTCCGGCTGTACTGTGTTATCAAGTATGTTCAGTGCGGGAATTCTCAATAAATTCGGCACGTCAAAGGTCACGGCTTTCAGCACGGCTATGACTGCGGCGGCTTTGTTCGGCTTTTCTGAAGCTTCGTCTTTTGGGTTTATGCTTCCCTTGGCTGTTCTTCTGGGACTTGGTGCAGGTGCTGTTGATTCGGGGCTTAATAATTATGTCGCTGTGCACTTTAAGGCAAGTCATATGAATTTTCTCCACTGCTTTTACGGTGTGGGAGTGAGTCTCAGTCCTTATCTTATGTCACAGGCATTAAGCGATGTGGGCTGGCGTGGCGGTTACCGCTATGCTTTTTATGTTCAGGCAGTTATCACGATATTGCTTATTATATCTCTTCCCCTGTGGAAAAGGACAGCCTCGGCTGAAGAGACGGGAGAGGAAAAGAAAGTAAACCTCTCTCTTTTTCAGATGGCAAAAATGTCTGAAATACGCCTCGTATGGGTTATTATGCTTGCGACAAACGCCATTGAATATGCCTGCGGAGTGTGGGGAAGCACATATCTTGTTTCGGAAAAAGGCTTCAGCACTGAGGCGGGAGCACTGGCACTTACCGTTTATTATGTCGGAATGTCCGTCGGCCGTTTTGTTTCAGGTCTTATTTCGGGAAAAATCGGCACATGGAAGCGAATAGGAATCGGTGTCGGCATTCTTTTTCCCGCCGTTATAATTATACTTCTTCCCTTGCACGGTAACGTTTGTGTAGCTGGGCTGTTTCTCATAGGTCTCGGTAACGGCTCAATTTATCCCAATATGATACATCTGACACCTCACAGCTTCGGAAAAGATGTGTCGCAGGCAGTTATGGGCTCACAGATTGCATTCGCCTATATCGGTGTTATGCTTGCACCTCCTATGGTAAGCCTCATCAGCGGTCTTTGGGGAATAGGCATATATCCCATTGTGCTTGCCGTGCTTTATGCGGTAATGGTTGTTGCCCTGACGCTGTTTATAAATCGGTTAAAAAAGCAGAACAGATTTAATGCAAATGTCTGAAATTGTAAAGGATTACACAATAATGAAAGGTAATGATAAATTCGATATAACAAGCTTCAAGTCTCCGGATGCCTCTTATGCCCCCGTTTATGTCTGGGTATGGAACGACGTCTGCAGCCGTGAAATTATAGATACACAGTTAGAGGAAATGCAAAATCTCGGCATAAGGGCATTTTATGTTCTTCCCGAGCCAAAGGAATTCCGTCCCCACAGTATGCCCACAAAGCTTTCACCCGAATATCTGTCCAAGGAATATTTTGAGCTTTGTGCCTATGCCGTAAAAAAGGGAAAAGAGCTCGGTATGAGATGCTGGATCTATGATGAGGGCGGATGGCCCTCGGGAGGGGCGTGCGGAAAAGTGCTGAAAGAGCATCCCGAATATGCCCGACAGGTGCTGAAATTTTCAGAACGCTCTTTTTTAAGGGGAGACATATATAAAAAAACAACTCCCGAGGTTCTTGCGGCTTTTATAAAAGACAGAGATATTATTGAAGAGGGTTATATATTTTCGGATGATGCTGTTGTGACAGAATATTATGCAGAAAAAGAAATCTGCGGTAATGCAGATTATCCTGATTTGCTCAATAAAAACGCAACGAAATATTTTATAGAAATTACCCACGAAAAATATGCCTCGGCGATGAAAAATTTTCTCGGCGAAACCGTTACCGCCGTTTTTACCGATGAGCCGAAAGCACCGTCAAGGGCTTTTAATAATGAGCTTGCAGAGAAATATGAAGCCTTGTACGGTGAATCGGTATTACAGCAGCTTCCGTTGATTTCACAGAAAACAGCTCCGACTCAGGAAAATGTTCACATATTGCACCGCTGGTATGATTTGTGCAGCCGTATGTTCTGTGAAAATTTTCTTCTCCCTTGCAAAAATCTGGCAAATGAACACGGACTGCTTTTTACGGGGCATATGGATAAGGACCATAATCCTCTTGGCTGTGTTCGGGGAGGCTCAAATTTCAACCTGATGCGTGCTCTCAGATGCTTTGATATTCCCGGTGTTGATGTTATATGGCGACAGATTTATCCCGAAAATAAAACGGATATAAGAGATGAAATGAACGCTTATAACGGTTTTTTTCCCAGATATGCTTCTTCCGCCGCCGCACAAAACGGCACAAAGCTTGCAATGGGTGAAATTTTCGGTGTTGCAGGACCGGGACTGACATATGATATAATGCGTTTCACGGTGGGTTTTCTTGCCGTCCGCGGAATAAACGTTTTTAATCCCTTTAACTTTCCTCTCGGAAGAAAAGGGGCATATCTTGCACAGGAGCTTCCCGGTTTTACGGAAAATCAGCCGTATTGCCGTTATCTTAAAGAGTTTAACCGTTATATTGAACGGCTGTCTTATGTTTCATCTCTCGGAGAGCGTGTTTCAGACACGGGACTATACTATCCTGTCTGTGATTTTCAGGGAGAACTGAAAGCTGATGCTGTGTCAGAAATATTTGACACTCTCGGAAGAAGCCTTGAAGACAATATGATTGATTTTGATATCGTTGACGATGATGCTATTCAGAACTCATGGGGAGCTGATGACGGCTGTATATGCATCGGCAGTGCAAGGTACCGCCATATAATAATCCCCGAAGGAGCCTTTATTCCGCAGAACACCCAAAAGGTGCTGAACCGTTTTAAAAAGGGCGGCGGCAAAGTTTCTTACAGTCCTTCAGGTCTCACCCCGTCAGTTACGGCAGAGGGCAAAGGCTTGCGGGCAATGCACAGAAAGACAGAAAACGGAGATTTATTCTTTTTGTTCCGTGAAAAAGGCGAAAACGGTGATTACCGTATTCATCTGCCTGTATCGGACTGTTATCTTCTTGATTTAATGAGCGGTGCAGTGTTGCACAGGGAAGTCGAAAACGGTGTTCTCAAGCTCTCTCTTGCTCCGGGTGAAACGGCTGTGATATTGCTGACAGAAGAATCTCTTTGTGCGGAGAACAAAAAAGAATTCGGAGAAAAAATTGATATTTCGAAGGAATTTCTTTTCCGTAAAGAGCTTGAGCTTGTTCTCAATGAAAACGGGTTCGGGCAAGCTCTGTATTCTGAAAAACCTGTTCCCGTGAACCTCGGTGATTGGGAAGAATTAGTCGGCGGTGCTTATTCGGGAAGCTGCGTTTATGAAGCTGAATTCACACTCCCCGATGAAAAAACGGGAAAGGAAGGAGAAATTGATCTCGGAGCTGTGCATTTTGCGGCTTCTGTTATTCTCAACGGGCAAGCTCTGGGAGCAGCTCTGATGCCGCCTTACAGATTGAAAATATCGTCGGGAATACTTCAAAAAAATAATAAGCTGAAAATAACTGTGACCAACACATCAGGGAATTTGTATATTCACACCGATTATTTTGATAGGTTGAAAACGGATGAATTATCCCCGTATTTTGACACAGAGAAAGAATATGCAAAGGATTTTGCTTCGGGCGGACTTTATGGGCCTGTTACTGTGTATTGAAAAAACACGAAGCAGCCGTTTATTGCTGAAAAGAATTAAAATACGGGATTGACATTGATTGTATTGTTTTTTCAGCCGTTTGGTGATATATTTATTTCAATAAATTAGAAAAGGGTGAGAAAATATGACAGCAAAAAAAGCTATAGCCTTTCTTCTTTCTGCTATTTTGATTTTTTCTTCTGCTTTTGTAGTTGTAAATGCAGATGACGAAGAAAAAAGCACGGTTCCCTTTATTATTGATGCATTTGAGGAAATGACGGGGAGGCTTGTCAATTTTGTAGTTAAATGCTGGAATAAAATCGTAAAAACAGATGAAGCGGATATTCCCGAAGCCACGGTTAATCCTCCCTCTTGGGAAGAATACGAGGGAGAGGAAATCGAAAACCCTGATTTTATTCTCACAGCCGAAGCATGGCTTATGAATGAAATTACTTTAGAAAGTGAAAAAGCATATTCGGATTCCTTTAATGATGTTGATGTTGAGATGCTTCTTTACGGCAACGGCAGACTTTATAAAATCCCCGGCTTCTGGGACGGTGCAAACATATGGAAAATCCGTTTTGTCTGCCCCACGGAGGGTGTATGGTATTTTAAGACCGTCTGCACCGATGCAGAAAATATATCTCTACACGAAAAAACAGGAAAAATTGATTGTTCACTTTATTCGGGAGATCTTGATATTTATAAGCACGGCTTTGTTACAACAAATGCGGGCAAAAAATATTTTACATATGATGACGGCACACCGTTTTTCTGGCTGGGAGACACTCACTGGAGCCTTGGCGGAGAAACTGCGGATATGGTAAAAACCATCTGTGAAAAGCGTGTTTCTCAAGGCTTCACGGTAATTCAGAGTGAGCCTATAGACGAAAAGTTTGATTTTTCAAACGGCATAACGGAAGACGATATGGAAGGTCTTAAAAATTACGATGAAAAATTCTCAATTATTGCCGAAAACGGACTCGCTCACGCAAATGCACAGTTTTTCTTCCCCTATTATATGGAAGTGCTGATAAATAATTTCGGCGGTGTTGCGGCTGACGGTGAGTTGTCCGGGGGCGTTAAAGCCTATCTTGAAAAAATCTCACGCTATTGGGTTGCAAGATATTCTGCTTTTCCCGTAATATGGACTCTGGGACAGGAGATTGACAACGATTTCTATTGGAATGACACCACACATCCTATGTGGAATTATGAAAATAACCCCTATAAGCTTGTGGCAGAATATATAGGCATTTATGATGCCTACGACCATCCTCTTACGGGCCATCAGGAAAATGCAGGTGCCACTGCCGCCTACGGTGACGGAAAAGGCACGAATGAAGACTGCAGGGTTTACGTCAAAGGGGTAAGCCCCTCGGCTTTCCGTGATGTAAAAGAGCACAGCTTCTATGCGGCTCAGTGGACACCTTCAAAAACAAAACAGACCGATTTCAGTGTTGAAAAGGATTTCTGGTTCAATTCACAGGGAAAGCCTGCCGTAAATTACGAGGGACAGTATTGCTTCCTCTGGACAAAAAATTACGGTGCAAGAATGCAGGGATATCTGGCTTTTCTTAACGGTATGTACGGCTATGGCTGGGGTGCTCACGATACCTGGAGCTATCTCAATGTTTTCGATGAAGAAAATGACAGCTCCGACGGAGTTGACACCATAACAAGCGAAGAAAAAATCAATGCCACATGGGAAGACGCCCTCGAATACGAAAGCTCTTATCAGGCGGGATATATGAGAAAATTCCTTGAAAATACAGAGTGGTATAAGCTCATTCCCCGTTTTGATAACAGGGCATATTTTGTTCCCGCCACCAATGTTTATTATGTATATGCAGGAAATGAAGAGAACACGGAAATAGTTATTTATTTCTATTCCTTCACCGATGAAGCAATTGCCGAAAATGTGAACACAAGGGGCTGCGGCGGAGTGAAAACGGGCACCGTGGGAAGCCTCACTCCAAAGGGTACATATACATATCGGTGGTTCAATCCCGTAACGGGTGAATATTTCGAAGAATATGAATTTACCTCAACAAGAATGGGTACATATTATCTCGGCTCAAAACCCGAGGATACCGATATGGCTGTTATTATAAGAGCAAAATGATAATATAGAACAAAAAAAATAAATCCGTACATCTGTGAAATGTACGGATTTTTCTGTTAAGGTGTTGTTACATCACAGTATCTTCCGATGTTGAACATAAGCTTAGGTAAAAGCTGGGGCTTGCCGCAGATTGTGATGTCCTCAAGGGTTACCTGAACTGTATTTGTCTTGCTTTTTGTCCCTGCAATTTTTGAAGGGAGATAGGATGTGTATGAAATATTTTTGAATGCAACATTCTTTATTTCAAAGCTTTCGGCTTCTTCGTCATAAATATTTACAAGAATTGCTCTGCCTTCATCGCGGAAGATTTCAATATTTTCAAAAAGGACACCGTCAATGCTTCCCTCGGTCTGCTCTGCCACAACAACAAGTGAGCCTATGCGGTCATTGTTCCATACACCGTCACGGTAAATAACTGCACAGTCGCGGAAGGTGACATCCGAAATCTTCTTGTTTACTTCACCTGTAATGCCGAAGCATCTTGCATAGCCGCCCCATGCAATACAGTCGGAAAATGTAATATTTTTACTGTCCATTATACCGCCCAGTGCTTTTACCTCAAAGGTGTCATCTGCCACTCTGCCGAAACAGCTGCTTACCGTTACATTGTGGCTGTTACAGATTGCAAAGCCGTCACAGTTTCCGCGGTTTCCTATTATATCAACCTGTTCGATGTTTACATCGGTGCAGCAGTATGAAATGAAAGACCATTCGGGAGAATTGATGATTTTTATATCGCTTACATTGACATTATTGCAGTTTGTGAAAACCACACCGCGGCGTTCTCTTCTGTCAAGGCGGGTGAGGTCTATTACACCTCTGCCGGTAAGGGTGATGTTATTGCAGTTGAAGAAATTAAGAAAAGGATATCTTGTAAGTCCTATGCTGTTATGCTGTAATGCGGAGTATTCAATATAAAGATTTTCGTCCTCTGCACTGTTAATGTCATAAAGGTGATTTGCAATAATGTAAGCACCTTCTCTGAGATAAATAACCTGATTGTTCATTGAAACGAAATTGACATAATCATATTCATAAATGCCTTTTTCCACAACAATGACATTTTCTTCACCGTAGGCTTCAATGTAGCTTGCAATTTCAGCATCTTCATCAATTTTCTCTCGGACAAAAAGAGTGTATCCGTAATACTGATTTGCATTATTGAAAAGGAAGGTATAAATTCCCGTCTTGTTGATGGAGGCAGTTACGGTATTATTCTCACATAAAGCCTTCACACCGTGGGATTCGGGAAGAACAATTGCATTTTTAAGGGTAACATCCGCACCTGTCAGTTCAATATTGAATGAAAAATCTGTGTCGGGTTCAACATAAATTTCAGAAAATGAATGAAGCGTTCCCGTGTCGTCTGCACGGATAAAAACAACTGATGCATAAACGGGAATTTCTGTTTCTCCGATTTTTGCAGTATAATAGGGGGAAACGGTTATTCCGTTGATATCGTCATAGCCGCCCGACTGCACATATTCGGGTAATTCAGCCGAGGCACGGCCAACAAGCTCCTGCTCGGTAAGGCCGGCTTCATCCAGTGTGATTATTGCTTCATCGGGATATGAAAGATAAGAGAAATCAAAGTTTTCGCTGTCCGGATAAAC
>JAZSJT010000128.1:0-7471 GCA_045534425.1 Acutalibacteraceae bacterium | reverse complement strand
TCGTGACTTCGTCACAACGTTTATTTTTGCATTTTGCATTTAATAAAGGAGACGATTTTTATGGAAAAGTTATTCGCATTTTTTATGGCACTTTTTATGTTTTTCCCCTCTTACATTTTGAGCTTTTTACCCTTTAACATTGATGAAGATTTTACCGTTCCCGCAGGCGAAAGCTTATGTATCAACGGTGAAGCCGTAAATTTTGAAAAAACCGAAACCGCATCCGAGGTCACTTATTCCTTCGGCGGCAAAAAGACGGATATTTTTAATTATTTCGGAATAAAGTATGTGAGCGATGCTTATGTGAAGGGTATTATTACATATGAAGGAAAAGACGGAATAAAAAGCGAGGAATTCTTTCTTGAGCCCAATGAAAACGGAGAATTTTTCAGCCTTATTGACGGTTTTCTTGAAAAAGTGAAGATGAATAAGCTTTATTCCTTTACCTTCACTCCCCTTGATAAAGAGGAATTTACTTTCAGCCTTAAGGCAGTGGGACTTTTTAACCGTAAAATTCTTAAAAATGAAATTTATATTGAAAATGAAGAGCATAAACTGGGAGTAACTCTTAACTGGGGCGGTGCTTTATCATACCTTGAAGATAAGAATTCTTCCGTTGAAGCGGTTATTGTTGACGGTGCTACAAAGGTTGATTCAAATGCTTCCTCACGCTATAACACAAGAGCAAGAAGCAAAAATGTAAATCTTATCAATGCCAACGATACGGGAAGACTTATTCAGCAGTCCTACTACGGCACAGGCGACTGCGAGCAGTACACCGGCGGTGTGTTTATGGACAATAAGTGGAATTACAATCCCGTTCAGGGCGGAAATCAGTTTAACGATGCCGCAAAAATCGTGGATGTCAGAATAAATAACAACAGCATTTATATAAAATGCCGTCCTCTTGACTGGGCAAAGGAAAAGGAATATATCACTCCCTCATATATGGAAGCCACATATTCACTGTCAGATGGACTTGTGAAGGCCGAGTGCCGTTTCACTGATTTCTCAGGTTATCCCTCCGTCACAACAACACAGGAATGTCCCGCGTTCTATTGCATTGAGCCACTCAACCGCTTTGTTTATTACGGCGGAAGCAGTCCCTGGACAGGTGACAGCAAGCTTTCCTGTGAAAATGACCTTATCTTCTGGCCCGATGCAGGCTATCCCAATTTCTATTCAAGCGAAAACTGGGCAGCTTTTACAGGTGATTTCGACGACAGCTTCGGTATCGGTCTTTATGTCCATGAGGACATTTCTTTCCTTGCGGGCGTTTTCTCAAGAGGAGGCTGTACCACAGCCGATCCCTCAACCGAAGGCCCCACATCATATATTGCCGCAGTTGACACATATGAATTCAGAAGCTTTAACCCCACAAGCTATGAATTTTACCTTTCCACAGGTGATGTGGATGAAATAAGAGAGAATTTCAGTACATTGGTGAAGTAAAATGAGTGTATATAAAATAAGATACGGTATTCCCGAAGAAATAACCCCGTTTACCTTTTCTCCCGAGCCCTTGTGTGAAATTGAAGAAAAAAGTCCCGAAGAAATGCCCGATATTGAATTCAGGCTTAAATCAACAGGTTGTGAAATCTGTATAAGGGTAAAAAACGACACCGATTATTATGGCTTCGGTCTTCAGCAGAAGGGCTTCAATCAGAAGGGAAACCGCCTACAGATAAAAACCAATGCGGATAACAGAGCAAACAACGGCAATTCACACGCTCCCGTGCCCTTTTGTGTTACAGATAACGGCTTCGGCGTTTATGTTGACTCTGCAAGATATGTAAATTTTTATTGCGGCAAGGAAAAGAAGGTCAAGAAGGAAAATACCCTTAAAAAGGAAGTTGCACTTTCCGAAAATGAGCTTTATTCCGAAAAAGTCACGGCGGGGGATAAATATCTTGTGATTGAAATTCCCGGAGCAAAGGGCATTGAGCTTTACTTTATCACAGGGGACAGAATTCTTGATATTGTTTCGTCCTATAATCTTCTTTCGGGCGGCGGTGTTATGCCTCCCCTGTGGGGCCTCGGCGGATTTTACCGCTGCTGCGGAGAATTTGACGAAAATCAGGTGCTTGATATCGCAAGGAGAATGAGAGAATATGAAATTCCCTGTGATATTTTAGGACTTGAGCCCGGCTGGCAGACAAAATCCTATTCCTGCTCATTTATGTGGGATGAAGCGGGAAGATTTCCCAATCATAAGGATATGATGAAGGCTCTCACGGAAAATCATTTTCATATAAACTTATGGGAGCACTGTTATACACATCCCACCTCTCCCTTATTTGATGAGCTTTTCCCCTATAGCGGTGATTATCTTTTGTGGGAGGGGCTTGTGCCCGATTTCACAATTCCCGAAGCGAGAAAAATTTTCGGCTCACACCAGAAAAAGCTGATTTCAGAGGGTGTCACGGGCTTCAAGCTTGATGAATGTGACGGAAGCGATTATACGGGCGGCTGGTTTTTCCCCGATTGCTCCGAATTCCCCTCAGGGCTTGACGGAGAGCGTTATCACAATCTTTTAGGCGTGCTCTACTGTCAGACCATGCTTGAAGCACTTGGCGGAAAACCCACCTTCTCGGAGGTTCGGGCCTTGAGTGCCTTATCTTCATCCTATCCCTTTGTTCTCTATTCAGACCTTTATGATCAGAAGGAATATCTCAATGCTACTGTCAACAGCGGATTTTCGGGAATTTTATGGTCGCCCGAGGTTCGACACGCAAAGGACAGAGAAGAGCTTATCCGTCGTATGCAGATGGCAGTTTTCTCGGCAATGGCACTCACAAATGCCTGGTATCTTGATGAAATGCCCTGGGAAATGCACGGCTGCATAAAGGAGATAAAGGAGCTTCTTGAAATAAGAACAAGTCTTATTCCTTATCTTTATTCCGCATATTACCGCTATTATAAGGAGGGTATTCCCCCCGTGAGAGCACTGGTTTGTGAATTTGATGACGAATTTACAAAAAACTGTGACGATGAATATATGCTGGGTGACAGTCTTCTTGTGGCTCCCATTCTTTATCCTGAAAGAAGCCGTGAAATCACACTTCCAGAAGGCATCTGGTATGATTTTTATACGGGCGAGGAAAAAAGCGGCACATTTATTTATGAAAGTGAAAGCATACCCGTTTTCGTAAAGGCTAAAACCCTTCTTCCCATAGCAAAGCCCGTACAGTTTACGGATGAAAGCACGGTTTATGAAATAACCCTTAAATCCTACGGTGACACGAAAAATACAGAAATAACTCTTATTGACAGTGTCGATGATAAAAATTTCAAAGCATACAAGGTTAATAAAAGTACCGTTGGTGCAATAGGAAAAAGATATATAATCAAAGAATAAAATTACAAAAAAATGATACGGAGACACAAGGATTTGTGTCTCCGTAAAGTTATTCTGCCGTTTCCTGCGGGATTTCTTTTGAAGCTTTTTTCTCTTCCTTTTTCTTTGTCAGCTCTTTAATGAGTGCATAGCACGTGGAGGCGGTGGGGACACTTAAAAGCATACCGAGAGGTCCCGCAACACTTCCGCCAAGAGTTACTGCAGCAAGTATCCACATTGAGGGAAGGCTGACTCTTTTCCCCATAACCTTAGGATATATGAAATTTCCCTCAATTTGCTGAAGAATAACAAGGAAAATCACGAATATCAGTGCTTTCAAGGGGTTCTGGGTTAGAATCATAACGGCACCCACACCTGCACCGATAAATCCGCCGATAACGGGAATAAGAGCGGTGACACCCACAAGGGCTCCCACCATAGGTGCATAAGGGATTTGCAGTATCAGCATTCCCAGCATACAAAGTCCGCCTAAAATCATAGCCTCAAGCGTCTGTCCCGAAATGAAGTTTCTGAAATTTTCATTTGCTACCTTACACACATATAAAAGCATATTGCCCGATTTTTCGGGAAGCCATGCCTTTACCAGTCTTTTAACCTGATATTTCAGCTTGTCTTTACTCAAAAGAATGTATGAAGCGAAAACAAGACCGATACCGAAATTAACCACTGCAGCTGCAACGGAGCCTATTGTTGTGAATGCGGTATTCATAATTTTGCCGCCGCTGTTTTTGAGCCAGTCAAGAGCCGATTGAAGCATTTTCTTCCAGTCGGTGTTAAGCAATTGTTCGCCGAAGGGAAGCTCTCTGATTTCGGCTTCTTCCATATTGAGAAGCTTTGTCACAAAGTCCGTCACAATCTGCACAATGACTTTTATTGCTTCAATGAGCTCGGGGATGACAAGCATAATAACACCCGCCAATATGCCGAGGATTATTATTATGGAAATTATAAAGCTTATCGGGCGTTTTAATTTATGAAGAACGGGCTTTTTCGTTTTTGTAAAAAGCCTGCTTTCGAAGAATTTCAGGGGAACATCAAGCACAAGAGCAAAACCCGCACCCATAATAAGGGGAGTGAAAAGCTTCAGACACCGACCTATTGCCGAGGCAACAGTGCCGATATTCTGCACTGCAAGGAAAATAAGCGAACACAAGGTGAATACACTGATTATCCATAATGCGAGCTTCTTTTTCTTATCTTTTGTAAATTCCATAGGCTTTGCTCCTTAAAAACCGCATCAGAACGGCTTTATTATATAAGTGAATGAGAAGTGCTTTTCCGTGAAGGCTCTTTCGGGTTCAAGATAAGTAAGGCCCTGATTTTCCGCGTGAATTTTATAGTCGATATTTACAACGGTTTCATCAAGAGGAATGAGCTCATCTCCGTGGAGGGCTTCATTCATCTGTGTATCGTTGAAATGAAGTGCCTTGAAGGAGAAGCCTCTGTCACTCAGGTCAAAGAATTCAATTCCGCCGTTGTCATTATATACACTTGCAAACTTTGTCTTATAGTGTGATGAGCTTTCGCAGGGGCGGATATATTTTTCATATTCATCAGTAACCGTTGAATTGTAAAGAGCGAGACGCTGTGAAATAAATCTGTCGGAATAGGTTTCCTTGGGACCGTAGCCGAAATATTTCACGGCTTCAAAATCCTTTTTAAGTCGAAGCTGCAGACCGAAGCGGGGAAGAGGCTGTGCGTTTTCCGTTACATCTGCGGTGAAAGAGAGTGTTACCGAGCCGTCTTTTCCGAAGGTATAAACTGCCTTGCCCTTGAGTGCGGGGGGCATAGCGGCGGCGGCAAAGGAAAGGTCGACTGTGATTTTCACTTCACCGTCATTTTCGGCACAAACACAATATGTTTTCTGGAAAGCCTTGTGATATCTTGCTCTTTCAATTTCTTCTTTGTGGTTAAAGGAATGACGCCATAAAGAGAATTCCACGGGAGAAAGAAGATATTCACTGCCGTTCTTTTTGATTGACACTATTTTACCCGTGATTTTTGAGAAGGTATATGAAATGTTATTACAGGAAATGTAGTAATTATTTCTGTCTTCACTGAAATTGACTTCATTTTCCTCATTATTTTTGCACTTTATGGGAGCGTTATTTAATATAAACTGAATAAAGCCCGCATTGAAGCCTTTTTTTTCATAGAAGGTGTCTTCCCTGAGGTTGAGATAAACCGTCAGTGTCACAACACCCTCGGTTTTTTCGGGAGACAGTGTGAAGGTCTTTTCTTCACGGGGATGAATGTCACTGACATCAAGAGTAATTTCTTCGCCCTCATTAAGATCATATGAGAAAACTGCTTTTAATTCATATTCAGAAAGGGCTTTGAAATATCTCTTATTGAATACCTTAAGAACACCGTTTTCGTATGAAGCGGAAATTGGGATATAAGTCTGCTTCATATCATAAAAGCCGGGACGGGGGCTTCTGTCGGGGTATACAAGTCCGTCAACGCAGTAATATTTATCGTGGGGATAATCTCCGAAATCTCCGCCGTAGCGATATTTCGGATTTTCTTTTGTTCCGATATTTACTGCGTGGTCGCAATATTCCCAGATACAGCCGCCCGTGTAATTGTCATAATGCTCAAAGTCTCTCCAGTGAAGGGGAATGTCACCTGTTGAAGTGCAGGAAACATATTCACAGTAATAGAAAGGCTTGGTTTGTTTTTGGTCATTAAGATATTCTTCAAGGTATGTAAGCTCAGCATACATACGGCTTTCAACGTCTGAAATATCCTTGAAATCCCTTCCGCCTACTCTGCCCTCATATTCAAGTCTTGCGTTTTCATAGTGAATAATGGCATTTTTGTCACGGGAGCGTATCCAATTTGCCATATGGCGGTGGTTTTCACCGCAGCCCGATTCGTTGCCGAGACTCCACATAACTACACAGCCGTAGTTTTTGTCTCTTTCAAAAAGACGCTCTGCTCTGTCAAGACAGGCTTCCTTCCATTCGGGGACATCGGCAAGATGTGCCCAATAATCCCAATACCAGTCGCCGTAGTTATAACCCATTCCGTGACTTTCAAAGTCGGCTTCGTCAACGAGCATAAAGCCCTTTTCTTCACATAAATCAACAAATCTCGGATCGTTGGGATAGTGTGAGGTTCTTATCATATTGACATTGGCACCCTTTAAGATATGAAGGTCATTTATCATATCCTCCATTGTAACCGAGTAGCCTGTTTCGGGGTTAGAGTCGTGGCGGTTAATGCCGTAGAACTTGATTTTTTTACCGTTTACCAAAAAGCACTTGTTCTTGATTTCGGCTTTTATAAGTGCCAAAGGCAGCTTTATTATTTCTTCTCCGTATTCCAAAATAAAGGAATATCGGGAGGGAATTTCACTGCTCCACAAAACGGGAGAGGATATGTTGAAAGAGAATTCACCCTGTTCTTTGCCTTCAAGAACCTTTTTTCCGTCAGGGGAGAAAACAGACCAGAGAAAGTCGGTGCTTTCGGAGAAATCGGGCTTTACGGTTATTTTTACATCGGAAAAATCATCGCTGAAATCCTTTAATATATGTATATCCTTGAGATGCTTTTCGTCTCTTTCAAGAATATATACATCGCGGAATATACCCGAAAGACGGAAAAAGTCCTGATCCTCCATATATGAGCCGTCGCAGTGCTTGATAACGAGTGTTTCAATAACATTTTCACCGTTTACGAGCTTATCCGTGACATTGAATTTGCTTTCGGCGTGGCTGACCTGTGAATATCCCGTAAGCTGACCGTTTATCCACAGATAAAAACAGGAGGAAACGCCTTCAAAGGAAAGATAATATACCTTATCGGCCTTTTTATTAAAATTTAAAGTTCTTCTGTAAAGGGCACAGGGGATAACATCGGGAAGATGGGGCGGATCAACAGGGTAGGGATAGTCCTGATTGATGTAATTGGGTACGTCATAGCCCTTATTCATTTCAAGCTGCCAGCAGAAGGGCACCTTCATTTTATCGGGGCATATTTCACCTGAGGGGAAGCTTTCTCCTTCAAGGTCAAGCTCTCTGACATTATTATAGAACTTAAAATCCCATATGCCGTTAAGAAGTGTAAATCTTTCTGAATTTTCTCTTGCTTCATAGGGACACTGTCCTT
>JAZSJT010000079.1:0-6250 GCA_045534425.1 Acutalibacteraceae bacterium | reverse complement strand
TCGTGATAGGCTACAAGCTTATTTTTTATGTCAAAATAATTGAGAAGCTTTATCGAAACTCTTGTATCCTCTGCGGCAATAAAATCTACGGTACGAAGTGTTTCAACGGCACGGGGAGAAAAATCTCCTAAATTACCTATTGGTGTGCCCACAACAAATAATTCTCCTGCCATATTATTTCTCCCTGATGCTGCTTATATAGTCGCAGTTTACTGTTGTAAGCTTTCCTTTTTTATCTTCTACAGAAATCCAGTTGCTGCTGACAGCAGTTACCTTGCCGACAACACCTGTAACATAACCGTTTGCCTGTATAATACACTCTTTTCCTATGTATACCGAAAGCAGGGAATTATCCATTTTTCCGTGCTCCTTTCTTTTCCGTTTTAATATCTGCTGATGAAGATTGTTTCTTTTCTGTGTCGCAAGCACCACAAAAAGAAGAAAAAATACAGGAAAAAATGCTTCCATAATGTCAGTCCTTTTTGTAGTTTCCGATAATTTTTTTCATTTCTTCGGAGGGCATTCCGTCGGGATTTTCTATATGTAATTCTTTTTCAACGATAAGACCGGGATTTCTGCCTTTTTTTCCTTCAAGAAGAAATAACCACGGTGCTTTTCCGTCTCTTTGAGACACAAAACGCAGTCTTTTCGGCTCAATTTTTGCCGCTCTCATCTCCGTCATTGCCTCCGTCAGCCTTTCGGGGCGAAGACATATACACATTCTTCCGCCGTATTTCAGAAGTCTTGATGCGGCTGTGAAAAGCTCATTCAGGGTGAGAGTGGTTTCGTGCCGAGCAATTTTATCCGCAGCGGATGAGCTTATAATTCCGTGTCCTTCGGCGGTATAGGGGGGATTCATTGAAACTAAATCAAAAGTACCTTCTTCTGCTTTTCCTTTTAAGTCTCTTAAATCGCAGTCATATAAAGTAAATCTGTCGGAAAGTCCGTTCAGCTCAATGCTTCTTTTTAATTGTTGGCAGGCAAGTGGTTGTATTTCCACTGCGTGTACTTTTTCAACGCCCTCTCTAAGCCAGTAAAAGGGGATAATTCCGCAGCCCGTGCCGAAATCGCACACCTTATTTTTTCTTTTGGGTGTGCAAAAAGCAGCCAATAGCAAAGCATCCGTGCCAAAGGTATGGCTGTCGGATACTATTAACTTCAGGCTGCCGTCAATATATTCAATATGTTCCGAAATTTTCAGATTATCCATATTATATTCTGTTTCTCTTGAGAGCAAGAACAACAACGATAACACCGATACCTGAACCCAGAAGAAGAATTACGCCGATTGCAGTCTTTACCGGACTTACGTCTGAATCAATTGAATTGATGTCATCTTCAACAATGGGCTTAAAAACGGTTGTTGTGTAGGCTTCTGTATAAATCTGTTCGGGAGGGATGAACTGGAAGGTAGTGGTTTCAGGGGGAAGAGTTGTTGGAGGGGTATATGTGGGCTGTGTGTAGGAAGGATATGTGGGAGCGTAAACGGGAGGACGGGTTGTGGGTTCTTCTGTTGTCGGCTCCTCTGTGGTGGGTTCTTCCTCTGTGGTTGTTTCAGGCGGTGCGGTTGTTGGGACATTCATACCGCCGAGATATTCTTCGATTGTTTCAAGAATATCCGCAATATCTATACCTAAAAGGCCGAGAATGGCATTGAGTCCGCCGTCTCTTATCTGATTTATTGTATCCTGTATGCTTTCGGGGTCGGAAAGGTCAATGCCGAAATACTTTGCAATTGCATTGATGTTGTCGGGATCCACAAGGGCTGTAGCTGAAGCCGTAACCGCCATAGGAACCGCGAGCATACACGAAACAATAATTGCAATAATAATTTTTTTAACTTTTGTCATAATTAAATCACCAATATATAAATAATACAAAAATAATAATAACAAGAATTTCGACAAAAGTCAAATGTTATTATATGTAAATGTAAATATATTTTTATTAAAAAGGGAGATAAGCCTCAGAAGGAGAGCTTTCAGAGCGAAGGGCGGCTTCTCCGGCTTCCGACCTTCGACCAACGAACTCTGCCCTCAAAAAAAAACCGCCGAAGCGGGTTTTTTATTATACTATGTGGTTGAGCCAGAAAACAACATGGCTTGCAAAGCCGTGGCAGCACGAAGCGTAGTCGGACATGTTTTCCCACAATGTGCCTGTTTTTTCTGCCATGGGCAGGAAGAAGCCTTTGATTTCACTCAGAAGCTCCTCATATCTTCCGTCTTCAAAGAGGATGAAAAGGCGGAGATAATTTCCGATAAATGCATTGGAAACGGGAACATCGGGGTAGGTTTCTTCGGGGTTTCTTTTTGAACCGAATACCGTGAACATTTTTTCGTAAAGCTCGGGGTGGCTTTCCTTTGTTGCGGTTTTTGTAAAGAAAGCGTAGTATTGACAGGTTTCTGTGTGGTTTTCGGTTCTTATTGCTATGCCGTTTTCATCAAGTACTGCATTATCAATGAAAAATTCACCGTCAAAGGCTTTTTCTCTTATAGTCTCACGAAGCTTTTTTGCTTTTTCGTAAAGAGCGGTATCACCGTAAAGGTCTGCCACGGTATCGAGCACCTTTGAATAGAGCATATTTGAGGGATAGTTAATATCTAAAACATAGTCGTTTGCTTTTGACCATTCAACGAATATCCAGCTGTCGATTTTACAGAGAAGTCCGTCTTCATTTTCATATTTTTTTGTAAAATCAAGAAGCTCATAAACTCTTTTTTTGGCAGCATCAACAAGGGCCGTGTCGCCTGAACGCTCAAGATAGCCTTTGAGCTGTAATACGAACCAGAATGCCCAGTTGTGGATATAACAGCCGTCATAGTGGTCACCGGGATAACACATGGGAAGCATACCATCGGGGATGTTATCGAATTTTTCGGGTATTATGAAATTTTCGATAAAATCGTGGTCAACAAAGCTTTCTCCCGTCAGCTCCTTTTCCACACGGGAGGTGAAAAAGCTGTCACAAAGCCAGCCTGCTCTTTCACGGGAGGGGCAGTCCATAAAAATATCCGTGGAATTCTGTCTGAAGGTGCTTACTGCCGCATCATAAATCTTTTGCAGATTTTTATCCGGCATCTTTTTTAAGTTTGTTAAAAGAGCTTCGGGGTAACATTCCTCATAGAGAGAAACATTTGTAACAAGAGTGGGTGCATACATTGAAATTATCTGAATATAACGGAAGGTATAGGGCTCAAAAGACACAATATCATAGGTTCTTCCGCCCTGAATTGCCCATTTGACAACATTCTGACAAGCGTCCTTTCCCGGATCGGGACACTTGCCATCGGGGAGAATTTCATTGAAAACGGCATACACCACCGTATCGTGCTCGGCAGTGAGGGAAAGGCGGATATAACCGGTGTTATTCTGCCCCATATCATAAATACAGCAGCAGTTTATGCCTAAAGATACGCTTTCCATAGAGTAACCGCCGTCTTCCATAATCTGTGTTTTATATGCATAAAGCTCGTTGACGGGAGAGGAATCAAGCTCGTTTTCGGGGAAGCCCTTTAATTCATCGCCGATTCCGTTAAGACTCCTGTCCTTGAAATAACGTCTGTCCTTATCGGGGATGAGAATACCCTTTGAAACGATTTCCTTGACCTTTTTTTCGGTATAAAGACAATAGGGGGAATTCCTTTCAATAAAGCTTTTCTCTTCTGTTTTCTCCAGCTCAACCGATTTGAGAACCGTTGAAGCGTCCGTCATAAAAAGGTCATAGTATGCATCAAGAATGTAGCTTTCTGTGAAAGGCCGCTGAAAAGAGTAGCGGGGAACCTTGGTTATTCTTGAAGAATATCTTGCAGCTTCAAATTCCTTTTTGCCGGTGGAATAAATAATTTCACCGTTTCTTTCAATTTCGGCACACAGGAACGAAGGCTTGTCCAGGAGATAAAAGCTGTTGATGTTATAGCCTGCGGTAATTATTGTTAGTATGTTTGTTTTTTCGGAAAGCTCCTTGTTGACAGTATATTTATTTACTCTGTAGAAACCGTGTCCTGCACGTGCGGGGCCTGCGGCAAAAAAACTTCCGTTGACAAAAATCTGATATCTTGAATGAGCGGCGATATTAATTTTAATTTCATCGTTACCCTCAATTATTGCTCTGAAAATAAGTGAATGATTTTTTGTGAGCTCTTCGCCCTTTTCCCAAACGGATACGGCTTCACAGAAGCTGAATTTCTTTGATAAACCTTGAGTTGCCATTATGTTTCCTCCAGAAGAAAAATAAATGCTTTTATAAATGCACTGTCGTTATCCGCCGTTCTTTTTGACGGTCCCTTTGTTCTTTGTCCCGACATTCTGATTTTTTTATTAACAAATCTCGTATATAACAAAGTCTCGATATTTTTGTCTGTAAAAATGAGTCCGTTCTGATTAAGGACCTTTGCACCTTTTCCCAGACACATAGCCGCAAGACCGTAGTCCTGAGTTACAACGATGTCATCCTTGAAAACAGTATTTGCAATCTTAAAATCTGCCGAGTCCGCTCCCTTGTCAACAATAAGACATTCTGCTCCCTCTTTTTCAAAAATATGGGAGTTGTCAAAAACAAGAAGACAGGGAATATTTCTTTCACGGCAGATACCGAGAGCGATATCCGTAACGGGACAAGCATCAGCATCAATAACAACACGCATAAAACCACCAAAAGTATTATATCACACCGAAAAAACAACTGCAACAGAAATCATAATTTAGTGTGTGTAGAATGCGGGTGGAGTTATGTTCGGTTTGTTTGCTTGTTCCAGCAGATTGTCTGTCAGTATCACCGAACGGACTATGCTTCCTTTGCCGTATTTTTCTCTTATTGCGTCAACCGTCAGCTCAAGGCTTTCTTTTTTTGCTTCCTTTTTCTCGTCACGGAAAAGGCTTGTTTGTAAAGGGGTGTCGGAGGGGGAGAGGTCTATGGCTCTGATCCCTATGCTTCTCAGCGGTGTAGCGAAATCGTGTTTTTCATTGAGTAAGCTCAGCCCCGATTTGCATATGTCTTCGGAGAGATTTGTGGGAAATTCCAGTTTTTTCTGCCGTTCCTGTGTAAAAAGCACGGTGTCTCTCATATGAAGCTGCACGCCCGAGCACACAAGGGAGTGCTGTCGCAGTCTTTTTGCAACACTTTCCGAGAGAATATAGAGAAGAATTTTTGCATCCTCAAAATTTTTCAGGTCTCTGGGCGGTGTGATGGAGTTTCCGATGCTTTTTATGGGAAGTCGTGCATCAATATGCATAACGGGTGTCGTATCCAGCCCTGCTGCATAAATATACAGTCTTTCTCCGTTTTTTCCGAATAATTGTTTCATTTTTTCTCTTCCCTGAGACACAACTTCACCGATTGTAAAAATATATCTTCTTTTAAGCTCTCTGACAGTTGACGGCCCTGCAAAAAGAAGGTCGCCAATAGGGGCGGGCCAGACGATTTCCCTGTAATTTTCGGGAGTTATCACCGTTACTGCATCGGGTTTTTTATAGTCGCTGCCGAATTTTGCAAAAACCTTATTGAAGGAAACACCAATAGATACCGTGAGCCCAAGCTCCGTTTTTATGCGGCTTCTTATTTCTTCGGCAATTTTTTCTCCCGAACCGAAAAGTGCCGTGCTTTCAGTAACATCAAGCCATGCTTCGTCAGGACCGAAGGACTCCACAAGGTCGGTGTATTCAAGATATATGCTTTTTGCAAGAGAACAGTATTTCTCGTAAAGAGGAAAATTCGGGGGCAGAATTTTAATGTTGGGGCATTTCATTTGTGCCTGCCATAAGGGCTCACCTGTTTTCACTCCGTATTTTTTTGCAATTTCATTTTTTGCAAGAATTATGCCGTGTCTTTTTTCGGGATCACCGCCTACGGCAATAGGAAATTTTTTATATTCGGGATGTGAAATACTTTCAATTGAAGCATAACAGTTATTTAGGTCAGAATGTAAAATTATCCGCATAATATTCATCTCCAATTTACATATAGAACAAATGTTCGATAGAAAGCAAATTTATTATAACAAACAAATGTTCGATTGTAAACAGGAAAAATTTATTTTTTTGATTCTGTCCAAAGAAAAGGACAACACATTGAGGTAGGAAGTCGGTCAGAAGGCAGAAGCTTGCAGTCGGGGGATTGAAATTTTTGATATTTCTACCTTGACCAGCTTTTCGGAAAACTTTTTTGTGATGTATATTTCAGGGAAGCCGGTGCCGCCCCTAAGGTTTCTTTGATCTCCGCCCTGAAAACATACCTCGATAACCGAGGCTTCGT
>JAZSJT010000059.1:0-7926 GCA_045534425.1 Acutalibacteraceae bacterium | reverse complement strand
GGTTCAAGCGGTAAGAAATCCTTGACTTTCATATGTGCACCGTCACGAACAAGCAACCCGTCTTTTGCAATCTTCTCGGCATCAAAATAAAGTCTTGCACCTGTTTTGTATTCAGCATTAATATCCATTATAATTTTGCCTGATTGTTTAGAATTAACAACGATTTCTCCGCTGACACCACCACCGAACATTATGTAATCACTAAAATGAACAGGGTCTCCAAGTTGCTTCCCAATAGGCTCTTTGTTAGTAATATTAAGTCTGTTCCAACTTTTAAGCATTCTGTCTTTTTGTATCTGAATCCAATTTTCCATTGATGTGCTGTGCACTAAAATTTTCGGTTCATAATCACGCAAGGTTGTTTCATTATTATTGTGTCCTGCGTAATAGCTTTGAACATCATTATACTCATCTTCTGTAATTGCAATAATACCGTTTAGATTATTTGAATTACAATATCCAATAAAATCTCCGACAGCCATTTTCCAATCGTCGTGAAGCTGTTTGTTGATTTTTATAGTATAAGCACAACCATTGTTTGCACCAACAAGCATAGGTGTATCTATATCAGAGGGAAGAGTTAATATCATCCAAGATGAACCGTATTCAGAATTGGTTATGGGATTTATATTGTTCTCTATAAAATCATCCACTCTATAAATCACATTTATCACTCCTTACATTTCTTGAATAACATCTATTTCATCTTCACCCGGAACTTCAAATATTGAAGCAAATTTTACAGCAAGATTATCATCAACATAATAGGCATTTGTTTCTTCTGCAAGCACAGCAATATTTCTCTTATTTAAGCGATATTTCCAAGTTTCATCGCTGATAACAATGTAATGAAATTCACATTCAATACCACGGGATTCGTAAAATTCTTTTACAGATTTTCGTTCTGCTTTGGTCCAGAAGCCCCAGTCAAGAACGAGATTAATATCGTTTTGAATAAGTTCTAAGGATTTATTTAACAGATATTTTTCTGTTCTTTCAACATATTCATCGTGTTTATCACCGCAATGCTGCCCGAAAAGAGCAAGTGTTATCTCATCAACCGAGAGCAACACAGCATTATTTTTAGCACAAAGTTTCTTTGCATATGTAGTTTTACCGCAGCATATTTTACCGCAGATTAAAAAGACTTTTACCATAAGTAACATCCTCTTATTAGTCATTAATTCCTTTTACTTCCGCCGTGCCTGTAAAATGCAATTGTCCCACTGCAACATTTGCACTTGATGTTGATATCGGAGAATAGTTTATAACAACACCATTCAGATTTTGCAATTTATTGTAAATTATGAAACGGATTTCATGCTGATATGCCAAATCTTTTCTTTTATGCCATAATTCGGGATAATCAGATTGAGGTTCAATATAAAACTCTTTTGTTAAATCAATATCATAATTAACAATTTTGATTTTCCACTTGTAATTATTTTTAATAAGTGCTTCACCAATAGAATCAATAATATGTCCGGCACTACCATAAAAACCCGCTACTTCAGATGGTGATGTTCCGTCTTGTAAAAAACTCTGATACATTTTTTGTTCAAATCTGTATTCAAATTCACATGTTTTTATTTCGTTGGTACTATCAATTTCCCCAACTAACGCTAATTCATTTTTCTTTATTCCGTACATGCAAAAAGCAAGCATCGCACGACAGCTTTTTCTTCGTAAAAAGCAAAATTCACCATCATCAATTATTTCTAAATCATCTCCAAATTTTTGTTGGCTGTTTTGTATAATTAATGAATTCTTTTTACATCGAGCAAAAACACCTTCATATTTATCTCCTTGCTCATTATTGTTGCTTTCCTCTGCCTTTTTTATATATCCGTTTATGGCCCCAAACCACGCTTCACCATCACGCAATTTTTCTATCCATTTTTGTTGTGAAACTTTCATACAAAAAACCAAATCTTGCAGTTCCATATTTAATATCCTTTCAATTATCCCTCAACAAAATCTATCAACTGTTTAAGGTTATGTATTGTCCATTCATTATTATTTGCACCGCTTCGGTCAAGATAAAATGCAGTAAAGCCCTGGTCTCTTGCTCCGTCTGCTTCTTCTTTGCAATCGTCAACAAATATACTTTCAGAGGCGGTTACTCCTTGTGCCTCAAGTGCAGCATTGAAAATAATCGGACTGGGTTTACCTGCACCGACTAAGGAGCTTGCAGTAAATGAAGTAAAATACTTTGCTATACCGAGTTGCTGTAACGTAAATTCAAGTGACGGTGATGTATCACTAATAACTCCCATTTTATAGCCGTGTTTTTTGAAATATTCAAGCACCTCTACCGTCTCAGAGAATAAGGCTCTGTCACCGTTACACCAAAGTTCATTCATTAGCAATTTAGCCTTATTTTCAACATCTTCTGTAACACCTTCGCCAACAAGCAAATGATAATAGTATCTCTTGAAAAACTCACGTTCATCATCAAGTGTTTTGTACCAAGGTTTTCTGCCTTCGCTTGCGAGTTGAAACAACGACATCATTTTATCGTAATCAAGTGCAAACGGCTTGCCACTCCACTCACTAATTGTCTTATCCCGCCATACTTCTTTTTCAGCAGTAAAATATGTAAGTGTTCCGTCACGGTCAAAGAATATTGCTTTGTATTTTTTTAGTCCGCACTTTTTATAAATCTCCTCAATACAAGGTGATTTATATGCAATATAATCATCTATACTGTCGGGGAATAACTTTGCACCTTCTTCTTTGACTTTACTATATTTCTGTACAGCTTCCGGATGATTTCTCAAATAATCTCTAAATGAAATATGCCTATGAAGTTCTGCTGAAAATTCCGGACAAACATATAAATGATGTTTCGGCAAATCTGCATTACCTTTGTAATCAAATGCTTCTCTGTCTTTTATGCCAAGATTTCCTTCGTGTATGTAGCCGAGAGACGCCAACTTTTTAACCACAGTATCGAATACTGAATAGTCTTTGATAACAATATCAATATCAATAATCGGTTTTGCAGAAAGGCCCTCAACGGATGTGCTGCCGATATGCTCAATGCCAATTACTACATCACTTATTGCAGGTAAAACATACTGTTTAATTGTCTCAAAATCCGTTTTCCATTGTTCATTATACAAAACAACTACAACTCGCTTTGCCATTTTTACACCTCTTCATAACGATATTGTGTATCTTTGTGACCATTTTTCGTCTTCATAGAACTCATCTATTAAAATTCCGCCGTTTTTGATAATAGTTTTAATCGCTGATTTATTGGTCTTATACGTGACAATCTCAACACTTGTCATACCCATGTTCCTGCAAATTTTCAAGGCTGATTCAAGCATTTTTGTACCAAGCCCTTTGCCTCTGTGCCAAGGCACTATTCCTGCATGCAGATGACCTCTGTGTGTATTCTTTTGATTGATTTCAATTGCACCTAATATTTCACTTGTATCATCAACAAAAAAGTATAGAGTACAAGGCACACCTGTTGACAACATAGAACCTGTTGTTCTGTCATCCTCACACCATTCGAGCCACTTTGAATAGGATACATTTGCCCCTAAACTTTTGCTGTACCGTCTTAATAATTCGGGCTGAATATTATCTTCAACAGACTCCCATTTGTTCATCATTTCGGTATATTGATGTTCATAACTTTCATCAGGTATTACAAGTTTGAAGTTTTTAATGTTTATCATATTTTTCCTCCGAAAAAAATTAAGGCACCTCCGAAAATGCGGAGATGCCTTGTATTTGCAGAAAGAAAAATTCAGATCAATCGCAAACGGACAAAACGGCTCTCCTGTTTCGGCTATTAAGATTCATCATTTTGTCCACCTGCCTTTCAATAATTTATTTAATTTTAATACTATTTCTATCTGTTGTCAATATTTTGAATACCAAAGTGCAAAAGTGTTGATTTTAAGTGCAAAAATATTTAAAAATTCCGCAAAAAAGTAGCTTTTTTATCATTTTTTTGTGTTGAGCATTGCCCTTAACTTTCATATTATTAATAGCTGTGACGATAGGAGTTATACAGCTAATAAATATGAAAGGAACTGTTTATATGGACAACAGACAAAACAATTTTGAGGAACTTTTTACCGGAGGAAAATTTGCAATTTTCATTATGCAGCAAAACGGGGAGGCAACGGATGTCGCTTTGCGTGTGTGCAAGTGCTGTGACGACGGATTTCTGTTAAACCGCAGTTGCTTTGATTTCAGCAATGTAGCTGATGATCTGCCCGAAATCAGAAAGGCGATTACAGAGGCTGATGTTAAAATCATCCTCACCTGCGAAGAGGACAAGACCTACCTTGTGAACAAGTTCGGTATCACAACCGAAAATGTGCTTATGCTGCAGGAAATTGCAAACGTGATTTTACAAGGCGAAGTACCGCAGGACAAGCTTAAAACACTTGCCGACATTCATCTGATTTTCTATCCGCAGGAAGACTGTTCAAATGACACCATATCGCAAAAAACAGAAAACATCCGTAAGGATATCAACAATCTCTTGCATTATTTGAAGCTGAAAGAGGCTATGCCAATCAAACCGGAACACAATCCCTATATGGATGCTTTTGTGAAGAAGACCGAAAACGAAAATTACATTGTTGCCGGAATAAAAATCTTTGAGCGGTATGGTCATAAGTATTTTTGTGCCATAAAGGAGAATCCGCCCTATGACAGCATTATGGTTGATGTTACATCGAAAAATCTGCAAGAGCTGTATGAGTTCCTCTGCGATTGCGATATCGCAGTAGGCTACGATTTATCCTCTTGTGTAAAATTTGTTGTTGACAGCTTCAATGACAGTCCGATTTTACTCAATATGATGTTCATTGATCTTCACGATGTCGCCAATGAGCTTCTGTGCAAGGACTACGAAAACACCGGCGGATATCTGTTTTTATTGAACCGCTTTTTACTGTCATATCCACAACTGCACTACAATACGGACTTTGACACCTTGCTGGACTTCTGCACGCTTATGAAGGAAATCTCAATCCAATACAAAAAAGCCACTAATACATAATTTCGCTATTTCTAATACTCCTTTAACTTTCATCCTTTGTTTTTTCTTTATGTAAAATTGTATTGCTCATTAAAATAATCTTTTGTGTTTGCTGATTACATTTTTGTTGTAAATCATAATTTCTCCTTCTTAAAATATCTTAATTCTAACAAAACAACATAATTTTTACTCCTTTCTTCTTATTAGACACAAAACAGGCTACCGCGCAGCGGTAGCCTGTTTTAGTATTCTGTTACTATTAACTTGTAATTGTATCACCAAAAAACTACCCTAAACTACGAACTTTTGAATCGCAAAAATCTATAACATACTGAGGAATAGTGTCAAATTCTCGCGGATTTAATTGATAAACATAATCGTTTCCAACATGATAAGTTTCATTAATGAATTTTTTTATAATGCTATCTTGCGGTTCAGCATCAAATAGTATTCTAAATATTTGCAATTTCTCAAAGTTACTCGGTGAAGTATTATATAGATCCTTTAAAAACTGAACATTGGTTGCATTATTGTATTCAGTATTATAATCAAAATTTGGGATATAATCTTGTATCTTGAGCGTAGCTTCCGATATTTCTTCAAGTGTCATTTGCCTGTTATCTGTTTCAGTATCTATTCTCGCTATTGGTTTCCTGTGAAGCAAAGAAGATGTCATCTGCCAAATCAAACTTTTATCATCATTAACCTCATAAATCCTACGCAAATATATAATTTTTAGCAAATTTATTGGAATAGCTTGAATGTTGTTTTCTGCGATTCTTTGTATTGTGCAAATATCCTCTCTTTTTATTGTTTTTTCTGATAATACACCACTTTTTGTGGTTAAAAATGCGGCACTCGGTTTAGGATTAAATTCACGAATCTTTGTTTTCATAATATCAATAACACTGTTGAACTCATGGGTAAGTAAAACAACTGTTTTATTTCTAAGTGCTCCTTTAGATAAGAATAATAAATCAATTAATGCAAACTTTTTATTTCCGTCAAAAGAAGAAATAGGGTCGTCCAAAATTATTAAATCCGGATTGATTTTTTTTGCACTAAATGTAAACAAAGCTAACGCAAGAGCATTTTTTTCACCATAACTCAAATGTGTTTTGACGCTCTCAACCTCATATTCAACTTCTGTAGGTTTTAATATCATTTTGTAATCGCCGTTTTCCTGAATTATATCTACGGCATATCTATATCCTGCTTTACTTAAAAACGTATTTATTGTATCCTTGTTTGTTTTTATTGTATTTGCAATTAAGTCATTTTGTAGTCTTACTTCACCTTGCAGTTTTCCTGCTACTTCAATAACTTTTTCCATTGTACTGTTTATCAAATCAACTTTTGATTGTGTCAAAGCAGACGATAAATGTACATAACAAGACAAATCAATTATGAAGTTTTTTAACTCATCCGATATTTTATCAGCAGTTCTTAAGGAGCGATAACTTATGCTTTTCACTTTTGTTAATTGGTCTAAAAGATTCTGTATATCACTTCTAACTCCAATAAGGAAATTTTTTTGCTGATCTGAAATTTCGCTTATATTATCCCTTATTTCACGGATTTTTCGGGATGTTGCGTCACTGAAATATGGCATCAAATTTTCAAACAACTCTAATAATTTATTTAAATGTTCAATATCTTTAGCACCATATTCTTGTGCTACCTTTTCTATTTGTTTTTTGGTATCTAAAATACTTGCGGTGCAATATGGACACTGTTCTGCCATATCCAGATATTCTTTGCCTGCCATTTGCCATTTTAACCACGTCACATTTTTTGCATCATGGGAATGCAATAAATAGGGTGTATATTTTTCTAATCCATCTGGAATGTGTTTTAATTTATTGCCATTGCCAAAAGCTTTAGCAATGGGACTACTTTTACTCATTTTTGCCTGTGAACTACCAAAGCTTTTTATAAACTCACTGAACACATTAATTAATTCATCAAGTTCGGGATGATTTTTAAATGCATCAGCAACATCAATTAATAGTTGTTCAATTTTTGCCATATGTTCATCATATTTTGGAGTTTTTACAAAAATTGAAAAACTATTCTCAATTAAATCTGTTGCCGTGAAAACATGTCTGTTTACATATTCTTCATTAAAAATGCACACAGAATGTATATCTTCTAAACCTGCAACTGTTGGATGAGGTGCATCCGGGTTGTGCAGATGTTTATACGGAACTAATTCATCAAGTAAAGCCTGATTTCCCGTTACAGCAGCTTCTATTGCTTTAGAGGTTGTTGATTTACCCGTGCCATTTATGGCATATTTTATATTTAAGCAACCGCTGTTGATTTCTATTTGTCCAAAATCAATATTGTTACAATTGTTTATGGTAACTTGCATTTTCATACTCCCTTTTCTAAAAACTTAATTTGAGCAAGAATATATACTCTTATAAAACAAACAGATTTATACATATTCTAACACAATATTATAGTTTATGCCAGTTAAAATACGATAAAAGAAAATATGTGTAATTTTAGTCAAAAGTTATTTTTTTGATGTTTGTTGTTTGAGTAAAAAGCATTAGCAAAACAAGGAAGGCCATTGCTGGTCTTCCTTGTTCCGTAAAATTATTAAATTTGGTATAAAACTGGTGTAAAATCACCGTTTTGGGCTGTGTTTAACAGCCGGACCCCTTGATATATAAGGGATTTATTTATCTACACTCTTCATTGTGGGGAAGAGGAGGACGTCACGGATTGCCTGGGAGTCGGTAAGGAGCATTACGAGACGGTCTATGCCGTAGCCGATGCCGCCTGTGGGAGGCATACCGTATTCGAGAGCTGTGAGGAAATCTTCGTCGGTATGGTTTGCTTCTTCGTCACCCTTTGCAAAAAGCTCTTCCTGTGCTGCAAAGCGTTCTCTCTGATCAATAGGATCG
>JAZSJT010000134.1:0-36912 GCA_045534425.1 Acutalibacteraceae bacterium | reverse complement strand
CGACATGGCTACGATCCGACTTGCTCGGCGGTTATTTTATCGCAAACTGAGCACTTTTTGCCTGCTGATTTTCCTTGCTTCGTACAGGTTGGAGCAACCGCTTTTACCGTCACTTCCGTATGTGGAATACGAGCCACGGATTGGGTCTTAGTATATGTACAACGAGTGCACTTGGCAGTCTCTTCGCCTTGTGCTGTACAAGTAGGTTTCTTAGTAATTTTATAGTCATCCAGCTCGTGACCGAGTGCGGAGACACTCTCCTGCTCGGCGGTTATTTTATCACATACTGAGCACTTTTTACCGGCTGTTTTTCCTTGCTTTGTACAAGTGGGAGCGACAGCATCTATGGTGATTTTCTGATCGTGAGCTTTCTTTGAAATCTCTTGGGATTCTTTATAACTACACTTGGAACAAGTAGATACTCTTTCACCCACCGCTTTGCAGGTAGCTTCTTTTATTACGTAGTAACCGCTCATTGTGTGTCCCGTTGCATCTATTATCTGTGTTTGAGTAAGACCGCAAACCATACACTTTTTCTCCGTTTTGCCGCTCTCGCTACAAGTTGCGGCGACGTTTTGTGTAACGCTCCAATTGTGAGACACATTCACAGTATACTGTGTCTTTATGTCGGAATTATATTTAGATCTTATTGTAATTTTAGCCATACCCTCATCAATAGTTCTGAGAGTAAATTCACCGCTGCTGACGAAAATTTTTGCGACCTTTTCATCGGAAGAAACCACCTCGAAATCATTGAGGTCTGCTCTGCTGTATTTGGGCATAAGTCTTACGGTTTTATCGGGATGATAAGAACCTGCCGTCTGAGAGCTGAAGCTTACGCTCATACCATCGGGAGACGATGATGTTTCCCAATACAGCTGAAAATAAGACGGTATATTGCCCGTGGATGTACCCCCGCATCGGGAGCATCTCAGGTTCACGTATGTTCCGTTTATATCCGCAACAATGTAACTGTGCCCGGATGTAAAATCAAATTCACTGTGCTGAGAAATATCCGAAAGACTGATACGGTAAAATGTCACATTTTCGTTGTTCCATACATACCAGATCAGATCACCTGAACGTACAATAGGTTGACAGTCTGACAAACTTCCTTCTAAAGACATTATACTGCTTGTTTTCTTGCCGTTATCATCAACAGTGCAATAGTGTACCCTGCCGTCATAAGACCAAAGCAGCATAAACTGATTATCGCTTATTTTCACCAAAACAGGTGTTGAGGCTCCCGCCGAAGAGTAGGATGTGAGCTTTTCCATTGTGGCAGCGGTACCGCTTTTTGGAATATAAGCAAGGTAAATATCCCTGATTTCAGAAGCAGAGCCCTGACGTATACTGTTAAAGCAGGAGAGATAACCGGTTGACGATGTTTCAAATCCACCGACACTGCACCCGGTGTAATTATCACCCGTCTCGCCCGATATTTCAAAGACATCCACAGTACTGCAAGGTTTGCTGTAAGAGGGAACAAATTTGCCGGAAGAAACAAGGGTTTTATACTTCAACAAAACAATGCTTCTCGGATAAGCATCACCGTGGTCAAGGGCGACAATTTTATCGGAATCTATCTTTACAAACTGATTGAAAGAGTGGCTGACATAACCGTAATTAGCGCTTGCTACAGATGTGAGGCTGTCGGTGATTTTCATAGAATTTATGTCCAACTGAATGGTGACATTAGCCTGATGATTGTATCCGTCGTCGGCTTTATACATTTGGTGACAGGTACGTATAATAAGATAGTTGCCGCTGTGGCAAAAACGTGCACTACCCGCTTTAAACGGTACCGTTGTGTTGCAGTCTTTGAGCTGAGCCGTAGCTATCTCATTCCAGTTTTTGTCGTACTTTGTAACAGCAAAACAAACAACATCAGGTGATTCGCCGGGATTGTTCTGACCCGTTAACAGAAAATAGCTGTCACCGATTGCATAGAATCCGCCGAAAACAGAATATTTAAGACTCAGGGTTTTATTGCTGACTCTTCTGAAAGAATCGTTATAATATTCAATAAGCAGGCTGTTTTTGTTATCAAGGTACTGCACCCGCATAAGTTTGCCGTCATCACAGTTGTGAAGATAAGACTTTACCGTATCGGCCCATGCCGTATAATCCTGAGCATTTTCATTACCGCCATCAAAGCTGTCGCACTCCCCTGCCAAAGCAGAAAAGCTAAGCACCAGAATGCCGACAGCAACCAAAATCAATCCGAGAAGTTTCTTCATAGTGCCACCTCCTATACAGATTGATTATATTATATGTCCGAGAAAAATGTCAATATTTGTCGTATAAAAGTGCATTAAATCTGACAACGAAACCTTTAAGATTTTCCATTCACAAAAAAAGTAAAAAAATCTCGAAAAAACTCTTGACAATCGCTTTGGAAAGTGGTATAGTATACGAGCACTCGAGAGAGTGAAGTGAATATGCGAGAGTGGCGGAATCGGCAGACGCGCACGTTTGAGGGGCGTGTGGGGCAGCTCGTACGGGTTCAAGTCCCGTCTCTCGCACCATAGTGAGTATTCATAACACAAGTGAATACTCACTTTTCTTTTTTTTCGTTTCCATTTTTTTATTATTGCTTAAGCACGAAAAAGAGCCATCCTTGGATGTCTTTTTAACACGCCCGCTATGCGGGTGGGATTAACACTTCAGTCGGAGTTTCCACCGTGTGTTATAATTAAGGTGTTTGAGCCGAATTATTGCAGAGAAAGGAAGAAACTCCATGGAAAATAGTTTATCATACACGGTGGATGTGCAAGTATCACATAGTTTTTGCACCTAAATACAGAAGAAAGATTATTTACTACAAATTACGCAGAGATATGTAAAAATAATACGAAGCTCCTATTAAAGATTGCAAGTAATCAGTCCACAGAAACTTGAATAAAGTGAAAGCCGGCGGTCTTGAGACTGCCGGCTGTTATATGCCCTTATAGGGCTTTTGTATGCCACCCCTCTTAGGGGGGGATGACTTTTTAACGGAAATTATAATAACCGAACACGAGCAGACCTGCCATTAAAATATGGAAGAACGGGAGAACGGTTATATCTCCACTAAATGAAATAAGGAAATCCTTGACAGATTTTGATTTTTTGTAATTTTCGATTACTCTCTGGGGACGGTAGAAATAAACAAGGTCAAACAGAATATAGCCGACGCAATAGAAAATCCAGGTTTCCCAAAGAGTATAGCCTCTTAAAATCTGACCGACAAGTATACCTGCACCGAGCAAAATCAGGAAAATACGAATAAACTTGATATTTTTATAATCCCAATAGCGTTCAAGTCCGTCGTGCTGAGCAATTACATAATACATTGTAAAGCAGCAGATTATTGAAGCCATTGTTGTTGATCCGAGCATAACAAGAGCAAGAGGACCTACCATATAGCAGGGGCGTTCAAGCACCTCAACAATATTCATATCAACCTCGCCAAAAGCACGTGTGATTTTGTTGCCGTTTCTGCGATAAGGAATGATAAAAAGGAAAATGGTAAGGATTATCAGTACACAGAATACCCACGAAAGGGTAATATCAACCTTTTCGTGGAGCATATACCACAGTTTACCTGCAGCTTCAGCCTGTTCAAGATTTTTTGCAGCAAGAGGCCAACCGAGAACAAAAGCGGCACTGATTCCAAGTCCGTTAAAGCATCCCTGCGTAAACTCCATAATTTTCCAACCGTCAATAACGTTAAGTACATCCAGCTTGCCGAAAAGCCGTTTACCATTTTTAAGCGGATGCATCTGCTTGTCATAGAAAGTAATGGCAATAACCCAACCTACCGAACCTGCAAGTGCACCACCAATCCACATAATAATACCGAAAATATCACGTCGGATTGCCATAAGCACTAACAAGCCTGCAACTATAACAAGGTTACGTCCCCATTCCTCACGGCTGTCTTTTGAAAAACAAACTTTCGGCATTCTGCCGTGTTCAGGGTCGTATGGTGTGTTGAAAATGCGGTAGCCGATTTCTTGTACCAAAGGAACAAGTGCAAAGAAAATTACAAAATCGTACCATTTATAAACTACACCACTCATTGCGGAAAAGCTGATGCCGAGAAATGCCGCTCCGAGACCGCTCCAGATTGATCCCTTGAAGGCAAGAGCCAAATAACCTAAAGACGGATTGTAGCGGGGGCTGTCGTGGTCAAGAACAAGTCCCATTGTTGAGCCGTAGGGCTCCATACCGCCGTAGAAATAGCCGAGTGCACAGGCAGCTGCGAACAGATATATATTATCCATTAAAAGCTCTGAGCGTGTATACCAAACACAAAGGATGCCCATAAATGCTCCGGGCAGCATAGCGCCTTTTTCGCCGCCGATTGCCGAGCCGCGTATGCCCCAGCCGAAGCACATAGTAACCATACTGATTGCCAGAAATGCAAATATATTTTGAGTTTCCATATGCAATACCCTTTCTTATTTTTAATTCTTTTCTACTCGAACAAGTGCATAGCCGATTTTTTTACGTCCGCAGGTATAAACCATATGGAGAAGATTACCCTCTGCAACAATTGAGGGATATGAAAATTCAACACCTGGTTGAGTTTCAAGGTCAATACGGATGGGGTACGTAGCACCGTTATCCTCGGAAAGGAAAAGACAAAGAGGTGTGCGGTCGCCCCAGTTTTCACTTACGGGATTACAAATAAGCCCCAAAACTCCGCAATCAGTCATCGCTGCACCGATACCGCTGTTATTGTTAGGCATATCTGTGGGGCGTGCTACTGACCATGTGCGTCCGAAGTCTGTTGACTCACTGCGGTAAATCCAATTAAGGTTTGTTCTTGCAAGCATATAAACTCTGCCGTCGTGAGATTGATCTTCCCATATAGCAGGCTGAATCAGGCCTTCGCCGTCCTTGGGAAGCTCTTCCTTACGGTTGCATATTGTACCGTTCGGCAGCTCAAATGCAACGGGAGCAGAAAGCTTCCAGGTTTCACCGTTATCTTCGCTGTAGTCCGTCCAGGATTCCCAGCGGTCACACAAATCCTCGGTTGAACCGGGAGCAAGAAGAGCACCGTTTGAAAGCCTTATCATCTGATTTTTAACAGGTCCTCTTCCGCCGATATCACCGGGAACAAGCTCCTTGGGCTTCGACCAGCTCTTACCGCCGTCAGAAGAAACGGATTTCATTGAGTACCAGTGGCCTTCATCAATTCCGCTTTTGTAAATCAACGTAAGGAGGCCGTTCTCTGCAAAAAGAGTCGGATTCCAGTCTGCCTCACCGTCATCGGGAGTGATGGGAACAGAATTGCTCCATTCCCCGTCACGGCGTGCAAACCATATACGCACGTTGGGATTTTTTTCTTTTATGCCGCCAAACCAGGCGGCTGTGGGCTTGCCGTTGCAGACAGCAACCGTTGCTGCATGGCATTCGCCTGTTTCTTCATTTATACCTTCGGTTGCAAGGTATTCCTGATATAAAAGTTCAGCCTTAATCATTTACTAATGCCTCCCATTCTGAAATTACGGTATCTGCTACAAAACGGTTATCTTCTTCGCCGAGATTATAATAGTATAAAATGTGAATTTCGTTATTAAAAAACGCAATACGGGGATAGCCGATATCCGTGTTGACCGCATCGGTTCGCAATGCCTTGGGCTCGCTCCAGATTTTGCCGTCACGGGTTGTGGTGATGAACAAGCCGCAAGGGGACTGTCTTCGGAAATAAGCAAGGGCAACTGTTCCGTCGGGCAATGAACAGAGCGCCGGAGGACTGCCTCCGCTCATATCCTCGTTTATGTAGTTGAGCTTTGTTTCATAATTCCAGGTCTTTCCTTCGTCACAGCTCAGGTAAACATCGAGCTGTGTAAAGCCGGGTTCGTTTTCGCTGGCATAGCGGGCTATCCCGAGTAGCGAGCCGTCGGGAAGTCTTGCAAGAGCAGGCATAATGCTGAAGTCGCCGTTTGGTGGATCTTCGCCCATCATACCGAGCTTTTCCCATTTACCGTCAAAGGTAAGCTTTGCGGCAAATGTATTGCCCTCCAGGCCGTCAGCCTTAACGCCCGTCATAGCAAGAAGATAATAACCGTCACAAACAAGATAATCCGTTCTTGCACTGACACCGACAAGACCGAAGTCGGGAATATAAAACGGTCCTTCCCAGCTTTTACCTGCATCGTTTGTAACCATAAGCTGAGTAAATACATTGCCGTCCCAGCCCGAGGGCATAAGATACAAGCCGCTTTCGCTTGACAGCAGATCTGACGGCAGGTTTGGAAGAGGTGTTTTATTTTCATAATCAATCGCCGGGATTTCGGGATATTCGTGAATCCATCCTGTTTCAGGACGGAATCTTGCAAACATTCTGATTGTAGGCTTTGTTCTGTCAAGTGCATGCACATCGGGACCGTTGTAATGGTGTATACCCTTTTCAAAACCCACAAGCAATTCGTTGTTAAATTTCCAGATACCGTGGTTTGCAGGCCAGCCGAAAAAGTCGGTCTTGCCTATAGCCACGGTGTTGTGTGTCACTGTCATTTTTTTCACCCTTTTGAATAATAATTATCAAAAGCCCCCAAATGAAACAGTTTGTTATTTCATTTGGGGTGTCAGCTTAATAATCAGCAGCCGTGCAATTCTTTGTAAATTCGGATGACCTCCTGCAGGTCTTCCTCTGTGTCCACGCTGACAGCTTTGTAATGTGCAGGAGCAGGAACAATTTTGATTTTGTAGCCATGTTCGAGTACTTTGAGCTGTTCAAGGGACTCTGCCTCGGAAAGCGGTGTGGGTGCGAGTTTTGTATATTGATTGAGAAATTCATGCGTATAAGCATAAATGCCGATGTGTTCAAAATATCTTGCATATTCCGCATGACGGGGATACGGAATGGGAGAACGGGAGAAATAAATAGCATTACCGTTTACATCGCTGACAACTTTGACAACGGTGTTGTTCAGTATATATTCTTCATCACCCGTGATTTCCAGACTGCCTGTTGCCATAACACAATCGGGACTGTTAATCAGAGCAGAACCGATATCATCAATAATTTCTGGGGGAACAAGAGGCTCGTCCCCCTGAATATTTATAACATAATCACAATCATAATTGCTTGCAGCTTCTGCAACACGGTCAGAACCCGTAGGATGGTTAACACTTGTCATAACAGCTTCACCGCCGAAAGCAACAACCGCATCATATACACGCTGATCGTCTGTTGCAACAACAACCTTGCTGAGAACCTTTGATTTGCTTGCATTTTCATAAACATGCTGAATCATAGGCTTGCCGCAGATGTCCTTAAGAGGCTTGCCGGGCAAGCGGGATGAACCGTAACGGGCAGGAATAACACCTAAAACTTTTGCACTCATATCAAAAAACTCCTTTAATTAAAAGCTGTATTTTTCACGGATAGCGTTTCGCATCTTGTTGAGCGAGAACGGCTTGATTTCATCGCAAATGCGCTCACGCATTTCTTTACCTTCCTCTGTATTCTGAGGAGCGGAAGTGAAATCAAGAGTCACGCCGAGCTCGTTGCATATACGGTCAATAAAAATCGGCCAGAGCTCGCCGATATCGCCGATAACAGGTATACTGTTTTCGAGACGCGTGAAAGCGGACATTTCCATACGGAACGGGATTTTTGTGAGCTTTGTTTTGGGAAGGCCCTCGTTGATTGCCTTCTGGATAAGCTCGCTCTGCTTGTTGAGATCCCAAGAACGCTTGAGGTTTTCGTCAAGGTCAAAGCGGATGAGAGTTTTGTCCTTGAGGCTGTATGTAGGCAGACCGTTCATTGAAGCCCAGATACCGTGACCCGTATATGTCTCAAACGGGCCGTCGTGGATTTCCTGAGTAAGAGCGACAGCAGATTCAATAATAACATCTGCCTCGGAAAGCATCTTTGCAATACGCTTGCAACGTTGACTGACAGGAATACTGTCGGAGATGCAGAGACCTACCTGACCACCGCCGATAAGCTGGGGAACGCTGACAAGAACAGGTACACCCTTAATTGCGCCTGCACCGATCATTGTGTTCGGGTCAGCACCGAGGCCTGCAACATACTCGAAGCTTTCTCCGAGTGTCTGTGCCGCAACCATAACCTCTGTTGAAACAGTCTCGTTAAAATAGCCTACAGGATAAGCCATATTACCAGCAGCTTTGATGATGACCTTGCCCTCTGCCTGCTCGCAGACAGAAACAAGCTCTTCATCGAGAGGCAGCTCTGAACGGATACGTGCCCATTCCTCCTCGCTGAGCTGTGTAAGCTCGTAAATGTTGCCGCGGCAACGGATGTTTTCGGGACATTTGTCGCCGAGGATATCCGCATCAAAGCGCTTTACTCTGTCAAGAGTACCGCCCATTTCGTGAGATATAACAGCAGAGCTCGTTGTTACGCCGTCAATAAGACCTGCGTGAATAAGAGCGGCAATAAGTGTAGTAACACCCTCGTGAAGATTTGGGCCGCTTCCTATAACTGCCGCAACCTTACCGCCGCGCTTTTTTACCTCTATAACCTTTTTAATCGCTGTGTTCAAAAATTCCTTCGTTTCATCAGGAAGTGCCTGATAAAGCTGTTCCACCAAAGCAGGTGATGCCATATTAATTTCTCCTATCATTAATTAGTTCAGCAGTGTTTCTGCTTAAAATTTCTTGCCGAAGCAAGCATCATCGTAGTCAATAGATAAAAGTGTAAAATTATATTTTTTGTAGAACCCCATCGCTACTTCATTTCTCGGACCGCAGGTGAGACAAACGCCACAGACACCTTTTTTCGCCAAATGGTCACACAGAGTGTCAATTAGCTTACCGCCCAGCCCCATACGCTGATATTCGGGAAGAATGTTTATATGAAAATGGGCAGGATATTCGTCTTTGAATCTTTCGGGTACATTGTACGCAGTTGATGCCCATTCGTATCTGTCATCGCCGTAGCTGTCAGAGCGCGGAAGATATTCACTGTCAAAAATCTCCTTGAATCTGTCAAAATTCTCTGCACAGATTATATAACCTATTACCTTGCCGTCATCTTCGAGAACAAAGCAATTTTCAGGCTCATGCTCAATATAATAATTGCAGAATGTGTTGTGATAAAACAGTCCCGTTAAATAATCCGGCACCTCCTCGGGGCCATCACTATTGTCGCATATAAAATGCATATCGGCACGGTCCTTTTCATCATACTTTCTGATAAATACCATTATAACTCACCACCCTCAATACGGTTTACAGGTATAGATTATCATAAAGGTTAAAGAAAAGCAATAAATTACTTGAAATTTTTTCTAAATAAGTGTATAGTTAAGATATACAGTTTTAGGAGTAATTGTTATGAATTTTAAGGACAGTTTAACAAAGAAATCAGTAAATACCCTGATAAATCTTATCATTTCAACCATGCCGAAAAGGTACTTCACAACGCGTGAAAGCTCGGATGAGTTTATGCTCACAGGAGACAAAAAGTTCCGCTCTGTTCCCGGTGAAAAATGGACTGTCGGCTTCGGTAAAGCATCATATACTCCCGATGATTACAACGAAAAAACATATTATATTGCAGGCTATGATTCTGACAACCCCGTAAAAGGGATACTTGATGACCTGTATGCAAGAGCAGTTTATCTTGATGACAACACAGGCGACGGCGGTGTGTTTTTTTGTGCACTTGATTGTGTCGGCATAAGCAGAAAAGACATAAACGACATAAGAAAGCTCGCTCTGAAAAGCGGCAGGCTCGGAAAGGTTAAATCAATTAACATTTCTTCAACTCACACGCATGCGGGAATCGACACTCAAGGTCTTTGGGGCGAAAAAATTTACAAAAGCGGTAAAGATAAAGCTTTTATGGACAAACTGAAAAAATCTGCGGTTCAGGCCGTTATTACAGCTTTTGATAACAGAAAAGACGGAAAGCTGTTTTTAGGTTATACTCCTGTTGAAGATATTCAGGCTGACGTCAGAACACCCGTAACCTACGACAAAAACCTGACAAGATTTCGCTTTTCACCCGATGACAAATCAGGCGATATCTACATAGTTAATTTTGCTTCTCATGCAGAGCTGCTCGGAACAACATCGCTTGTCAGTGCCGATTTTCCCGCGTACCTTATCAAGGAAATTGAGGAAAGCGAGTCCGGCTCAAATGCCGTTTTCTTCAACGGTGCTGTAGGCGGTATGATTTCTGCAAAAGAAATAAAGAAGGTCTACAGAGATTCGATTGACTGTGAAGCATATATGAAAGACTTCGGCAGACAATTAGGTAAAATCGCTCTTTCAATTAAAGATCAAACAGAGCTGAAACCAATTCTCAATATTAAATCCAAGAGCGTTATAATTCCGGGTGAAAACACGGTGCTGATTCTTGCAAGATATCTTAATGTTCTCAACAACGATATCGGGAGAACTGAAAAGAGGAACAGGGCGTGTATTTATTCGGAAGTAGGATATATGGAATTTGGTGATAAGGACGTCGCCGTCTTTCTGATCCCCGGCGAGCTTTTCCCCGAGCTTTATAACGGAGATTTTCTGACGGTAAAGGACAGTGCAAACCACAGAAAGGCAAGCTATAAAAAGGTTCTTGCTGATATGACAGAATGTAAGCACAAATTCGTTATCGGTCTTTGCAACGATGAGCTGGGCTACATTCTTGCAGAAAACGATTTCCTCCTGAACGAAACTCTGCCTTATATCAACAAAGCTACCGATGATATGGACAGAGATCACTACGAAGAAACAAACTCAACCGGTCCCGAAACAGGTAGAATTATTCTTGAAGAAACAGAAAAGCTTATTAAATCGGCTTATAATTAATAAAGGAGATGTAAAAAATGAAAAAACTTTCCCGTTCTTTTATCGCAATTCTTCTTGTATTTACTATGCTTTTTTCCGCAAATTCAATAACGGCATTCGCAATCGGCGAGCAGGGCAACAACCCTATCTACTTTGCAACAAATGTGCTCGGAGGCTTTATTGACGGCTTAATCAAATTTTTGGGAATGTTAGCTCCTACACCCGACTACCCGACGGTTGAGGAATATTTTGCGGCAGACAGTGAAAATTTCTATAAAGGAACAGAACGTTTTATCGACAATGCCGCCGACGGAGCAAAATGGTCTCTCGGCTTCGGTAAGGAAAGTATTGTCCCCGACAATCTTCGCGACGGAAGCAAGAAATACTATACCGGCGGATACTTTACGCAAAAGGTTAATGGTGTTTTTGACGATCAGAAGGCTGTTGCAATCGCACTTAATGACGGCTCGGGCCGCGGAACAACAATCTTTGCTTCAATTGACGGCATTGGCGTTGCCAATGCGGATATCCGTGCTATAAGAAGTGCTGTTGAACAAAAGCTCAAAGGAAAAGGCATTGACAGTGATATCAATGCCATCAACATCAATGCAACACACTGTCATACGGTTATTGACACCCAGGGTATAGGTCTTGACCTTCTGCCGAAGATTTTATTCAGCTTCTTCCGCGGAGCAAAAAGGTCAGTTAATGCCGAGTTCCTTGAGGTTATGATTGACCGTACCTCCGACGCAATCGTTGAGGCATACACAAATACGGAAACAGGAAAGCTCTTTTACTTTGAAACCGCAGATATGGGCAAGGATGAAGCGAACGGCTTATATCTTGAAGACGAATATCCGTATCTCGTCAATAAGAGATATTATACCGAAGGCTATCAGAATTTGTTCGCCTGCTTCAAGTTCGTTCCCGACAACAAAGCATCTGCGGCAACTATCTTTACAAATATCGGTGCTCACCCCACAATTGTTGACGAAGAAACAAACCTTCTTTCTGCAGACTTCCCGGCATTTATGGAAGAGAAAATCAACGATGCAGGTATGAATTTTATGTTTATTCAGGGGGCACAGGCTCCTGTTTCAGTCAACAAATGGGCTGAGTTAACCGGTAGTATTATCGGTGAGGTTGATGCAGAAATCGCAGTAAACCCCACTGCAGAGGATTACAAAACAGCAATACTCTTCGGTTACGAGTTTGCAAGACTTGTGCTCGAAGCACAGAATAACGCAAAAGAAATTGAACCCATACTCAATGTAAAGATGACGGAATATACGGTCAAGCTTGAAACCGGACTTTTCGGTTACGGTGCAACAGAAGGCTTTATCGGAACAACAACCGTAGAAGATTCTGCAAGTAAGACGGGCTATTCAATCGTTACGGAAGCGGGTTACATAGAAATAGGCAAGGATATTGTTTTGCTTACCGCACCCGGGGAAATTGTTCCGCAGCTCATTTACGGTGGCGTTGTTACGGCGGAAGACTCATATCGCGGTATGGAATGGACCTATGAAGCAACCGCGAAGCTTATCCCTGAAGGAAAAACCGTTCTTGTTATGGGGCTTTGCAACGATGCTATAGGCTACATTCTTCCCGATAATGACTATGCACACTTTATAACAGACATTCTCTGGGATGCTGACGGTGCCGATAGGCTTTTCGGTCCCTACCACAGACATTATGAGGAAATGCTTTCAGCAGGAAGCTCTGCAGGTTCAACAACCGTTTCGGTTCTTAATGAGCTTGCAAAAAGTATGAATCCGTAAATACTGTTGCTGAAGACATACAAAGGAGGCAGTACGGATAATCTCCGTATTGCCTCTGATTCTTTATATTTTCTCAAATATAAAGAATTTACATACGGCAAAATAAATACAGGTTTACTTGTAAACATTCTGCCGAAAACGGAGGTGCTTTATGACAAAGGAAACAGCCAGACAAAAAGCAAGGGAGCTTGTTGCAAAAATGACAGCCGAAGAAAAGCTTTCTCAGCTGTTATACAATGCCCCGGCAATAGAAAGACTGGGTATAGGAAAATATAATTGGTGGAACGAAAGCTCTCATGGTATTCACGGTGCAGGTACAGCCACTGTTTTCCCTCACGCTATCGCAATGGCTTCGACCTTTGATGCGGAGCTTGTGGAAATGGTTGCCGATGCGGTTTCAACGGAAGGCAGAGCAAAGTATAACGAGCATATAAAATACGACGACCACGATATTTTTAAGGGAATTACTTTCTGGGCACCCAACATCAACATTTTTCGTGACCCCCGTTGGGGCAGAGGTCAGGAAACCTTCGGTGAGGATCCGTTCCTTACCTCGATGCTTGCCATTTCCTATATCAACGGAATTCAGGGCAACGGCGAATTTCTGAAAGCGGCTGCTTGCTCAAAGCATTTTGCCGTTCATTCGGGACCTGAAAAAAACAGACACGGCTTTAATTCCATTGTTGATAAGCACGACCTATTCGAAACCTATCTGCCTGCATTTGAAAAAACCGTTAAAGCCGGCGTTTCGGGAGTTATGGGTGCATACAACCGCTTAAACGGCGAGCCTTGCTGTGCCCATTCATATCTTATCTCGCAGATACTCCGCAAAGATTGGAATTTTGACGGCTATGTTGTTTCTGACTGCGGTGCACTCAAGGATATTTATAAATTTCACAAATTCGTTGAAACAAGAGCAGAAGCCGCGGCCGTTGCTCTCAAAAGCACATGTGACCTTAACTGCGGCGATACTTATGAGGCACTTGTTGATGCATACGAGCAGGATTTAATAACCGAAGAGGAGATCACTGCCGCGGCAGAAAACCTCTTCACTATCCGTTACCGTCTGGGTGAGTTTGAAAATCCGAGACCGTATTCCGATATCGGATACGATATGCTTGACTGTAAGAAGCACAAGGCACTTAATTTGAAAACGGCAGAGCAATGTATAGTTCTTCTTGAAAATAAAGATAATTTCCTTCCGCTAAACAAAAACACAAATCAAAAAATTGCAGTTGTAGGTCCCAACTCACTTTCCGTTACCGCTCTTGAAGGTAACTACAACGGCTATGCATCCGAATACGTGACCGTTGCCGACGGTATCAGAAGAGTTTTTAAGGATGCTCAAATCAAAGTTGAAAAGGGATGTAATTATTGCGATGAATATCTTAATCATTGGAGCGGATTCCAAAATATGATAAGTGACGGCATTGCTGCCGCCGCCGAGGCAGATATCACAATTCTTGCACTCGGTCTTGACCGAACGGTTGAAGGAGAAGACACCGGCTTAGACGATGATTATACAGCCAGCGGAGACAAACGAACACTTTATCTTCCTGCAACTCAACAGAAGCTTGCAGAGGCAGGATGCGATGTATGTAATAATGTTATTGTTGTTCTTCTTTGCGGAAGCTCAATTGATGTTGGCGAAAAAGTGAGAAACCATGCAAAGGCAGTTATTCACGCATGGTATCCCGGTTCAATGGGCGGACTTGCACTCGCAAACATCCTTGCAGGCGACGCAAATCCCTCGGCAAAGCTTCCTGTTACAATCTACAAAGGCGACCATAATATACCCGTTTTTGAAGATTATAATATGAAAGGCAGAACCTACAGATATATTGACGGCGATGCGCTTTATCCCTTCGGTTTCGGTCTTTCGTACACAAATTATAAGTATGGCAACGCGAAGGTTGTTTCTGCGGATGTCAAAAAGATAACGGTCAGTGCAGAGATTGAAAACGCAGGCGGTATTGCAGGCAAGGAAATTATTCAGGTTTATGCCGCATACACAGACAGCCGAGTTGCAACTCCGCATTGGCAGCTTTGCTCGCTCAAAACAGTTTCTCTTGAAGCAGGCGAAAAGAAGACATTTGTCCTTGATATCGACCGCTACTGGATTAAGGCAGTTACCATGGACGGTGAAAGAGTTGACCCCGACGGAAGGATTACTCTTTATATCGGAGGACATCAGCCCGATGCCGTGAGCAACCGCCTGCTCGGGTATGCATGCCTTGAAATCGAGCTGCAAATGGGGTAAAAACAATAGTAAATAGTTTTTTGATCACAGTACGACAGAATGAATATGTATTGCCGGATAACCACTTGTGTTATGAACATCCGCACTGTAGTGAGCATTCATAAAGTATTTATGAGCACTCATTCTTCTTTTATGGTATTTCTATATATTGAATAGGTTTTTCGCTTGAGTGTTTTGTTTTATATGAATTGTGGTACAAGCTCAATTTAACTAATTGCCTTGTATGTGGTATGTGTATTTTTATAGTTAAGCAGGAATATCATAATTACTGTCCTTTCAAGTCAAGTGTTTGAACTGTTTTTTCTTGTGCTGCTCGGAATTGGCGTAATTTTTTTATATGTTTATTTTTCGGACACAGGCAAATTAAACCGCAGTTTTGAATATCACGGAGGACACGCTTTTTTGATCTCGCATTGTTATCAAAGCTTGTTTAGACAACAATGATCGCTTTGAATTTTATTGAAAACGGTGAGCTTTCTCTTTATTATTATGTGAGAAGAAACAAGTCTGTATGTTGATTCGGATGCAGGTCTTTGTGGAATACTATTAATCAATGCTGTTCATCACGGAAGACAATACAGAGGATAATGTTTTTATAATACGCAAAAATTTTAAGATATAATGATAACTGAAAATGAAAAATTAAGGAATAGTTGTGAAATATGAAAAAACTCAATAAAGAAATTTTATGCGGAGCAGATGTGGTTTCTCGTGACGGGTTTGATTTTTACGGGAAATGCGGACTTATTACAAATCACACGGGAGTTCTGAAAAATCTTACATCTACCGTTGATTTGCTAAAGCATATTTGTGATTTGAGAGTACTTTTTGCCCCTGAACACGGTGTCAGAGGAGATCAGCAGGCAGGAATAGATATATCCTCTTATATTGATAACAAAACAGGACTTCCCGTGTATAGTTTATTTTGTGAAGACACAAAACAGGCAGAAGAAATAATGTCTTCCCTTGACACTGTTATTTTTGATATTCAGGATGTTGGGGCAAGGTTTTATACTTATCAGTATACAATGACTGACACAATGAAATTTTGTGCTGAACGCAGGATTAGGTTTATCGTTCTTGACCGTCCTAATCCTTTAGGCGGATTAACGGCAGAGGGAACTGTTCTTGACAGACGTTTTTCGTCTTTTGTGGGAAGATTTCCGACGCCCACCCGTTCCGCACTTACTATAGGAGAATTCGCTCTTATGATGAATGATACAGAGGGCATTGGTTGTGACCTTACTGTAATTCCTATGGAAAATTGGAAAAGAGATATGTACTTTGATGATACTGACCTTATTTTTATTCAGCCTTCACCAAATATTCCTACATTAGACACGGCTTTTTATTACGTAGGTACCTGTATTTTTGAGGACACAAATCTCAGCGAAGGCAGAGGAACTACAAAACCGTTTGAAATTATTGGTGCACCTTGGCTTAAAAGCGAAGAAATTATAAAAAATGTCGGTAAGCTTTCCGGTGTCATTCTTCGTGAATGTTCCTTTACACCAACTTTTTCAAAATATAAGGACACATTTTGTCACGGAATACAAATTCATATTACTGACAGAAAATCCTTTTCACCCTTTGAAGCAGGTATGAAAATTTTTGATGCGGCAAGAAAAACGCACGAAGAATTTCAAATTGAGTCAAATATTGCATACCTTCTCGGTACAGATGAAATTTTTAACAAAGACTTTAATATCGATTCATTCATAGAAAAAAGTATAAAAAGTATCGCCGAATGGCAGGAGTTATCAAAAAACTGGTACTTATATTAGCTTGCAAGGCTCTGAATATTTTCGTTCAGAGCTTAAATTTTTTATGAATAAAAAATTTATATTTATTTATTAATTTGAAAGTGATATAATTATTTCATAATCATACAGGAGAAATGTTGTTATGAATAACCTTATTATAAAACAAAATGAATTACTTTATATGCGATATACTGAACTCATACGTATCACCGCCTGCGGAAATAACGCCATTCGTTTTCAGGCTTTTCCTGACTGTCAGGTGATAAATGAAAATTATACTCTTATGCCTCAAGAAAAAATTGCTGTAATTGAAGAGTTTGAAAATTACGTCACTTTTACATCGGGAATATTGAAAGTAAAGTTAGAGCCGGACGGAAAACTAACTTTTTACAAAAACAACAAAATAATTCTTGAAGAAAAGCCGGAGCTTACATTCCACAGTAATTACAGACATTTTGATAATAAGGGAAGCGGTCTGTGGTCAGCGAGAGTTATGTTTGAGCCAAATAATAACGAGCATTTTTACGGTCTCGGGCACAGCTGGGATAATGAATTTGACCTTAAAGGCTCATCAATTGATATAAGAAATGTGAATGCAAAATGCACAATCCCTTATGTGTATTCATCTCTCGGTTACGGATTTTTATGGAATAACCCATCAACGGGGCTTTGTGAGCTTTCAAACAACCGCACCCGTTGGAGCTGCGACTGTTGCAGATTTATGGATTTTGTTGTTATTGCCGGAACTCCGAAAGAAGTATGTACAACGCTGTCCGATTTAACAGGCTATGCCCCTGAAATGCCTGATTGGGCAACGGGCTTTTGGCAGTGCAGGCTTCGTTATGAAACCCAGGAAGAACTGTTGAGTGTTGCAAGAAAATATAAAGAACTCGGAATTCCGTTGTCTGTTATTATAGCAGACTATTTCCATTGGACAGAGCAAGGGGATTATAAGTTTGATCCTAAATATTGGCCCGATGTCAAAGCTATGACTGATGAATTGCACGGTATGGGAACAAAGCTTGCAGTTTCGGTATGGCCAACCATAAATAATGCCAGTGAAAACTATTGGTTTATGAGAAATAACAATATGCTTATGAGAACTACCCGCGGTCCTGACAGAGTTTTTGATTTCTACGGTTGGCAGAATGAAATTGATGTAACGAATCCTGCAACAAGGGAATATGTGTGGAAAAAGCTTAAAGAAAATTATATAGACAACGGTGTGGATGCACTGTGGTTTGATGAAGCAGAGCCTGAAATTCATCCCGAAAATTTTGATAATCTCATATGGTATAAGGGCAGAGCCGATTTGGTAGCATTACTTTATCCCTATTACTATTCAAAAATGGCTTATGACGGATTTAAATCTATTGGCAGAGACGATATAATTACTCTTACAAGATGTGCTTATCTCGGCAGTCAGAAATTCGGCTCACTTGTGTGGTCGGGAGATATTGAATCATCCTTTGAAAGCCTTGCTTGTCAGGTAAAAGCCGGACTTAATATGTCAATGTGCGGCATACCCTGGTGGAATACAGATATCGGAGGATTTTACGGTGGCGATATTACAAGTGACTATTTTAAAGAACTGATTGTGCGTTGGTTCCAGTTCGGTGTTTTCAGTCCTGTAATGCGTCTTCACGGCTCAAGAATACGTCATTTTGAACCTACTCCCGGACTTATAGAACCCAGCGGAGATCCTAATGAAATATGGTGCTTCGGAGAAGAAAACTTTGCGGTACTTAAAAATCTGATTTTAATCCGTGAAAAATTAAGACCGTATATCAAGTCACAGACGGATATTGCAAGTGCTAAAGGCTATCCCATAATGAGACCAATGTTTTTCGAATTTCCCGACGATGAAATCTGTTATACTCTTGACAGTCAGTATATGTTTGGTGATGATATTATCTTTGCACCCATAGTTGAAAGGGGACAAACTGTTAAAACAGTATATATCCCCGACGGTCAATGGATTCTTACTAAAGACAAAAAAATTTATACAAAAGGTACATATGAAATTTCTGCTGATATTTGTGAGTTTATTGCTTTTGTGAAATCGGGTTCAGATGTAATTGAGTGTTTTTAATAGCTTTTTGTGAGGTTAAAATGAGAGAAGATAATATAAAGTATCTTTTAGGAATTGACGGGGGAGGGACAAAAACCGAGTTTCTTTTGACAGATATTTTCGGTAATATAATTAAAAGACTACAGCTCGGCAGTTCCAATCCTGTTAATATCGGAACAGAAAATACTTTTAATGTTCTTAATGAAGGTATTTTGAAGATATGTAAAAATTTTGATAGAACTGAAATATCTGTTTTTGCCGGTTTGGCAGGAGCAAATACAGGAAATAATTGTAAACTTATAAATGAATTTTTATCCGGTTTTCGTTTTGGAAGATTTGCATGCTCAAGTGATGTTGAACTGGCACTTGAACTCGCATTAAATGATTCTGACGGGACAGTTATAATTATGGGAACCGGCATTGTTGCATTTTCCAGAAAAGATAAAAAGCTTTATCGCACAGGCGGATGGGGATATATGATTGATAAGGGAGGAAGCGGATATTGCTTCGGTTCGGCTGCACTTAATGCCGCCTTTGAATTTCTTGACGGCAGGGACAAAAATAAAACCATTGCTGAAATCATTGAAAGGAAGCTTAATAAGTCTCTTACCGAAGCCGTACCCGACATATATAAAGGCGGGCCGTCTTATGTAGCCTCGTTTGCTCCTGCAGTATTTGATGCATATAAGCTTGGGGATCCTGTAGCTTCTGAGATAATAAACGAAAATGCCAAAGAAACGGCAAAAATAATTAATACCGCTTTGTCTTATGCTGAAAGCTGCAATAAAAAAGCTTTTATCTGCGGCGGACTTTGCAATCAAAAAGAAATACTTTATCCGTTTATCAAAAAACATCTTGAATATGATACGGAAATTATGTTTATCGATGAACCTATGGTGAATGCAGCAATTTCACTTGCTAAAAAGCTTTTGGGAGAATAATTATGCTAAAGACAGAAATGAGAAACCCGGATACATATAATATCGACAAGATGAAAACCGATGAAATTCTCAAAGTGATAAATAATGAAAATGCAAAAGTCACGGCTGCTGTTGAAAAAGCACTTCCTGAAATTGCATTTGTTTGTGATGCCGTAGCTGATGCCATAAAAACAGGCGGCAAAATATATTATATCGGAAGCGGTACATCAGGCAGACTTGCCGTGTGTGATGCCGCAGAATGTCCGCCAACATTCGGGGTACCTTATAATATGTTCAACGGAATAATTGCAGGCGGTGAAAACTCAATGCTTAAAGCTTCTGAAAATGCCGAAGACAATGAGTTGAACGGAATTGAAGACCTGAAAAATAGAGAGTTCAACAGTAAGGACATATTAATCGGTATCTCTGCATCAGGTTCCGCAGCTTATGTGATTTCTGCGGTAAACTATGCCAAAAGTGTCGGTGCAAAAGCATTTTCAATCACAAATAATCCGGATACACAGCTTGGTAGAATTGCTGATATTGATATTTGTGCCGATACAGGTCCTGAAGTCATCACAGGCTCCACCCGTATGAAAGCAGGAACGGCACAGAAAATAATTCTCAATATGATTTCAACCGCATCTATGGTAAATTGCGGCTATGTATATGAGAATTTGATGATAAACCTGAAACCCACAAATAAAAAACTGCGAAAAAGAATGATTGGAATTGTAACTGAGATTATCGGGTGCTCAAATGAAAAAGCCGAAAAGCTTTTAGAGGAAAATGATTGGAATATCCGTTCAGCAATAGCGGCAGAAGGATGATTTCAGCAATTTAGCCAGTCTTATAAAATAAATATCAAGGAGAATTTATTGATGTATTATCATGCATCGCAAATCGGTGGTATAACTGTTTTAGAGCCGAGAATATCCAATCATAACACTCCGCTTATATATTTCTCAACTAAAAGAGAAAATGTTTTAGTATATTTAAGTAATGCTATTGAAAAATACTGCAAAAAAACTGGATTTTCTCATAACGGAAAATGGCATAAGTGGGCAAGCTACGGTTTTGAACAAGACGGTACTTTGAGAGTTGATGAATATTATCCGAACGCATTGGAAGATACATATAAAGGTGTTGCCGGCTATATTTATTCTGTTGAGCATATTTTTGAGAATGAAAAAAGCATCAATATAAGCAATGCTGTTACGACATCAATCCCTGTTGCCGTGTCTGATATTGAATTTGTTGAAGATGCCTATGATGAAATTCTCAAAGCAGAAGAAATGGGACTTATAAAAATCCGAAGATTTGAAGTTTTGAGTGATAATATGCTGAATTGGATTGAAAACACAATAAAGAATGAATATAAAAATGCTGAATACGAACCGGATTACAGGTATTTTTTAAAAGCAAAATTTGATTTTTTAGAATGAAAAGGGAATTGCATATTGCGGAACAACTCTTATTCCTCCCTCGTCTTTGAATGATTTTCTTGATGTCATTAAGGAATTTGACAGCTTATCTGAGCTTTATTCATTAACTGAAATAGCACTCGATGAAAACAAATTGATTATTCATTTTGGAATTTAACTGTGAAGACAAGCACAATTCAAATAAATTTTTTAATACTATTGGAGTAATAAATGATAGTTTTAATTACGGGAGCCTCCCATACGGGGAAAACTGCTCTTGCACAGAAGCTTCTTGAAAAATTTAAATACCCGTATCTTTCAATTGATCATCTTAAAATGGGGTTAATTCGAAGCGGAAATACTTCGCTGACACCTGAAAGCGATGACGACTCCTTAACATCTTATCTATGGCCTATAGTCAGAGAAATAATTAAAACTGCTGTCGAAAATAAGCAGAATTTAATTATTGAAGGCTGTTACATTCCGTTTGGTTGGGAAAAGGATTTTGAAAAGAAATATATTGATAATATTCGTTACTATTGTCTTATAATGAGCGAAAATTATATAAGAAATCATTTTGACGACATAAGGCGATATGCGAATATTATAGAAAATCGCTTTGATGATACTGATTGTACCATAGACAATGTTATAAATGACAATCAGAAAATATTAAAGCTTGCAAAAAAACATAATATTAATTATATTCTCATTGATGAAAAATATGAAATTGAATTTAATGATGTACTTTTAAATTGATTTACAATTATATGAATCTTATAAATAATAACAAAAATCGGAACCATATTAAACAGTTCCGATTTTAATCTTTATTCAAGAATATTTGATGTTATATAATCAATGCTCCATTGTGCAAGATCTTCTCCTGCTTCTTTTTCATCACAGGTCCAGCAGTTGACCTCAATTCCGTTGTTATGAAGGATTTCAATTCGCTCCTTTGTTAAGGCTTTATAATGAATATCAAGGTCAAATTTATGCTCTTTAAGAAGAGAGGGGAGTGTATCAGAATAATCATCAGTCAGAAACTGCACCTTCTGTTCGGGATAAATTTCACGGAGCTTGACAAGATTATTGAAAGCAAAAGATATAAATATCACATTGTCAAGATAATTAAGCTCAACTATTTCATCACAGATTTTTGCAATATCCTCTTTTTCAAACTCATTCTTGAGTTCAAGTACGGCTACCTTTTCATATCTTTTGCAGGTAGAAATATATTCTTTTAGTGTTGGTATTTTAAGATCCTCTCTGCCTTTTATTCCGTCACGGTCTGTAAGAAGAAGCTTTCTTAATGTGTCAAAAGTTGTTTCTTCGATAACCATATTGTCAATTGCTACTCTGCCGGTTGTGTCATCATGGAAGCACACAAATTTTCCGTCCAAAGTTCTGTGAACATCAGTTTCAATTCCGAAATAGCTTCTGTTGCCTGCTGCTATAAATGCAGCATTTGTGTTTTCTTTTTCTATTCCGCTTAATCCTCTGTGTGCCACTACTTTTGTGTTAAGTGAATTGAATTTAATTGTATTCACATTAATACCTCCTGATACTAATTAATTATTTTTCAGCTGAAAAGACCTGCAACGTGTTCGCCAATGCCGGAAATCGGTTTTTTTTGAAAATTTCAACAGCATTATTGTGAAAATCTGTACAGGTGCGACTTCGTGTTTTTTTTGGAAATATGGAATATATGATTTGCAGAATTGCTTTTAATGAAGCAGCATTAACGTTTTTCCCGTATGCATATAATCATATATTTATTATAATCACCTCTTAGGATAATTTATCACAATTAGATTTAATCTTCAAGTAATTTTTAACAAAACGCTCAGAACCTCTGCTCTGAGCGTTTATTATGATTATTTGAACAAGTTTACAATCCAATCAAATATGCCTTTAAGGAATCTGATAAGCTTTTCGAGAAGATTCAAAGACTCTTCTATATCCGGAACATCAACATCCATTGAAAGAGCACCGATAAGCATAAATCCGTTAACGGTAACAGTAATCGTATTCGCCGCAGAGGGTTCAACTTTTGTGCCGTTTACATAGAAATCAAAATCGTCATCAATCCACATATCCTGAATTCTTATCACAAGAATATCTCCCTTGTTGACTTCAAGTGTGGAATTTGGACCTTGTGGGAAAAAGTCACCACCGTTAACAGAAACCTCATACCAGCCGATTCCGTCAGTTTTTCCAAAGCAAATGTGGAATTTTTGCGGAACCTCGGGTATTGCAAGAACTGTTACAGGAATTATTCTGACATCGCCATTGCCTAAATCAACGGTAATGTTTGCAGTACCCACTCTTAACCCTTTTATATATCCGCTTTCATCTACAGAAACTACAGTTGAATCAGAAGATGTGAATACAGGCTTAATTCCTATGTTGTCAGGTGTAATTTTTACTTCGAGATATTTGTATTCACTCACAAAAATAGTAATCTTTTCGGGAACTTCAATTGAATACGATGGTTCATCAGGTTGCACCGGATTATCCGGATTTTCTGATGAATCTGATTTTTTGACTGTAACAATTATAAATTCTTTAATATCGGTATTATCCTTTGATGCTACGGTAATTGTTGTTGTGCCTTCACCAACAGCAGTAATATTACCGTCTTCATCAACCATAACGATGCTTTCGTTTTCAGATTTGAAAGAAATTTCTTTATTTGTTGCATTATCCGGAGAAACAGTAGCAGTGATTTTATCTTTTTCGCCGATTTCAAGAGTGATATTATTTTGGTTTACAGTGATATTTTCAACGGGTATCACAGGTTTCTTGACAGTTACCGATATAGCTTCAGTGATGTCGGGATTATCCTTTGAGGCTACGGTAATTGTTGTTGTGCCTTCACCAACAGCAGTAATATTACCGTCTTCATCAACCATAACGATGCTTTCGTTTTCAGATTTGAAAGAAATTTCTTTATTTGTTGCATCATCCGGAGAAACAGTGGCTGTAATTTTATCTTTTTCTCCGATTTCAAGAGTGATATTATTTTGGTTTACAGTGATATTTTCAACGGGTACCACAGGTTTCTTGACAGTTACCGATATAGCTTCAGATATGTCGGGATTATCCTTTGATGCAACGGTAATTGTTGTTGTGCCCTCACCAACAGCAGTAACATTACCGTTTTCATCAACCTTAACGATGCTTTCATTTTCGGATTTGAAAGTAATTTCTTTATTTGTTGCATTATCCGGAAAAACAGTAGCTGTGATTTTATCTTTTTCGCCGATTTCAAGAGTAATTTCGGTTTTATTTATGGTGATGTCTGTTACAGGAATTTTTACTGTAACTATAATTGAATCGTTTTTTGTCGGATCGTCCTTAGAGTAAACAGTAATCGTTGCATTTCCTTCACCGACCGCAATTAAATTGCCCTTTTCATCAATTTTTGCAACTGTTTCATTGTCTGAAGAGTAAATTATATCTTTTATTGTCGCATCTTCAGGATTGACAGATATATTTATAACCTTTTTATCATATATATTCAGAACAATATTTCCGCCGTTGATTTCAACACTCTCAACAGGTTTTCTGAAAGAGCCGTAAATAACAACATCATTTGCCGGCATTTCAAAAATATTATCTATAACTGTTACATCTTCTGTTATCCAGCCATCAAAAACATATCCGTGAATAAAAGGAACATCATCCAGTTTAACCAAGTCACCTGATTTATGCTGATAAGAGGCAAGTTCAGGTGGATTTTCGGGAATAAATCCTCTGAATTCATATTTGACATTATAAAGCTTGTCCCATGAACCTATGATGTGAACATCGTTGTTGATGATAAATGAACCTGTTGAAATGTCCGCATCGTCAGTTGACCAACCTGAAAAGATAAAACCGTCTGCTTCAGGCCGCTTGGCAACGGTAACGGTACTTCCTTCGGTGTAAATCTTATCTTCTGTTAAAATTACACCATCAGGGATTATATCGCCTATAAATTCATAAGATACTTTATATTTTTTAATCTCAGGAAGAGGTTTTTCACTTTCATGAGTCAGAAATCCGCCGTCTTCTTTGAGTTTTGCATACTCAATACCGGGAGAAAAATATTGAAAATCTTTATCATATATTTCTTTACCGCCGACAATGGCATAACAACAGTTAAACATCTGATTGCTTGCGGTTACTTGTTCAACACTCCAATAATCACTTATATATATAGTTTTCAGTTCCTTGCATTGATAAAACATTTTCATCATATTGGAGACTTTGCGTGTGTCAAAACTGCTGAGGTCAAGTTCAGAAAGAATGTAACAATTATTAAACATATAACTCATGTTGGTAACATTACTTGTGTTCCAACCTGAAAAATCAACACGTTCAAGTTTTTGGCAATTATCAAAAAAATATGTAAGATCAGTTACATTTGAAGTATCAAAAGTGCTCAAGTCAGCTTCTTTCAGTTCATAACATTTTTCAAAGAAATAGGCAAGTGTTTCAGCTTTTTCAGTATGAAAATATTCTAAACCATAAACATTTCTCAATTTCTTAAAGTTGAAAAACAGATTTGAGGAATCGGGATTTGCCCAAATTCCGCCGTTGGCTGCAATAAAAACGTCATATCGCTCCGCTCCGGCAGAATTGCTTTCATCAATATTTTTTATCATCCAAGCAATTACGCTGTTATTTTGCTTTTCGGAAACATCCCAATGTAAAACGGCATTATTAACAGCTTCATTATCAATATTATCAAGAAAAGTTACGGATATAATACTGTCCTTATAAGCATGATAATCATCGTTATTGGCAGCAGTAGCGGATGCATATGATTTCATAACAGCATATGTACTTTCTGCCGCTAAAGAAATTAATGATATGGGTACTATGCTTATTATCATAATTAATGACAAAAATATTGATACAAGCTTCCTGAATTTTGAGTTACACATAATAAGAAACTCCTTTTATTTTATCTAATAAATTATATCTTATTATACAAAAATTTTCAACAGAATTTTTGTTTTTTTTACATTCTGCAGAACTTTTATGTAAATTTAAACTTTATATATATTATTAATCACAAAAAAATAAAACCGACGATTAACGTCGGTTTTGATTGGCGGAGAGTAAGGGATTCGAACCCTTGATACGCTTATGACGTATACACGATTTCCAATCGTGCTCCTTCGACCAACTCGGACAACTCTCCAAAGGACGAAAGTTATTATAACTGATGGCATTAAAAAAATCAAGTCCTTTTTTTGCTTTTTTATAAATTTATTCTTTGATTTCAATGATTCTTTCTGCAAGCAGTTTTAATTCATCAAAGCTTTTGACAACGCTGAAATCTTTTCTTAGCTTTGCAGAGCCTTTAAGTCCTTTAGTATACCATAATGCGTGTTTTCTGATTTCACACATACCTTTATGTTCACCGTAGAAGGAGCAAATATTATTTGCGTGATGCATCATAATGCTCATCCTCATTTCAGGAGAAGGATCAGGTTCATATGTGCCGGTAGTCAGATAATCATTGATCTGAGAAAATAGCCAAGGTCTGCCGAATGCACCGCGTCCTATCATAACAAAGTCACACCCGGTTGTTTCATACATATGCTTTGCATCTTCAGGAGAAAAAATATCTCCGTTTCCGATTACAGGAATATTTACTGCAGCTTTTACGGCTCTGATTGCATCAAAATCCACAGGCGGTGCATACATCTGTTCTTTTGTTCTTCCGTGAACGGTAATTGCCGCTGCACCGTTAGCTTCAACCACCTTTGCAAATTCAACGCAGTTTTTACTGCTTTCATCCCATCCTGATCTGAATTTTACTGTTACAGGTATCTTAACGGCTTCAACAACCGCTTTTGTGATTTTGCCTGCCAGTTCAGAGTTTTTCATAAGAAAACAGCCGGATTTGTTTTTGATAATTTTAGGAGCAGGACATCCCATATTTATATCAATTATGTCAGGATTGAAATTAAGAGCATATATTGCGGCTTGTGCCATAATTTCAGGCTCATTTCCGAATATTTGTACGGCGGCAGGATGTTCATTTTCATCAATTTTCATAAGTATCTGTGACTTTTTGTCATTCATAGTCACGCCTTTTGCACTTACCATTTCACCTACTGTGTAGGAAGCACCGTATTTTTTACATAAAACTCTGAAGGGAAGGTCAGCAACACCTGCCATAGGAGCAAGTGCTGCAAAACCGTTAATTTTTACATCGGATATCGTCATTATTATCACCGCAAAAATAATAACATAAAAAAATGAAAAAATAAAGTAGCCAATTTAATATTTATGTGCTATAATAATTTGATATTAGAAAAGGAGTTCTGATATGAAATATCTTGTTATTGACGGTAACAGTATAATTAACCGTGCTTTTTACGGAATTAAGCTTCTCAATGCAAAGGACGGTCATTTTACCAATGCATTATACGGTTTTATGAATATTCTTTTAAGTCTTGATGAAAAATATTCGCCTGATGCCATTATCACGGCTTTTGACGTTCATCAGCCCACGTTCAGACATAATATGTATACTGAATATAAAGCAGGAAGAAAAAGTCCGCCGCCTGAACTTCTCGAGCAGTTTGAGCCGCTCAAAACCTTACTCAAAGCTTACGGCTGTACGGTTGTTGAATGTCCGGGGTTTGAAGCTGATGACATTTTAGGTACACTTTCAGTTTCAATAAATGAAAACGACCGTTGTTATATTGCTACTGGTGACAGGGATTCGCTTCAGCTTATTTCAAAAAATGTGAGCGTTCTTCTGACAACTACAAAAATGGGAAAAACACAGACTGTTGAGTATGATGAAAATAAACTTTTTGAAGAATACGGTGTTTCTCCTTCAGGAATGATCGAACTGAAAGCCCTGCAGGGTGACAGCTCCGATAATATTCCTGGAGTTTCGGGAATTGGTCCAAAAACAGCAGGCGAGCTGATAAAAAAATACGGTACGATAGATAAAATATATGAAGATTTAAGTATAATTGAAGCTTCTGCCGGAGTAAAAACTAAGCTTGAAGCAGGCAAGGAAAGTGCTTTTTTTTCAAGGCAACTCGGCACAATATCAAAGGTTGCTCCCGTTGTTACTGATATGAACACATATCTCACAGCCACTCGTGATTCAAAGGCACTTCTTAAAGAGCTTGCAAGACATGAAATGTTTAAGCTTATTTCAAGATTAAAGCTTGATGAAGAAAAAACAGATATTTTGTCTTCAACCGATAATGTTAATGAATGTATATCGGTTAAATTTAAAGTAGTTGATTGTTCAGAAGCGGAAAGTATTTTAAAAAATTATAACAAAATTTATATGAAATTGAATTTTTCTGACAGCAGGCTTACTTTTATCGGAATAGTATCAGAAAATGAAATAATTATTGTTGAAAATAGCAATATGTTTTTTGATGCTTTTGTGAAAAATCTTCTTGAAGGTGATGTTGAGAAAGCTACCGACGAAAGCAAAGCGATTTTTTCATATTGCTTATCAAATGAAATATCAGTTAAAAATATTGTTTTTGATATAACTCTTGCTGCATATCTTCTTGATGTAAATTCATCCGATTATTCTGTTCAGTCACTTTCTTTGTCATATAATGTAAATTCTGTTTTACCGCAGATAACAGACAGCTATTCAGAAGAGTTTTATGAAAGCAATAAGCATTTTTGTGAAAGTTTGACATTATTTAAGGTTTTATCAGACAGATTGGCTTCAATTATAAATGAAAGAAATCAGATGTATCTTCTTAAAGATATAGAAATCCCTCTTTCTGAAGTTCTTGCTTCTATGGAGCTTATCGGAATGCAGGTTGATGTTGGCGGTATAAAGGAATTTTCAGATATGCTTTCATTGAAAATTTCTCAAACAGAGCAAGAAATTTATTCTCTCGCCGGCGAAGCATTTAATATCAATTCTCCTAAACAGTTAGGCGTTATACTTTTTGAAAAACTCGGTCTTCCTGCAAAAAAGAAAACAAAAACAGGTTATTCCACTAATGCTGAGGTGCTCGAAGGTCTTGCCGAAGAGTATCCCATTGTTTCATTGATACTTGAATACCGTTCATATACGAAGCTTAAATCAACTTATTGCGACGGCCTGCTTAAAGCTGTTCAGGACGATAACAGAATAAGAAGTACTTTTAATCAGATTGAAACAAGAACGGGACGCTTGTCTTCTCTTGAACCCAATTTACAGAACATTCCCGTCAGAACTCCGCTTGGCAGAGAAATGCGAAAATTTTTTGTTGCCCGTAACGGTTACACAATAATAGATGCTGACTATTCGCAGATTGAGCTTCGTGTTCTTGCGGCTTTGGCTGATGATAAAAATATGCTTGAAGCCTTTAATTCCGGTGTTGATATTCATTCTGTTACTGCTTCAAAGGTTTTCGGTATTCCGATTGACGAAGTGACAGCTGAATTGAGAAGCAAGGCAAAAGCGGTAAACTTCGGAATTGTTTACGGTATTGGTGCATTTTCATTATCAAAGGATATTAAATCTACAAGAGCCCAGGCAGAATCCTTTATAAAGTCTTATCTTAATTTATATTCAGCTGTAAATGCTTATATGGACAAGTGTATTTCCGATGCTAAAGAAAATGGATATTCCGAAACATTATTCGGCAGAAGACGTTATCTTCCCGAGTTATCATCCTCAAACGGAATGATACGCTCCTTCGGTGAAAGAGTTGCAAGAAATATGCCCATTCAGGGGACAGCCGCAGACATTATAAAAATTGCAATGATAAAGGTTTATAACCGTCTTAAAACCGATTATCCTCAATCTAATCTTATAATGCAGGTTCACGATGAGCTTATGGCAGAAGTTCCCGAAAAAGATGCAGAGGCTGTAAGATCAATTATCAAAGAAGAAATGGAAAATGCCGTAAATCTTTCTGTAAAGCTTTGTGTTGATTCGGCAGTAGGGAAGTCATGGTATGATGCAAAGGATTGATTATGTTATTGTTACCGCAGAAAAATGTGACAGCGAACAAATCGCACAGATTGAAAAAGAGTGTTTTTCTTCTCCGTGGAGCGTTAATCAGATTGCAGAAGAAATTTCAAAGGATAATGTAATATTTCTTGTTGCCAAAAAAGAAAACACTGTTCTCGGATATATAAGCGGTCAAAAGATTGTTGACGAGTTTTATATTTCTAATATTGCAGTTAAGGAATGCTTCAGAAATTGTCATATTGCTTCATCTGTTCTTGAGTCACTAATAAAAGTATTAAAAGAAACTGATTGTATTTTTGCAACACTTGAAGTCAGAGAATCCAATTTGACAGCAAGAAAGCTCTATGAAAAATTCGGCTTCAGGAATCTTGGTGTTCGTAAGGATTTTTATTCTTCCCCTAAAGAAAATGCCTGTATATATACTTTATATTTCAACAAAGAGGTGAGTTCGGATTGAAAATTTTAGCAATTGAGTCTTCCTGTGATGATACTGCTGCTGCAGTTGTGGAAGACGGCAGAAAGGTTTTGTCTTCAGTTATTGCATCGCAGGTCCCCGAACATATTCTGTATGGCGGGGTTGTGCCTGAAATTGCATCAAGAAGGCATTGTGAATCAATTTCTTCTGTCTGTAAAAAGGCACTTGAAGATGCATTTCTTTCTATGGATGATATTGATGCAATTGCCTGCACATATGCACCGGGGCTTATCGGAGCACTTCTTGTCGGAGTTAATTTTGCAAAGGGATTAAGCTACAGTACTAAAAAGCCGCTTATTCCGGTTCATCATTTAAGAAGTCATATAGCATCAAATTATATCTGTTCAGAAGAATTAAAGCCTCCGTTTCTCGCACTTGTTGTTTCAGGCGGTCACACTCATCTTATAAATGTTAAGGACTATACAGATTATGAGATTGTCGGCAGAACAAGAGACGATGCTGCAGGAGAAGCTATGGACAAGGCTGCAAGAACTATGGGGCTTCCTTATCCCGGCGGTCTTAATATGGACAGAGCTGCCGCAGACGGCGATCCGTTTTCTTATAAATTTCCTTCACCTAAAATTCAGGATGCAGAGCTTGATTTCAGCTTTTCGGGACTTAAAACTGCTGTTATAAATCTTGTTCATAATCTCGAACAGAAGGGCGAAACACCTGATGTGAAAAATATCGGTGCATCATACATAAAATGTGTTGTATCAATTCTTTGTGACAGAACTGAAAAAGCAATTAATCTTGTAAAGCCCGATAAGCTGGTTCTTGCGGGCGGTGTATCAGCAAATTCTGTTCTTCGCCGAGATATGAAAGCTCTTGCCGATAAGTATAATATTTCTCTTTATATGCCTGAGCTCAAATATTGCGGTGATAATGCCGCAATGGTCGGTGCACAAGCATTTTATGAGTATAAAAACGGCAATATTGCATCATTAAAACTTAATGCAACAGCTGCATTAGATATTGACAAAAATATCACAATATAGTATATTAACATCTGTATGAAATTTTTTTCTATATAAGGAGAGAAACAAATGTCACTTACAACAAACAAGTCAATTCTTTCTTGGATTGAAGAAAAAGTTGAACTCGTAAAGCCTGACAAAATTGTCTGGATTGACGGTTCAAAAGAACAGATTGAAGCATTAAGAGCTGAAGCTTGTTCAACAGGTGAAATGCAGAAGCTCAATGAAGAGCTTCTTCCCGATTGCTATCTTCACAGAACACATCCCACAGACGTTGCCCGTGTTGAAGACAGAACGCTTATCTGTACTCCCACAAAGGAAGAAGCAGGCCCCACAAATCACTGGATGGAACCCGGTGAATGCTATGAAATGCTTTACAACATTGCGAAAGACTCTTATAAGGGAAGAACAATGTATGTAATTCCTTATTCCATGGGTCCCGTAGGTTCAAAATTCTCCAAAGCAGGTATCGAGCTTACTGACTCTATCTATGTTGTTCTCAATATGGCAATTATGACAAGAGTAGGAAAGTCCGTTCTTGATGTTCTCGGTGATTCAAATGACTGGGTACGCGGACTTCACTGTAAATGCGAAATCGATCCTGAAAAGAGATGGATTTGTCAGTTCCCCCAGGATAACACAATTATCTCCGTAAATTCAGGCTACGGCGGAAACGTTCTTCTCGGTAAAAAGTGCTTTGCTCTTCGTATCGCATCCTATCAGGGCTGGAAGGAAGGCTGGCAGGCAGAGCATATGCTTATTCTCGGTGTTGAAAATCCCAAGGGCGAAACAAAATATATATGTGCAGCATTCCCCTCCGCTTGCGGAAAGACCAATCTTGCTATGCTCATTCCCCCCGAAGGATATAAGAAGGCAGGCTATAAGGTTTGGTGTGTAGGTGACGATATTTCATGGATTCGCAAGGGTGAAGACGGCAGACTTTATGCCATCAATCCCGAAAACGGCTTCTTCGGTGTTGCTCCCGGAACAAATATGAAATCCAATCCCAATGCTCTTCTTTCCACAAAGCAGGGAACAATTTTCACTAATGTTGCTCATAACCTTGATGATAACACTGTATGGTGGGAAGGTCTTGACAAGAATCCTCCCGAAAATGCAGAAGACTGGATAGGTCAGCCCTGGAACGGCAAAACAAGCGAGGTTAAGGGTGCTCATCCCAACTCAAGATTTACCGCTCCTGCAGTAAACTGTCCTTGCCTCAGCTCTGAATTTGAAAATCCCCAGGGTGTTCCGATTTCAGCTTTCGTATTCGGCGGTAGACGTGCAAAGCTTGCTCCTCTCGTATATCAGTCAAAGGATTGGAACAACGGCGTATTCGTAGGTTCAATAATGGCTTCTGAAACAACAGCAGCCGCTGCAGGTGCAGTAGGTGTTGTTCGCCGTGATCCCATGGCTATGCTTCCTTTCTGCGGCTATAATATGGGTGACTATTGGCAGCACTGGATTAATGTAGGTAAGACACTTGATCCCGAAAAGGCTCCCAAGATATTCAACGTAAACTGGTTCAGAAAAGACGATGAGGGCAACTTCTTATGGCCCGGCTTCGGAGACAACCTCAGAGTTCTTAACTGGATACTTGACCGTTGTGACGGTAAGGTTGATGCAAGAGAAACAGCTATCGGTTATGTTCCCTTTGCTGATGATATTGACCTTACAGGAATTGAAGATGAGGTTTCCAAGGAAACTCTCGAATCAATCCTTGTTGTTGATAACGCTCTCTGGAAGGATGAAATCCCCGGTATTGAAGAATTCTACGGAAAATTCGGCGATAAGCTTCCCGAAACTCTCAAGAACGAGCTTAATAACCTCAGAACAAGTCTTAACTGATTTTTTTAGCCATACTGTGTTCATTTTGCACAGTATGGCTTTTTGTATTTTTTTCTCTTTTTTTGTAAACAATATATGAATAATAGATATCTCTGTGTTACATTATTAAATTTTTAAGACTAATAAATTGTGCGGAGTAAATTCTGCTATAAATAACGGAGGGATTGATATGAAAAAAGTTGTTCGGATTATTGCTGTTTTTCTGAGTTTGCTCATAGTTGTGCAAAGTGTACCTTTAAGCACTGCAATGATAGAAAGCGTAACTGCGAAGCAAGAAGAATTTAACCCCTCACCCACGTCAGAAAATTATGACGGAACACAAAGCACAATTCTTTATGAAATAACAGACGACAGAACACTTAATTCAAAAAGCTTTATGCAGTCGGACGGCACAAGGCTTATTGCACAGTATCCCTATGCTGTGCATTATGAAAACAGTGACGGACAGCTTGTTGATTATGATAATTCACTTTCTGAAACAGATGATGAAGACAGCGAAAAGGAATATAAGACCAAGGATTCCGATGTTGATATCAGAATATCAAAAAAGACAAACGGAAAAAAATTAGTCCGAATTACAAAGGATAATACTACTTTGTCTTGGACTTTTGAAGGAATTAATACCGTTACGGGAACAGTATCGCAAAAGTCTGAAGATGATGACAAAACAAGTCTTGACGGCTTAACAAGTCAGGTAGTTTTTTCTGATGTATATAATGAAACGGATATTGAGTATTTAATTTTCGGCGATTCTCTTAAAGAAAATATAATACTTAAATCAAAAGAAGCCCCCACAGAATTTATTGCGCAGTATAAGAATTCGGGGCTGACACCGACAATTTCCGAGGACAAAAAAACAATATATCTAAAAAACAGCGAAGAAGAAACAGTATTTGTAATCTCGGCACCGTTTATGGCTGACAGTAACGGTGAGCAGAACACAAACATATATTACGAGCTTGGCGAAATAAAAAACAATCAGTTTTCCGTGACATTAAAAACAGACAAGGAATGGCTCGCATCTTCCGACAGAGCCTATCCCGTAACTGTTGACCCGGTAATATACAGTTTACGAAAGCTAAAGGATACAAGCTATTCCTCTGCATTTGTGTCATCTAATAATCCTGCGGTAAATTACGGCTCTGATTCCACACAGGCGACAGTCGGAAGTCTTTATGTCGGTTATGAAGCGGCAGGAAGCACAATAATGAAGAAAACGAGAAGTCTCATAAAGTTTTCTCTGCCAAGTCTTAAAAACGGCGACAGGGTTGTGAGTGCATATATGAATACATATATTTCAGCCTGTTGGCCGGACATAACGGTGAATTTATATAAAGTAACATCATCCTGGAGCAGCGGTTCTGTAACATGGAATACACAACCTTCTATTGATTCAGTTATCGCGGAATACAAATTTATAAATGATTCATATGAAACAGGAATCGGATATATACCGTGGGATATAACAAAGCTTGTGGATTCATGGTATATGGGAAAAACTCCAAATTACGGAATAATGCTTGTTTCTCCGCAGGAAAATGAAACATCAACCGCGCGAGCAATATTTTATGCAAGCGGATATCCCGACAATACAACTGTCAGACCGTATCTTTCAATAGCAGTCCGCAATATGTCAGGATATGAGGACTATTATTCATTTACTTCCCTTGCTGCAGGCAGAGGCGGAAATGTGTCTGTAAATAATTACAACGGAAATGTTGTAATTTCACAACCCGTGACACTTGACAGCGGCGGACTTATCGCACCTGTAAATATATCATTTGTATATAATTCAAATAAAGACGGAACCTCAATAAATTGGCTTGGAATGGGATGGCGGCATAATTACAATATTACAATAAGCCCGAATCCGTATATTACAAGTGATTCGTCTGACGAAGAGAAAAAATATAAGTATTTTTTATGTGATGCAGACGGGACAGAGCACTATTTCTACTTTGAAGCTTTGAATGATACAACAGGAAAGGATGAAGACGGATTAGGTTATACCCTTTCCGTAAATTCCGCAAGCACATCTGAAAGATATACGATTACCGATAAAAGCGGGAACTGTATGAAATTCAATGCAAATGGAAGCCTCATATCAATAGAAGAAAAAATCGGCAATAAAGTATTGCTGTCATATGACACGGTGACACTTAACAATATATCATATGACAGATTAAGAACAATAACAGACGGGGCGGGCAGAGCCTATACATTCTCATATAATACCGTGACTTCACAGGTGCTAACTCAAATTAAAGATCCTGCAGGAAGAAAATACACATTCAGTATATATGAGAATAAGTTAATGAGCATAACATACCCGGATTCAAAAGTAATTAATTTCACTTATGACAGCGGCCGTATTCTTACGGGAATCACACATTTTGACGGGACAAGTGTCGAAATAACATATAAATCCGGAACAAGCACAAAAATGGCTGCAAGTATAACGGAAAAAAGCGGCAGCTCGACAAATGATAAATATTCATTCGATTACTTCCAGAACGAAACCGTAGTAACTGACAGACAGAACAGAAAATTTACCTACCAGTTCAATTCCTTCGGTCAGCCCACGGGAATAGTATCCGATGCGGATAAAACAGCTCTCGGTTTTTCATATGCCCCCGGAAACACAACAGATGCAAACGCAAACAGAATACTATCATCCTCAAAGGTTCAGCAATCGGTTCAGAATTATGTTACAGACCCGAGCTTTGACAACCAGAATCTCAACAGCTACTATTCCTATGAACCGAATCCCGATGGCGATAACACGGGAATGGCGATTGACTTAAACTACGGACATTACAGAAAGGGTTCATTTAAGATTAAAAGAACCGCCGCAAGCGGCAGTTGGACTGATATTGACCAGCATATTAAAAATATTCCGTCTGGAACATATACGGCATCTGCATATATCAGTACAAACGGATATGCTGTAACAAATGAAAATGGTGTTTTTGCCGTTCAGATAGTAACCGACGGAACTGTTACGGCTACCTATCGATGTGAACCCGTAATCTACACGGCGGCAGGAGAATGGGTACGCAGAAGTATAACGGTTACAATATCTGCAAATCAATATATTAAAGTACTTGCGGGCATTACCGACTCAACTACAGTGGGAACGTTCTGGGTGGATGATATTCAGCTTGAACAGGGAAGCGGTATAAACGGATTCAATATAGTTCAGAATCCCTCTTTCTATAAAGGAAATTCCAAATGGGGCGGTGTTGCAACAAGCTTTACAACGGCAGCATCAACATTGAGCGGTTTTCCCGGACAGATTACTTTTTCACCGAAATCTAACGGAGACGGCAGACTTTATCAAAATATCCTCTTCGACGGAAAAGCAGGGGATGTTTTCAGTGCGGGCGCCTGGATAAAGGCTGATTCTGTTCCTACAGAACTTGCAAAGAATCTCATTACCCCCGAAAAAAAGGCAAGCTGTAAATTAAGAATTGAACTGATAAAGGACAGTACAAATAAAAAAGTAACAGAAAAAGAATACAATCCCAATGTCAGTTCATGGCAGTTTGTCAGTATGGAAATTATTGCTGATACTGATATAGATACCATAAGAATAACAATTGTCTATGATAACAACTGTAACAGTATTTCTGTAACGGGAGCATATATTCTCGCAGAGGAATACGGACAGACCTACACA
>JAZSJT010000155.1:0-2225 GCA_045534425.1 Acutalibacteraceae bacterium | reverse complement strand
TTTCATTCCTTAGACTTGAATTTGTAATATTCTTTGATTATCTTAAGATGAAATCCAAATTAATACTTTAATATTTCCCCATCTTGTGCTACTGCTTTGGTAAAATCATATTTTTCTGGTTTCCCACTCAGATAATAATTTATTATTCTCGCATTAGCGGCATGTGTAATTATCAACACATTCTTTTGCATATAGTCTTCAGAAAGCATATTACAAAAAGATGCGTTACGTTTCATAAAAACATCAAATGATTCCGTACCTCTATCTCCAGTTTTTATTGCTTGCCAAAACAAGCGCATTGACTCTCCATTTTCTTCTGTTCCTTCAAATTCGCCGCAATCTATTTCTGCAAGCCTTTCATCCAGTATCATTTTTCCTTTATAAATAATTTCTCCTGTTTGGACGGCACGCATTTGCGGACTACAAAAACATATGTCAAATTCAATATCCTTTAATTCTTCTGCTTGCTTTTTTGCTTGTTCTATACCGTTTTGATTCAAAAAAGTTTCTGTAACTCCATTAAATCTCCGAAATAAATTCCAATCTGTTTGTCCTTGCCGAACCAAATAAATCATACACTTATCCCCCCTACAAATTGCAATTTGTTGAATTGATATAACGGTTCTGTCCTAAAGGACGGAGCCGTTTCTTTGTGCAAATCGCCAACTGATTTTTACATAGGGGTAAACCAACACGTTAAGTTAAAAGGGAAAGGGTGTCAAGCCTTTTATCCGCAGGATTGCGGAGGATATCTTTGGCAGATCAGCCGGGTGTTGATAGGAAAGGAAAAATGTGATAAAATAGACTTAACGATAGGAATTTGTCATGTGAAGGTCATCGCCCACTGTTTATCGCTCAATCGACATAGTTTGATTGAAGGTCACACAAGGAGGGTTCTGTAATATGAAAAAGGCAATTCGGGTTTTCACTATAATCCTTATTTCTGTTATGCTCTGCAGTTCCTTTGCCACGATAGCGTACGCAAAGGATCTTGCAGAATGTCATCACTGCAACACCACAGGGGAGTTTCACTGCAAGGTATGTAACAATACCGGCGAGGTTACCTGCGGCGGCTGCGGCGGCGAAGGTAAAAGCAAATGCACAGGAGAGTCGGGCAAAGGCTGTGATGACGGCTATTACACCTGCCCCAACTGTAACGGCGACGGAAAAATGCGCAACGGCGCCGGCGAAGTCCTTGATGAAGGCGTCTGCGGAAACTGCAACGGAAGCGGAAAAATGCGCTGTGTAGTTTGCCACACCGTTCCGGGTTGGAATATTTGCAACGGATGTGACGGCAAAGGAAAACAGGAGTGCCAGAGTTCAAACTGCAAGGATTCAAAAGCAGTAGGCTGGAAGTGCCACTATTGCATGGGGGCTGGGTATCTGCTGACAAATTTCTGGCCGGGCGAGAATGACGGCATACAAAATGTTCCCGTAAACGGTGACTTGATTTGGGTTAACGGTAAATCCCATGTTTACAGTAACGGCTCATATGCCATCTACGGTGGCGGTTACTCCGGCGGCGAAAACGGCAGTAACGGTAACGGAACCACGTCAACTCCTTCGGAAAATACAACGCAGCCTCCTGCAACAACCGATCCGGGACCGTCTAAGACCGAGCCGCCGCAGCAGAATAATCAGCCCGGAACGGACTTTCCTCCGGCTGATATGACGCTTTTGCCGGAAGACCGCAATTCCGATTTTGATATTCCGCTCTCTAATGAGCCTGATAGAACCATCACCTCCTCCGTTCGTGTGGAAACTGGCAAAATGACCGATGAAGAACAGAAGTATTATGCACAACTGCCGGAGGAAGAATTGGCACAAATCTTGACCAATGTGCGTACAATCGTTGCATCTGCTGAGCCGGGCAGATCTGATTCCAAAACCGATGAATTGTTAAATTCTCTTGCAATACAAAACGGTTATGGTTCTTTGCCGGAAGGACGACTTTTCCCATTATATTTTGAAGGACATCAGGAAATCGGTTTTCCTGTGCGTGTCACCGTTAGCGTTGAAAAAGGTTTTCTTGACGGCGGTACGGATCTTTACATCTATCATATTGCCGAAGACGGTATCATTGAATTATTGGGCAAGGCTGAATATGGTACGTATGAAGATGGCACGATTGAGAGCATATCGTTTTACACCTCGTCCTTTTCCACCTTCTTTACATCGGCAAAAGAGTTAGACACGGATATTTCGGTCGTCACCGGAGACAGTGA
>JAZSJT010000146.1:0-1539 GCA_045534425.1 Acutalibacteraceae bacterium | reverse complement strand
ATTTGTAATTGCCTCCATTTCTGCCGGAGGCGAGCAATCTCAAATGTCTCATAATTTTCTCCTTACGGGCGGTGACGGTTGCACCGCCCTGTGTTCATCTGTCCCTGTTTCCATATATATCAGTCCCGCATATTTGGGGACGTTGTGTTCAATTTGAAAAATTCCTTCTTAAATATAAAAATTGGTTGTTACTGTGCTTTTTTCTTGTGATTCTCTTCTGCTAAATAGATTCTTGTTACCTTGTAACGATGATGACCGAGATTTTCACTAACGATCTTTTGCGCTTGTCTGGGGTTGTCTTTCAATGCGTCTGCGTGAGTCTTCTGTGCGTAGCCGTGTCGCAGTCCGTGCCAGGATATAGTGGCGTATCTTTTCTTTTTGCCTTCTTCTACGATCTTGTCACGATCCTTGACCATAAACTTCTCTCTGTTGTAGCTCATCCAGTTCTGTAGAGATCGTTTTTCGTCCAGAACACCATGCTTTTCGCTGTTTGAGATCAGATAATCACCGGGGCGTAATCGTCTGGCTTGAAAATATTCAACATATCTGACGATCAACGCCCTTTGTGCAGGATCGAGCGTAATATTACGCTTTTGACCGCCCTTGCCTTTGGGGACTACAAGCTGACTGTTTTTCAATGTCGACATCAAATATTCAAGCTTCGTTCTGCACATTTCTTCGATTCTTAATCCGAAAGCATCAATGAGATCAATAGCAATCACAACGTCGGTTCTGCCCATTTCCTCAGCAATTGCTCTTGCCTTCTCTTTTTCTTCGGGGAGCCATGCGCGATTCTCTACACCAACAGCTCTCTTGGGAAGATCCAGACAGTTGTTTTTGGATAGCTTGTTCTTGTTGCCGGACAGTCTGTGGAAAAAGCGAATGCCGGATAGATCCGATTGTATGGTGGCGGGTGCTGCGCCCGATTCTATCAGATACTCAACGTAGGCTCGGAAATGTCTGTCTTCCACATTTTTAAACTTTTGCAGACGAAAATTATCTGCTAAAAAGCCGCAGAACCGTTTGGTTGCTTCATAGTGCCTCTTTCTTGTTCCATAGCCCAACTCGTTGCAGTGCTTGTATATGGACGTGACTTGTTCGCACAGGTTCTTGTAGAGCCCCGGGTTCATTACCTTAAGCGGCGGAAGATTTTCGGGTATCACAAGCTCTGTGCCGGGTGGTGCATTTGCCTGTTCCAAGGTGTTTGTTTTATTAAGGTCTGAAATAGGAATTGTTCTCCTTTCTTTAAGATTTATATTTTTACGCAGCTAAGCGACAGTCGCTGCGAAAAAATCTGTGTACGAAAATATGGGGTTTAGGGGGCATTTTCGTCATGAGGTTTTAAGCCACCCTCGCTGACGAAAATGATTCTCTGTACGAAAATTTTTGCGCCGTCATTTCGAAATGACAGTCATATATCATATCGAAACGAATACAGAACTGCGCCGCTCATTTCGAAACGAAAGTCATATGTCATTTCAAAACGATTGAGGACGCTGTCGCTCCTTTCGAAGAGACAGTCATATATCATTTCAAAGA